>JBQTIC010000043.1:0-44602 GCA_052388435.1 Chromatiales bacterium | reverse complement strand
ATGGCTGCATCACCCAGATACTTAAAATGGATGGCGAGAATTTTCATCGTGGTTTACTGGTCTGTAGCCGCGCCTTCGGGAAAGTCGGAGTCCCGGCTTCAGCCGGTCTGCATTCGCAGTGATTGAGACTCAGAACCAGAGGGATGCTCGCGACTAGTGTCCTGAGTCAGTAGTCCGTTGAACTAATAGCTCGTCCGAGGAGCTCACGCTAAGGTCTATCGTGAGGAAACGGACATGACTCATGCGCGTAGCGCCCGTGACATGCCGCGGCAAAACTACCGTAGCCCCTTGGGAGAAAAACAAAGCCGTTGTCATTCAGGGCCAGAACGCTCTTTTCGATCGAGGAGGTAAGCGAGCTTTAGATAGCGGTAATAAGTGCCTTCCGCATTTGAGATCGCGAGCATCAAACCCTCCCGGCCATCCAGCAACCCCGCTTTCAAAAAATAGGTCCTGATAAAGGCCCATAATCCGTGAGCCAGGGCAGCCCCTAAGCCTGCCCGCTTCCCCTGCTCATAGAACAACCGGGCGCCCTCGCTGGAATAGCTGTTTATCTTGTCCAGGACCTCCTCCAGTGAACCAAAGGTCTTATGGATCAACGGTTCTTGCAAACGTCCTGGCGCTCCTCTCATGATAACCTTTTCATGGACCCGTCTATTCCAAAAGCGACCCTGTTCCCTCTTGAACAAACGGAGCACATGATCCGGCCACCATCCCCCGTGGCGCAGCACGCGGCCACAGTAGCTAGAACGCCGTGGGATCTCATAGCCGACAAAGCGCTCCGAGACTATCGCGTGTTCGATCTCTTTTCGCAGCGCGGGCGATACACGCTCGTCCGCGTCTAGCGAAAGAACCCATTCGCCGGTGGCGCAGCTCAAGGCCCGATTCTTTTGGGGGCCGAATCCAGGCCAATCATTACAGATATAAACCTTGTCGGTGTATTCGCGGCAGATGGCGACCGTATCGTCCCGGCTACCGCCATCCACCACCACAATCTCGTCCGCCCAGCGCACCGAATCAAGGCAGGCGCGGATGTCGGCGCTTTCGTCCTTGGTGATGACAATGACGCTTAATCGGGTCACTTGCCGTTGAAGCTCCCATAACAAATTCCCGTTAGCAAGGCATAAAAATGCCCTTCGGTAGAATCCAAGAGCAAAGAATTGAAGAGGCTGCCGACTGCCATGGTGACGACCAGCCCTTGCGCGGCCGCCATATACTCGGGTCTGAGTCCATAGCTCATGCGCCACTGGCGATAGCCCAGCATTAGCAAGAGCACCAATCCGAGGACGCCTAGCTGAGTGGTGATGAGCAGGAATTCGTTGTGAGGATTGTCGGTCGGATAGAGATCCCTCTCTTTTGCAAGCTCCGCATACTCGGGAATAAAGCTCCCTGTGCCGCCACCGAGCATGGGATGGCGCATGATGAGTCCCAAGGTACTACGATAAAATTCGAGCCGCACACGGCCGGGAGTGATCGCCATGGGCGCTTCGGGACTCTTAAGGTCGAGTATCATCTCTCCCATCCGGGCGCGAAAAATGTCGGAACTATAGGCAGCAATGAGGACGAGCCCGACCACAACCAACCCCGAGCCGAGCAGCCCTCGCCAGCGCCAATGACGATACATGAAGAGCACGATTAGGGCGAAAAACACCAAATAGCCAGTTCTCCCCCCTATCATAAGCAGTAAGTTGACGAGGCCAAGGGCCGCCAGGCTCCCCCATAACCAGCGCCAACGCCCTTGCTGCATAAAGTGCTCGGCCGACAAATAGATTGCGTAAGCCATCAGCAGACTGTGGGCAATCCGGCCCTTAAATACGGCATTCTCGTTATGTGGGTCTCCAAAGGGGAGCCAGCCAAAGAACTTGGCATAAGATACGATCAGCGTTAACGCCATGGCGATGAGAAAAGCATAATAACCGCGACGCTGCCATTGCGGCTCATTGAACACGGTGAGCAATAGCGGGATATACAGAAGCTCCCGGTAGGAACGCAGGGTGTCCAGGGCTTGGGCGGGGGCAGCGGACGAATATGCGACACCGAGCATCAGCATCAGCAATAGAGCTAAAGACGAAATCGCGATCGGTTGCGCCTGGATCCGGGCGAGCTTCGCCCGATATCCCCCGCCTGCGATCCAAAACACAAGGAAAAGCACCATCGTTACCGTGCAGAGCGCGGTCGATACCACCAGGCTGAAGGCCGTTGCGACAGCCATCCAGCGGCTCGCCTCATCACACCGACGGCGCCAGCTATACCAATCCATGGCCGATTCAGCCACGCACCAACTTGACGTGCTTTCGGCTGACATCCACTCCCAGGCAGTCCTCGACGTGCATCATGAACCGGTAACCGGCGTTCACGCCGGCTGGGCACATAGCCTCGAGCGGGCTTAAATCCCTGTGCCGCCTCTTCCTGGCGGCTAGTGCCTGGTTGGGTGCCATTTACTTCGTGTGAACGGCACGATGCCGGTTACATCGTGGGCATCGCGCGGCATTGCCCGACTTTTGTCAAAGAGGAGTTCGATGATTTCCTCGACTGTGACATAGTAGCCCACGGGTTTCTGCGCCCGCGCTGCGCCGACCGTCCCATGGGATCGCCTACCGGGCGCGGGGCATGGCGGAGAAGGCAGCCCCCCTGGTCGATCACGTCATCCCGCGGGTGGGCCCTATCCGCTGGCTCTTATACAGTCTCCCCTGAACTGCCCCTGCCCGAGAACTACGAGGCTGGTATCTCTGATGTGAACCAGCGGGAGCCAGGGCATTCTCTTCCTCAGTTCGTGAAGAACTCTGGTGACATCGGGCCATACCCCGTAATCGTGCCATACTATGATTCCACTTTCTGGCCTTCGCAGCCTCAGTGCGATGTTGGTATCACTGGCCACATATTCATAACTATGCGCGCCGTCCAGAAAAACAAAGTCGATCTTCCCATACCACGGAGAGAAGTCAAACGCTCCAGAGTCACCGTACAGTTGGGTAATTCTCCCAACGCAGGGCAGGCTGTTATTGGGAGGGGATGAAAACCGTGCGCCAGGCAATGGCTTGTTGACATACTTTTCATCTGCAGCTGTTACCTGAAACACGGTCTCTGCATTGCAGGGAAGGTCGAGCGTGAGTACCTGCGCATTTGAATTCAGGGCAAGATTCAGGGTTGTCCTGCCATCAAATGTCCCTATCTCCACGATATTCTTTGGCTTCAGTGTTCGGCATAACGCATTTAACACGGCCAATTCAGCCAGATCGACATTCCCGTCCACCTTCTTAAGCTCCTTGAACGTGGTGCCGGAAGAGCCGCACAGACTCCTCCACGGCAGTGATGGGAGCATTGAGGGTGGCTGGGAAGGTCTCAGCCCTAAGGTGGCCCTGAGCCTGCGGCTTGAATCTCGGAACGCATGGGCAAGCCTGCGAAGCGGGATATATAACCAAAAGATGTACAGGCGTATCATCCCTTGTTTCAGCATATCTGAAATCGTCTCCTCGAGCGCAGCATTCACTACCGGACACTTCCAGCCTGTGCAATTTCCACATTTAAAATCCCGCTATTCCAATCCATAGCCGATTCAGTCTTGGACCAGCTTGAAGTGTTTTCGGCTGAGATCCACTCCCAGCCACTCCTCGACGTGCATCATAAGCCGGTACCGACGTTCACGCCGGTTTGGCCTATAGCTCAGATCTGGCTGAAACCCCCGTTCCGCCTCTTCCATCGACCACCGGCGCATCACCGCAGGATGCCGGCCGCAAAACGGACGCAGGGCCTTGGGGTCGATGGCGTAATGAGTAAACGGGGGTGGGGCGTGTCCCCAATACCGGCTCACCTTTTCGGTCTTCGCCTGCATTTTGGCGGCGGAGCGCACGTGGCCGTAGTGGTAGATGGTTGCACCCGCGAGCGCCGCCCGAGGATAACGGCCCTGCTTATTTCGGTCCATGACTACGAAAAAAAGCCCATCGGGCGAATAACTCCGTATCGTGTTGCGGATGATCCGCGGCGCCCGCCGATACCACCCCGGACTTACGGCGATCCAATCCGGGCTGCCGAAAAAGTGATAATAGTCGAAGGCCAGCGCTTCGATGCGAGGATCGGCCAGATGCCGTTTCATGCTTTCGCTAATGGCAGGCAAATCCTCCTCATGCAGAACCTCATCGCATTCGAGATACAAGGCCCAATCCCCGGTGCAGTTAAACTGGGCGATCATTTTCTGCTGAGCGTAGACGAAACCCTTAGCCCTCATCTGCTCGTTCCATTGAGTGCCCAGAATGCGCAGCTTCGGATCCCCGATAGCCTGTACCCGGGCCAGGGTATCGTCCTCGCTTAACCCCACTGCGACCACGAATTCATCGCATAGCGGCAAGGCGGAACGGATACTCTCCACGAATGGATACCCGAGCAGGGTTCCGTTGCGGATAAACGTGAAACCGCTAACTCGCACCGGGCTTGGCCCCGAAACGTCGCATTAAGCCCCAGAGGCGTGCAGCCGCCCGGCGAGCCGCGAGACATATTGTCGAAGTGCAGGGAAGCGCCCTTTTTGGTGCGCCTCCTGGAACGCGATGTTAGGTGCCATCTCTTGGCTCAGCGACCACGAACACAGAGAAGGAAAATGCCGCTGGTAAGAATCGAAGTGGAAACTTCCGAATCTCGGTGGCCCTCGGGGTCATGCCTTATCGTCTGCGCCAACCACCTCCAATCAAAACCCTTGTGGCCGGTCGCATGCGAGGATGTGATTGTAACGGAAGGAATGAAGCCAAGACACCAGACAATTGAATCGCTGTTTCTCTCGTATTGCGTTTCTTCTGTATTCTGAGTTGGCCGCAAGCCTAGGGTCTCCAGGGTTGAGCACCTACCGAATCGACAGGCGCACGCCTGTCCCGAGTGCATTCGAAGGGCAGTTGGGCGCGCAGCCGTCGTGCATTGCCTTGTTGACAGCTCACTGGAGTAGTTCTATGGCTGCCAGCACCCGCTCCGGTTCGAGCCTCTTGAGGCAATTGAGATGGCCCAAGGGGCAGATCGGTTTAAAACAAGGACTACAGGGTAGCCCCAAGTATTCGATTCGGGCGGTGGGATTGAGGGGAGGGGTAAAGCCTGGATCTGAAGATCCGTACAGCGCAACGAGCGGGCGATTGAGCGCCGAGGCCACATGCATTAAACCCGAATCATTGCTCAGCACGGTACAGGCCAGTGACAGTAGGTCAATGGCCTCGCCAAGCGAGGTGCGTCCGGCCAAGTTTACACACCCGTCACCCACCTTGTCGCAAACCGTGCGGGCCACTTCCGAGTCCCGTTCCGAACCGAACACCCACACCATCCAGCCCTGAGCCCGCATGCGCCGAGCGATCTCAGCAAAATATTCCGGCGGCCAGCGTTTCGCCGGCCCAAACTCAGCCCCTGGGCACAGGGCGAGGAGACGCCGAGGTCGCTCCAGGCGCAGGGCCTTGAGGCTGCGCGCCACAGAACTAGGCTCTACCCTCAGGCTCGGTAACGGAAAGGATTCAGGAAACGGAGCGTCCGAGGGCAGCCCCAGGGCCACGAAGCGCTGTACCGTCATCTTCAAACGGCTTTTATCCAAGCGCCGCACGTCATTGAGCAATCCCCAGCGTCCCTCGCCCAGGTAGCCCGTGCGACGCGGGATGTGGGCCCAAAAAGGTACCAAGGCCGATTTAAAGGAATTGGGCAACACGATGCTCCAGGTATAGCCCATGGCTCGCAGACTCCGTCCGAACCGATAACGCCCTGCAACCTTAAGGTCACCGTGTCCCCAGCGCAGTTCGCGAGCGCTGCGCACCTCCGGCATGCGCGCGAGCAAGGGCAGGCTCCACGTTGGGGCGAGCACATCGATCGCGAGATCAGAATGCTGTTTGATCAACAGGCGAAACAAGCTTTGCGCCATGACCATATCCCCAACCCAGGAGGGGCCGACGATGAGTAGCTGCTGGCCCTGGGTAACATTGGGTGAGTGTTCCATGTTGGATGTGGTGGCGTTTGTGTTTACCGACTCTGTAGACCTGCCAGACTGCAACCTAAAACGACGCCATTTTCATAAAAATAAGCGAGGCCCGTCTCAGTCAGTCACGGTTTCGGCCTCTACCCAGCCACCGACAGGGCGACTGAGACAGTTGTTCTGCCCGATCCGGCTCTAACCCACCGTCTGTCGCGGATACCGGTTTATACGGTCTATATTCTTTTTTGCCAGAAACCACTGCATGACCCTCCGGGTCGTGATCCGAAATGACCCGGAATTCGAATCTTTCTGCCCAGTCCAAACATGTATAGTTGCATTCCCTTGGGAGAATCTTATGAAGTTTGTTGAGATCTGTGAGTTTCTCATAGATCTTGCGTACAAAACTGGCATGTCGGCAGTTACAGTAGTGATCCGCTGCTTGCTCAGTCTTTTTCTCGAAGATGAGTGTACGATCAGCAGACAACCAAACGTACCAACGATGGAATGACCAACCACGTTCTCGCTTCGGATAACCGTACCCTTGCTCATAAAATGGGTCCGGCGTTTCGATGTAGCCAGACGGCAGCGCCTCGATATTCGCCTGGATCAAATATTTTCCGAGACTCTTGAGTTTTTTCCCGCGTTCAGTGTTGTCTTCCAAGTGGAGGTCCACTAGATGCGTTGCGTCTCGATGAGGGCGGTGTCCCGAGCCGACGTCAAGTACCTTCCTCTGCTCGAAATTCGGATCCCACCACTTTCGCAATCGGCGAATGCGGTCGTGTAAGAATATTTGAAGGTCCCTAGGCGTCACCTGGCTCGCTCCACTGGCGAATGTCGGGAGAGAATTCCATCTAACCTTTGAATGTATCAAGAATCCTATTCACTCGAAAGGTGCAAATCCTCATTGGGGCAGACCACTGCCTTCTGTGAGCACCTCATACTTCTTATCCGTAACCAGACGAGATCTTCCTCCAGAGTTCGCGTGAAGCGTTCGGTGTCGGCACTGCCCTTCGGATTGGAGTAGCTGGTGAATGCCTGTGCGATCCCCAGCACACTGCAAGCATGCATGAAGGCGACCGAGGTGGGCTGCGAGCCATTGTCTGAGATCCAATGCAGACCGTGGCCACGCGCCCCTTCGGGAAATTGACGGTTGAGCGCGATGAGCCATTGCCAGCTCCGGCACTGCAGCTCCCCGTAGGAGCCAACCACCTTTTTGGTATACCAGTCGAGCACGATCACCACGTACACCCATCCGAACCCTTCTACCATGACCTTGGTCATGATTGGGTACCGTCGCGCGGGGCTTGCAGGTCACGGTGCGCCGAGCTTTGAGCCGGCGGTTCGGCAGCACAGTAAGCGGCGTCTCCTTCATTAGACCCCGTTGCGATTAACCAGGCGCTGATCGATGTACACCCAATAGCGTCCAGCTGCGTCGATAGCCCAAAAACGGATGTTCAGCTTTCAGCTCTCGGATGCGTTGCCGCCGCTTCTCATTGCCGGCGGCCACTTTCAGATAAGGACCGCGGATCATGACAGCACCGCGTCGCTTCTTTAAAGCTCCAAGGTGAGCTCACCGACCAAGGCTTTCAGCCGCTCATTCTCGCGCTTCAAATATTTCCACCCGCTGGTCTGCCTGCTGCGCCGCGAAGGCTCGCGAAGCATTCGAGAGAAACTGATCGCGCCATTGGTATGTCGCGCACAACTCGCTCACCGGGCGTCCCTTTAGGCCCCCAAGACAATCAATGCCTTCGTTTCCGGCTTCCACTGACGTCGTTTCATGACCGCCTCCTCTCTCAGAAGCAGCCACAGTTTACCCAGTTACCCACCGCCTGAGCGAAAATGGGTTGCAGAATAAGGTCGCCGCCTGATCAACTTGCCATACACCAGATTTGACAATAGCTCCGGGTGCTGGCGTACCGATCGAAGACCTCTATGCCCTCGCCCGCCGCGATCTCATAGCCGGTCCGCCCAGCGCCCTTACCCAGTGGGCCTCGTTCTATGGCAAAGTACCCCAGTGAGAGATCCGCTCCCCTGACCCTACGCCCAATTTAAAGGATTCCGTCGTCGCATCCCTCGACCTGGTCGTATGAGCGCCGGGAAAAGAAATTCAAAGGCACCGTGTTAAATGGCCCGTACCCAGCTTTTTTTCAACCGCTTGAAGCATTTGTTCTACCGGTTTATCGCCCACAAGAAATTCTTGGTGGCGGACTGCCCTAAGTACGGGCTTCAATTCAAATTCTTTATTCGCGATGGGGTCGGCAGGGATATTTACTACAAGCACGGGGTCTACGCCGAGGACTTTATCACCGATTATCTTTTGCACAGCCTGGACTTGCGAGACCACGACCTGCTCATCGATATCGGCAGCAACATAGGCTGGTATTCCTTAGTGCTCTCCGCTCAGGCTCGGCCAACCGTGCTTTCCTTCGAGCCCGACCCCTTGAACTTCTCGCTGCTGGAACACAACATCCGCCTCAACCGGCGGCAAAACATACAAGCCTTTAACCTGGGCCTGGACCAAGAAGAGTCGGTAAAGACACTGCACCTTTACAAGAGCTATAACCTCGGCAGGCACTCGTTCATACCCCACGAGAGATCTACGGGATGCGTTGAGGTGAAAACGGTGGTGCTGGATAAGTTTCTCCAAAAGTTGGGATTAGAGAGGGAGCCGGTGAAGTTCTTAAAGATCGACATCGAAGGGTACGAATACCCTGCTTTACTAGGAGCGGAGAGAACCTTGCAGAATACCTCCGTCGTGCTCAGCGAATTCTCACCCGCGGCCATGAAAACGATTGAGCAAGACCCAATGGACCTGGTTCGTTACCTGCAGAACCTAGGATTTGCCCCGGCGCACTTTGAGCAGAGCGGACTGTCCCCGTGCGATTTCCCCTCTATGATTCGATCGCATAATGTTTTTAACCTGTTATGGAGGCGTGTCTGAAACGCCCTGGCGCGCCGCCCGCCGATGCGTCCCTCGATAACGAAAAGAGCGTGTAAATTTCTTATTCGCTCTCCACACCACTGCAAACGCCGCCCCAAGATGACGATGCCGTGCACTTGTACCGAACCCCTCTCGCAGGCGGTGCGGGTTACCCGTCCAGTTGTGTAAACAGCGTGTTCAGCCCTTCCGCCAGCGTCGGGTGGGCGAAGACGGCCTCCTTGAGCACCGGATATGGGATCTTGCCCATCATTGCGATCTGCAGCATCGCCATGATCTCTCCGCCTTCAATACCGAGGACGGCACAACCGAGGATCTGCCGGGTGTCAGCATCGATGATCGCCTTCATAAAGCCGCGCGCTTCATCCATCTCCAGCGCCCGGGCCACCCAGGTCATGGGCATCTTCGCCACGCGGATACGACGGCCCTGCGCTATGGCCTCGGTCTCCGTTAATCCCACGCGGCCCAGTTGCGGATCCAGAAACACGGTATTGGGTATCAGCCGACCATTGACGGTGGCGTTGCCGCTCTCGAGCAGATTGGCGCGGATGACCCGGAAATCATCGTAGGAGATGTGGGTGAATGCCGGCCCGCCCTTCACGTCGCCCAGGGCATAGATACCCGACACATTGGTTTCCAGCCGTTCGTTGACCTGGACGTAACCATGCTTGTCGATGTGCACGCCGGCCACCGCCAGATTCAGACGGTCAGTATTGGGCCTGCGTCCGGCGGCGACCAGCAGATGCGAGCCGGCGAGGATGCGTTCTCGGGCAGGCGTTTTGACGGTCAGTTGTATGCCTCCATCGGAGGCCTGTGCCACCCGTTGCGCTGCCGTTTCCAGCAGCACTTCAACACCGTCGTCCTCAAAAATTCTGGCCACTTCCGCCGCCACGTCTTCATCTTCCCGCGGCAGCAACTGCTTCCCTCGCTGCACGACGCTGACGCGACTGCCAAAGCGACGAAACATCTGTCCGAACTCCACCCCGATGTAGCCGCCGCCCAGCACCAGCAGGTGTTCCGGCAACACGTCCAATTCCATAATCGACGTAGAATCGAGAACAGGCACCTGATCCAGACCCGGCACAGGTGGTTTCTCCGGTCGGCCTCCGGTGTTGATGAAGATCCTGTCCGCAGCCAGGACGCGGCTACCGCCACCTGTCATACGCACTTCCAGCGCGTGCGAACCGGTAAAGCTCGCTTCACCGAACAGCAGGCTCACGCCTTCGGTCTTTTCGAGGCGCTGCTGGCTGCCGGCGCGGAAGCTCTCCACGATCGCCTGCTTGCGCTGCCGTACTTTGGCCATGTCCACTGACACGGCTCCCGTGCGAACGCCGTAGTCTGCTGCGCGACGGGCGAGGTAGGCCACGCGACCACTCGCTACCATCGTCTTCGTGGGGGTGCAACCTACATTGATGCAGGTGCCGCCCACGTACTGCCGCTCGATGATGGCAGTCTTCCAGCCCGCTCGAGCGAAGGCGAGCGCGAGCGGCTTGCCGGCCTGGCCGGAACCGATGATGATGGCGTCGAAGCGTTCGGTTATGGGTCTTATCACCGGATCACCTCCTGCGCTCAGCCGCTGACGGCACTGCGCGACTGGGGCTCGCCCGTGCCGGTAATCAGCCGGGTGCTGCTGCGAAAGGTGAGATACGCCCAAAACCACTGCATTGCCACCGATAATCGGTTGCGGGTGCCGACCAGGAACAGCACGTGCACCGCACCCCATAACCACCACGCCAGCGCGCCACTCACGCGCAGCCAGCCGAAATCCGCCACCGCCGCCTTGCGACCGATAGTGGCGAGGCTCCCCAGGTGGCGGTACTTGAACGGCCGCAGTGGCTTGCGTCCCTCGATGCGCGCCCGTATCTGTGCGGCCACATACGCCCCGCCCTGCTTGGCGGCGGGGGCCAGGCCCGGCACCGTCTGGCCCACCCAGCCGTTGGAGAGCGCCGTATCGCCGATGGCGTAGACATTGGCCAGGCCTGGCACGCTGAGATCCGGCTCAACTTTGATACGACCGGCGCTGTCACTCTCGGCGTTTAGCCATTGCGCGGCCGGCGAGGCCATCACGCCCGCAGCCCAGAACACGGTACGCGACTCGATGCGCTGACCGTTGACGATTACTCCCGCCTCATCCATGTGCTCGACGCGGCTGCCGGTGCGCACATCCACACCCAGGCGGCAGAGCGAGCGCTCGGTCACGGCGGAGAGTTGTTCCGGGAAAGTCGGTAGCAGGCGCGGCGCGGCTTGAATCAGCATCACCCGGGCGGCGGCCGGATCGATGTTGCGGAAGTCGCGTTCCATGCCGTGACGGGCGAGTTCGGCGATCGCCCCGGCGAGTTCTACACCGGTCGCACCGCCGCCCACGATGATGAAGGTGAGCAAGCGGCACTGTTCGTCGGGGTCGGTGGAATTCTCCGCCCGTTCGAACGCCAGCAGCAGGCGGCGGCGGATGGCGGTCGCATCGTCGATCTGTTTCAGGCCCGGCGCGATGCTCTCCCACTCGTCGCGTCCGAAATAGGCGTGACGTGCCCCAGTGGCGATCACCAGATAATCGTAGGGCAGCCGCTGCTCACCTATGATGACCTGACTGTTCTGCGTATCCACACTGGTGACCCGGCCGAGCAGCACGCGGGCATTGAACTGATCGCGAAACAATCCACGGATCGGCGCCGCGATGTCCGCCGGTGACAGGGCGGCCGTCGCTACCTGATACAGCAGCGGTTGGAACAGGTGGTAGTTGTGTGCGTCGACCAGGGTCACCCGGCAGGCGGCCAGCCGCAGACCGCGCGTGGCGCTGATGCCTCCGAACCCGGCACCGACGATGACCACGTGCGGCAGGCTGTCCAGCGAAACCGCCGGCTTGCCCTCCAGTTGCGGAAAGACCCGGCGCAGTGCTTTCTTGATTAAGTGATCCAGCGACAGGGGACCGGGACCTTGCAGCAGAACCAGGCCCAGCAGCAGCAACCAGTACAAGTAATCGATGCGTGCGAGCGCCGTGGCGCCCGGATACATGACGACACTCACTACGATCAACGCCGCCACCACGGCCACGACCGGGGTAGCCAACCCCAGTACCAGCAGGACCGGACAGATGACTCCAAGCACCGGCGCCAGCGATGGTAATAACCCCGTGGCAGCGAAAGACGCCTGATACTGGTAACCGAATGGTGATACCGCCGCGAGGGGGATGATGGAAGAAAGCGCCGGTGCGGCCAGGATCAACGCCAGCCAGGTCCGTATGAACAACCGGTAATAGGGACCGACCTTCCGCGTCAGTGCTGCAAGGCTGCGGCTGAGCAGGCCGGCGAGAGGCAGGGCAGAGTCGCCGAACCCCCGGGCGATCATGCGATCCAGCGACAGCGCCCCGGCCCCCATCACCACGTACCAGCCAAACAAGACCGCCCAGAAGACTTGCTCGTTGAGCGCCCGGTATTCGTATTGGATCACCAGCGACAACGCGAGCAGCGGCACAGCCGCCGCCCGCGTGGCCAGACCCACAGCCAGGAATATCGGACAGAGAATCTCGATGGCGGCGCCGAGATAGGCCGCCGTCACCGGGTCGAGCCAGGACACCGGATATTCGTTGGCCGAGAGCAGCAGAGCTGTCTGCCAGTTCGTTACTTTGAGCAGCCCGGACACCCAGAACTTCTGCGCCAGCCACAGCCTCAGCAGCAGGTCGAAGAGCGGCGCCAGGGTCAGCTCGCACACCCGCCACAGGTCGCCGGCGCGCGCCATCCAGGTGGCGATCTGGTTGGCGCGGGCCACTCGCAGCGCGAACCTGGCACTGTGGTCGTTCATGAGGTGGTTGCTAACCCTGTCTGCCTATCCCCCCTCGCCGCCGGTTCGTAACCGCAGTGGATGCAGCGCACGTGGTCGGGATGGTCAAGCTTGGCGCACTTGATCGTTCGCGCGGACCTGAAGCGCAGGTAGATTTCCACCGCTGCCTGCATCCCCAGGACCGGCGCCGTGTAGTAGATCCACGCATGCGCCCAACTGCCGCCGGCCGCCGCCGAGGCGAAAGTTCGCGCGGGGTTCATGCTCATACCCGAGAGCGGCGCCTCGAAGGTGATGTAGAGCGCCACCACGCAGCCCGCACACAGGCCCGTGAGGCGCGCGTAGTTCCGCGAGTTCGATACCGTCAGCACCACCAGCATGAGCCCCATGGAGATGAGAAACTCCGCGATCAGCGCCGTCCACGGTCCCGCCGGTCCCGGCACTGTCGCAGCGTAGCCGACCGGCGGCGCCGTGAACTGACTGCCGAACAGCCACACGGCCACAAGCACTCCCAGCGTCCCGCCCAGGAACTGCGCGAGCATGAAGAACAAGCCATCCCAGCGGGCAACCTTGCCCAGGCGCAGGAAGGTCAGGGTCACCGCGGGATTGATATGTGCACCGGAGCGCTGGCCCCAGCGTGAGTAGACGATGCTGATGGCGGTCAACCCCATTGCCACGCCGATGAGCGCGCGCCGTAGATCCGCGTCATCAATTGCCTGGCGCACCGGCGAACTTGACGACTCGAACAGCGTTGTGAATGCCGCCGCCGAGATCATGAAGGTCCCCAGTCCCCATGCCTCAATGAGGTACTCGGGCCAGTGGCCACGCAGCGCCTGCGTAACGGACACCGCTCAGCCCCCTGATTCGAAACCCGGATAGAGGGTCATGCCGCCGTCGACATAAATGCAGGCCCCGGTGACGTAATCGGCATAGTCCGAAGCGAGCCACACCGCCGTGCGCCCGATGTCCTCCACCTCACCGATGCGCTTGTAGGGCACGAGCTTCATCAGCGCCTCGTAAGCCTCCGGCGTGCTCCACGCGTCAGTGTTGATGGGCGTGCGGATGGCGCCTGGTGAAATACTGTTGACGCGTATGCGGTGGGCCGCTACCTCTTGCGCGATGCTCTTCATCATCAGCATCACACCACCCTTGGACGCCGCGTAGTTGACGTGTCCAGCCCACGGGATGACCTCATGCACCGAGCCCACGCAGATAATCTTGCCGGCCGCACACGAGACCTCCGGCACGACGCCTCTGCGCTTGAACTCCCGCACGGCCTCACGCGCGCAGAGGAACTGGCCGGTAAGATTGACCTCCATCACCCGGTTCCATTGCGCGAGCGTCATCTCATCGAACGCCGCATCCACCTGGAGGCCGGCGTTGTTCACCAGGATGTCGATGGTCCCGAACTCCTTGAACATGCGCCGGAACATGGCCTGCACCTGATCCTCCCTGGACACATCGGCCTGGTGCGCATAAGAGCGCTTGTTCGGGCAGCCGCAGGAAAGGACCTCTCCGACTGTCTTCTCCGCCGCTTCCTCCCCCGAGTTGACGACCACGTCCGCTCCGGCTTTCGCAAGCTCGATGGCAATGGCCTTGCCGATGCCCGAGTTGGCGCCGGTGACCAGCGCCTTCTGCCCTTTCAAGAGCTGTAGCTCCGGGCACGTCGGCATGACGACTTGAGGAAGTATCTCTCGCTCTAATGCCTTATTCATGGTGCTTCTCCTGCGATTGTCAGATTTCACGAGATTAAGCCGCGGCTTTCCTCTTCCGCTGCTCCCGCCAGAAAGCCGGAATGTCCTTGCGGTAGCTGCGCATCACCAGGTTCGCCATCAGTCCGGTCCAGCCGGTCTGGTGCGCGGCACCGAGACCCAGGCCGGTGTCGCCGTGGAAGTACTCGAAGAACAGCAGCAGGTCTTTCCAGTACGGGTCGGTCTGGAACGGACTGTCCGCCGGGTACACGGCCAGCCGGTTGTGCTGGTCGCGACGATACATATTGACCAGCCGCTCGGCGATCAACGTCGCGATCTCGTTCAGGTTCAACTCGCGGTTATCGAGGCCCGGCACGCGGAAGCCGTCGCCGAGGAAGCGATGAAACTTCTCCAGGGCCTGCACCAGCGTGTAGTTGGTCGGCATCCAGATCGGCCCGCGCCAGTTGGAGTTGCCGCCGAACAGACCGCTGTTCGATTCACCCGGCACGTACTCGATGAGCGCCCTGCCAACGCCAGGCAGGACACCCAGATCGCGACGGGTGGCATGGATGCGGCTTACGGCTCTCACCCCGTACGGCGACAGGAACTCGTCCTCCCGCAGCAGGTGATCCAGGACGCGCGGCAGCAGTACCGGGTTGACGAGGGCAAACAAATGCTCGCCGCGAGAATTGGTCTGCGCCGGACATGCGCAAACAATGTTCCCCTGATAGACGCCACCACCGTGGCCTTCCAGCAGCTTGCGAAAGCGGGGCACGTTCTTGAGCAACCGCTCATCGACGACCTCGCAGGCAAACAGCGGGATAAGCCCTACCCACGAGTACACATCGACGCGATGACAGCGGCCATCCGGTTCCACCAGCAGATCCTTGTAGAACCCATCCTCCTCATCCCATAGCGACACGCCGGTAGTTGAATACCCGGAAATAGCGTTCGCGATGGCCATGAACTGCTCAAAGGTCTGGATCGCCACGTCTTCGTAGTCCGGATCCTCCGTTGCGAGCTCGAGGGCCATCACGCAGATGTTGAGGGCGAACATCGCCATCCAGCCCGTGGCGTCGGCCTGTTTCAGCGAAAACCCGGGGGGCAACGGCTGCGAGCGGTCAAACACGGAGATGTTGTCCAGCCCGAGGAAGCCGCCTTCGAAGACGTTGTGTCCGTCCCGGTCCTTGCGGTTGATCCACCACGCATAGTTCAGCAACAGTTTGTGGAACACGCGTTGCAGGAAGTTCTTGTCGCCCTCGCCGCGCTGGACGCGCTCGGCGCGATAGACCTTCAGCGCCCCCATGGCGTGCACGGGCGGATTGGCATCGCCGAAGGCCCATTCGTACGCGGGTATCTGGCCGTTGGGGTGCAGGTAGGTCTCGCGCAGCATGAGTTCGATCTGGTCCTTGGCGAAGTCCACGTCCACCAGCGCCAGCGCCGCGCAGTGATACGCGAGGTCCCAAGCCGCAAACCACGGGTACTCCCACGCGTCCGGCATGGAAATGATGTCCTGCGCCCGCATGTGCTTCCAGTAGGCGTTGCGTCCGCGCTGCCGGCTGTCGGGCGGCGGAAGCTGATCGCCACGCAACCAGCGGTCCACCTGATAGTGGAAGAACTGCTTGGACCAGATCATGCCCGCCAGCGCCTGGCGCATGATGCGGTGATCCTGCGGGCTCGCCTCCGGAAGCAGTTCGTCGTAGAAGACATCCGCCTCCGAGCGGCGCGTGGAGAAGACGACTTCGCTGCGGATGAACGGCGTGGCGAGCGGACGCGCGGACAGCACCAGATCGATGCGCGCCTTGTGACCCGGCTCGACGCCGTAGCGGTGCCAGGCGGCAAATTTTGTGCCCTGGCGATCCGGGTTCACCGCCTGCGTATCGCCATCGATGAGGCGCCGGTGAAAGGCGTCCTTCACGTACGGCGACGGATTCGCTACGCCCCACAAGCGGCTGGCGTTGCTCTCGTTCTCCGTGAACAGCGGTTCGGCCGGCTGGCGCCCATACAGATAATAAGTACCCAGCGTCGGGTGCGTAGCCTCCACCGCCCAGGCGGCCCCTTGTGGCGGCTCTGTCCATCGCAGCCGCGGCCTCTCCTGCGCAGCCTCTTCCCAGCTCCAGGTATTGCGGAACCACAGCGTCGGCAGGAGGTGCAGAGTTGCCGTCTCCGGCCCGCTGTTGTACGCGAGTACGTGCGCGTGCACGCACTCCGGGTCGGCCTTGGCGTAGTACACCTCCACGTCCCAGTAGCGACGTTCGGCGAACACGCCGGTATCGAGCAGCGTGTAGGGCGGGTCCTGGCGCGAGCGCCGCGCGTTCTCGCCTACCAGCGCCGCGTAGGGATACTCCGCCTGCGGGTATTTGTAGAGATAGCGCAGATAACTGTGGCTGGGCGTTGCATCGAGGTAGAAGTAATACTCCTTCACGTCCTCGCCGTGATTGCCTTGATTGCCGGTAAGGCCGAAGGCCCGTTCCTTGAGGATCGGGTCGCGTTCGTTCCACAGGGCCAATGCCAGGCACAGGCGCTGCTGCTCGTCGCACAGCCCGCCCAGACCGTCCTCGCTCCAGCGATAAGCGCGCGAGCGCGCCTGATCGTGATCGAAATATTCCCAGGCATTGCCGTAGGGGCTGTAGTCCTCGCGCACGGTGCCCCAGGCGCGCTCTGACAGATAAGGACCCCACAGTCGCCAGTTTTCCTGACCCGCGCGCTGCGCCTCCAGGCGTTGCCGCTCTGCATTAAGTGTCTCGTTCGACTTGGTCACTGTGCGTCTCCTCGTTTGGCCCGGTCGCAACCTCGCCGGACCGCTGTCGGGTGCATATCTGCAAATCTATATTGTCGTCACCGCGGCGAAGATAGCGGTGCGGCGCCGCTATCCGCGTCGGCGGCGTAGGGATACCGGCTTGCGGCGTGCCGCTCTCGCGCAGACGCCAGGCGCCCTTGTCACCCCGCGCGCTATCCGTTGACCGCCAGTGACGGCTGTGCGGCCGCACGCTTATCCTCGTTCACAATCAGCGCCTGCCGGCGCGCTTTCTCCAGCCGCCACCAGGCTTCCAGCACGCAGGCGACCGACCATGCCTGCGACGGAGCGCCGCGCGGCGTAAACGGCGCCTCCCCGTCGAAGATCTCGCTTACCGTGCCCATGCCGGCGTCGAGCAGGTGATCGCGGATGGCCTCCATCCGCGCCTGCGCTGCCGCGGCGTTGCCGTGCACGCGATACTCCGCCAGCGCGTAATGGCCAAGCAGCCAGGCCCACACCGGACCCTGGTGATAGCGGCTGTCGCGCTCCCACACGCCGCCTTCGTAGCGGGGACGGTAGTCGGGATCGCTCGGCGCCAGCGAGCGCAGACCGGGTCCGCACAGCAGTTCCCGGTAACACTGCTTCACCACCTGCGCCTTTACGACGGGATCGAGCGGACTGTGCGGCAGGCTCACCGCGAAGATCTGGTTCGGACGCACGCGCGCGTCATTGCCGTCAGGCCCGTCGAGGACATCGTAAAGGCCGCTTTCGTCGGGCTTGACGAAGCGCTTGAATCCCTCGCAGGTCTGCTCGGCGAGCAGCCGGTACTCGACCTCCGACTGCTGCAGCGACTTGGCGAAGTCAGCCATCGCCTGCAGGGCGTTGTACCAGAGCGCATTGATCTCCACCGGCTTGCCGGTACGGGGCGTCACCACCCAGTCGCCGATCTTGGCGTCCATCCAGGTGAGCTGCACGCCCTTCTCGCCCGCGTACAGCAGGCCGTCAGTCGCATCCGTGCGGATGCCGTAGCGCGTGCCTTGGCGATGCGCCGCGATGATCGACTGCAGCACCGGCCATACGCGCGCCAGCGCCGCCAGATCGCCGGTGGCCTCCACATAGGCGCGCCATGCCTCGAGGTACCAGAGTGCCGCGTCGACCGTGTTGTAGTCGGCCGTGGCGCCAGCGCCGGGGAATACGTTCGGCAGCATGCCGCCGTCGACGAAGCGCGCGAAGGTCTCCAGGATGCGCCGCGCGCTGTCGTAGCGGCCGGTGGCCAGCGTCAGGCCGGGCAACGCGATCATGGTGTCGCGGCCCCAGTCGCCGAACCACGGGTAGCCCGCGATTACCGATTCGCCGTCCGGCAGGTCGGGAAGCGGCCGCGAGAACACGAAACTGTCGGCGGCCAACACCAACTGCTGCACCCATGTGGGCGCTTCGTGCAGTTCGGGCACCTGTACGCGCGTCCGCTTGAGCACGCCGGCATCGTTCGCCTGGAAGCGACGCAGAGACTCCTCCAGGTAGGGTGACGCCTCGCTTTGCAGACTCGCCACCAGACCCACCCACTCGCCCGGATGCAGGTCGAGCAGCGCCTGGGCGACGCAAAGATGATTATCGAGCGCCGGCAGCCCGCGCTCGCGCTCCAGCGGCAGGTCGAAATTCTCGTACCAGGTGTGATCCGGGGTGATGGTACCTCCGCGCACCTGCATCTGCAGCCTGTAGCCCCTGCCCAGATGCGAGTCCGGCGTCCGCACGAGCAGCGAACGCGCCGCGCTGCCGTCCGCGGCATCGGCGGTGATGTCGGGGTTGAACTCCTGGGCGCGGGTGTTGCCGTGGTGATCGCGGCCGTTGACCAGCAACCGAACGCGCAGTCCGAGCCGGCGACCGGCGAAATTCTTTGCCTCGTCGCTCAGGCGGTAGGCCACATAGACGGTATCGGCGCCGTGCTCGAGCCACACGCGCATTTCGATGAGCGCCCCGCCGATCGCGAACTGCCACACCGGCATGCGCCCGTCGAGGTGAAACGACTGCAGATGCACGTAGCCCTGCGGGGCGATCACGCCGCTCGCCCAGCGGTTGGCAAACAGCGGCCACTCCCGCTCGCCGTCGGTGACCATCGCGTCGGCCTTGGCAAAGACCAGGTAGCGTCCGAGCGGCGGATCGAGCGGCGCGACGAGCAGACCGTGGTAACGGCGCGTGAGCGTCCCGGCGACGGTCCCGGCCGCATAGGCGCCGCGGCCGTTGGCCAGCCACCACTCGCGGCGTTCCGCCTGGGTAAGATCGTCGCAGACCCCGCGTCCCAGGCGAACATGTTCCAGCGTATTTTGATTCATGACTGTACTCCTCCCTGCGTCAGCAGGTCTGCGACGCGCAGCGCCCAGGCGTAGATGCTCAGCGACGGATTCACGCGGCTAGAGCGTGGCAGAATGCTTCCGTCGACGACGTAGAGGTTCTCGAAACCGTGCACCCTGCCCGTCGCGCCCACCACCGAGCAAGTCGCATCGGCGCCGGCCACCAGTGTTCCGCAGGCGTGCGCGGTGCCAGCAAGGCCAATGGACTGCGCAAAGCTCAGATAACCGGCCTTCAGCAGCGCGCCGCGGAAGCTGCGTATCATCCTCTGGTGTTCGGCCACAGCCTGCGGCAGCCGCGCCGCGTCGTAGTCGAGCTTCGGCAAACCGGCGTCGCCGTTCGCGGCGATGACGCGGTTGCGCTCATCCGAGCCGTCTTCGGTCTGCAGGAAGAAGCCGTAGGCACGCTCGGCAAACGCCTTGGCGATCCAGTCGGGGACCATCCGCGGCATGAGGGTCGCGATCACGTCACCGCCGAAGCCGAGCGGCTGGATGCTGCTGTGCGGAATTGTGTCGCTTACCCACACGGTCGTCTTGCGCAGCGCATCGCCCTTGCGCGACGGCGACACCCCGAGCATGGCGGTCAGGAAATGGCGCTTGAAGTAGCGCCCCACCCAGCGTGCGCACGGCAGGCGCGCCTCCAGCCCCGTCACCCGCAGGTAGCGCTGCAGCAGACGCGGCGAGTGCATGGCGCCGGCGGCAAGCAATACCGTGTCAGCCGTGATCCGCCTGCCGCTGGCAAGCGTCACCGCGGTCACGCGTTCCGGCGTCTGCGCAGAGCCGACGAGTTCATGCGCCGCGTCCCCGGTCAGCACCTCGAGATTCGCGTTTTCGCCGGCGCGGTCAAGGAGTGCACTCTGGGCGTCGGCCTTCATTCCCTTCACTGATGCGAAGCCGTCGAAGTGTGTGGCCTCCGCGTGATCGGCGACGATGCTCTCCGACAATCCCAGCGGCAGGGGCTGGGCGCGCCACTCTGATCTGTTCAGACGCCGGATGATGGCTTGTAGATCGGGTTCGATTTCGAACTGCCGAACATCCATCAGCCTTTCGGCCAGGGTGTAGTACGGCGCCAGATCGTCGTAACTGATGGGCCATGGCAGGCACCGGAACCCGGGTTCTGCGGCGAACTCGTGCCGGTCGTAGCGCAACAGCGCCGCGCCGTACCACTTGGTCTTGCCGCCGAGGTTGAAGTACTCCTCGGGCACGAAAGCCCGGTCGTCCTTGTCCAGCCACGGCTCTTTGCTCTTGAAGATGCCCTCGCTGATCACGCAGTTGAAGTCGAGTGTGGAGCCGTCGCGCGGCAGCGCCCGGCCCTTCTCGATCACCAGCACACGGCGGCCCGTCTGCGCGAGACGCCAGGCTGCCGCCGCTCCGCCGGCACCGGAACCGACGATGATGTAGTCATAATCCGCCATAGCCGCTCACTCGTAATCCGTCATTGGTGCTCGTTCAGTAAATGGCCGCCGGCGCGATGATCGCAGCGGTGGATCCTCTGGTCTTCGCGTGCGTCACCACAAACTGGAACTCGTAGACCTTGCGATTCGCGATCTGCTCGGTCGCCACGTTCTCCAGACCGAACAGGCCCATGTTCACGTACATCGTTTGCGGGACGAGGAACGGCCGCTCGGCGTCTTCGCCGGGCACCGGGCCGATGCTCCAGGTATCTGCGCCCAGCACGGCAATGCGCTTCCCGTACAGCCACCGGATGAGGTCGAGTCCCGGGCCGGGCTCGCCGGAAAGGAATAGCGCATCATCGACGTTCCAGAGCCCGCCCCAACCGGTGTGCAGCAGCACCGCATCGCCGGCCTTGAGGTCCGTTCCCTGTCTTTTCAGTGTCGCTTCGACGTCGGCGACACTGATGACGTAGCCCTTCTCCAGGCGCTCAACGCCCTTCAGCGCGGCGACATCGACGAGAACGCCCCGCGTGATGATTGGGGGCACTGTCTCCATCCCGAAGCGGTTGATACCCCACGCCTCCACGACATCCCGCGCTCGCCAGCCGTTGTAGAACCGATCGCCGGTCTGGATGTGGCCGATCGAGTCAAGCTGGGTGCCGACCTGGAAAGTGCCGGCCTGAATCTCAGTGATCCAGTTGATCTCGTTCCTGCCCCAGCCCTGGCCGACCGCGCCCGTACGCCGGAGGTTGGTGTACGGCGCGGAAGTGTCCGCCGTCTGGTGCCAATAGCGGCCGGGAAACTTCGGAATGTTCTCATCGAGCGTCCTGCCGAGATCGACCACCGTCCCGGTCTTGACCAGAACGGCCGCGGCAGCCACCACGGCTGGAGTGATCTCGTTCAAGGTGCCGATCTGGTCATCGGGACCATAGCGGCTGGGCCACCACGGCGCCACACCGGCCGGCAACCTGCTCGTGTCGGCTCGCGAATCGCTGACGCGCAACGCTCCCTCCTCCGCTGCAACCGGCATCGCCATCATGAGCGTGGCGATCACCGCTACTACCGTCATTCCAGCGCAAGCTGGAATCCATGTCGTTAACGCAGTAGTCACCCGTCGATGCGGGCGGCTTTGCGTATCGTTGCGTGGATGCCTCCCAGCGAAAGCTGGGATCACGCTGGCATGACGAGTGGCTTGCAGAGAACCTAATCTCATTGCTTCATCCTGTATGCTCAGGTGCCGCTCTCGAAACCCGGATAAAGCGTCATGCCGCCGTCGACATAAAGCGTCTCGCCGGTGATGTAATCGGATTCGTCGGAGGCCAGCCACACGGTCGCCCTGGCCACGTCGGCGACGACCCCGACACGACCATAGGGGATCAGTTGCAACAGCTCCGCTTCCTTTTCCGCAGTCGCCCACGTGGCGTGGTTGATCGGTGTTTTGATCGCACCGGGTGAAATGCTGTTAACACGGATCTTGTGCGTGGCCAGCTCCTGCGCCAGGGTCTTCATCATCATCATGACGCCACCCTTGGAGGCCGCGTAGTTGACATGCCCGGCCCAGGGAATCAGGTCATGGACCGATGAGATGCAGATGATCTTGCCGGCTGCGCAGGAGACTTCCGGCAACACACCGCGTCGGATGAACTCGCGCGCGGCATGCCGCGCGCACAGGAACTGTCCCGTGAGGTTTACGCGGATGACGAATTCCCAGTCATCGAGCGTCATATCCACCAGCGGTGCATGCCTGTGCACGCCGGCATTGTTGACGAGGATGTCGATGCTGCCGTAGGCGTCGAACATCTGCTCGAACAGACTCTGCACCTGGTGCTCCTGGCTCACGTCGGCCTGGATGGCGATGGCCTCGCCACCCGCCTCCTTGATCGTCCTCACCACGCGCTGGGCCTCCTCGGGTTTGCGCACATAGTTCACGACAACCCTGGCGCCGGCAGCGGCCAGCCCCTCGGCAATACCCGCGCCGATCCCCGAGTTCCCGCCGGTAACCAGGGCACGCTGCCCCGCGAGGAGCTTTGCGGTCCCCGGGCCGGCCTTCACGCTCATTGCTACAGTCATAGATGTTTTCCTTATGAACGAGAGATTGGTTCAGCGCGCCAGTCGCTTCTTGAGCCAATGGTCGATAGACAGTGGCCCCGGCCCGTGCAGCAGCAGTACGAACAGCATCAGACCCCATACCTTGTGCTGCTCCAGTCCGGCCGGATTGAGGTCCGGGTAGGAAATCACCGCGATGATGTTGAACACGAAGAGCACGAACGCGGCGAAACGTCCGCCGAGCCCGAGAACCAGCAACACCGGGAAGAACAGCTCGGTAAACGTGCCTGCGTAGGCGGCAAGCGTCGGCGACAGCAGCGGGACGTGATACTCGTATTGGAATAGCTGCAGGGTGCTGTCCCAGGACTGGATCTTGGTCATGCCGGATTTCCAGAACACGTTGGCGACGTAAAGACGCAATGCCAGGTCGGCAACGGGGGCAAGGAATGTCAGCCAGCGGGCGACAGCACCGTACGCGCGCGCCACTTTGCTTACCAGTGAGGTGACTTGCGCGCTGGTCGTGGCAGCGTTGGTGGTCATCATGTGTGCTCTCCTCGTCTTAGGTCTTGCAGAGTCTTACAGGTAGAAACCGGTCAGCGTCTGGCGCATCACGTGGTGACGCAGACGTGCTGGTAAATTCAGATCGGGTTGCATCGCCAGCGCGTGCTCACAGGCATAGGTAACAGTACGGCCCTGCGCCAGCTCGCGCAGCAGCACAAACTCACCGGCGCTCAGCCGTTCGAGCTCGATCTCCTGCCTGCGGCGGATGACCAGCAGATAGTCACCGCCGTCGTCAAGCGACACCACGTCATCGCCCCTGTAACCGGGCTGGTTCACCTGCCAGATGCGCAACGCCGGATACTTCGTAGTGAGCAGGCGGCTCGCCGGATGCACGCGGAAGCGCACGTCGGCGTAACGATCCGGCGGCAGTTCAGTCATTGCAACAAGGTCCGCGCGGGCCGGTTCGGCCGCGTGGTAGACCTCCTGAATCGCCCACTCCACGCGGGCCACCTCCGGCAGGTAAGCCAGCCCGGCGCAGTTTGGCGGCGCGACGAGGAATTCTGAGAACCGGCCGCCATAGTCGTGGAGATTGCCGGATCGCGAGGGATTTTCCCGCACGTAGCGACGGGCAATGAAACTGAAGAAATCTTCCCCGACCAGCCGTTCCACAACCGGATAGCAGGCGCTCAGCGCACTGGTAAGCGACGCGTAGACGTTGTTGCGGTAAACGCGCAGACGAGCGGCCGCCCGCATGCCGTTGGGTCGTACGTCCGCCTCAGCGGCGACGCCCTGGGGGTCGATCAGCGATTCGGCGAAGCGCCGTTGCAGATTACGCAGCGAGGACACGATAGCCGGCCTGAATGTGATCTGCCTTGCGCGCTTCATCGACGAGAACGTCCAGCGCGGGCAGATCGGTGTCCCATTCGATGAGCGTCGGTACCTCGCCGAACCGCTCGACCGCGAGGGCGTAGAGCTGCCAGACCTCCTCGCACACGCGCTGATTGTGCGTGTCCACCAGGATGACGCCTTCCGCGTGCGCGTTGACGCTGTGACCGGCGAGGTGGATCTCCCGCACGTGCTTCACGGGAACGCCGCGGAGATACTGTGCCGCGTCGAAGCCGTGATTGGATGCAGAGACAAAGATGTTGTTGACGTCGAGCAGGATGCCGCAGTCGCTGCGCTCCGCGACAGCAGTGAGGAACTCCCACTCCGGCATTGCGGACTGCGCGAACTCGAGGTAGCTGGAGAGGTTCTCGATCAGGATCTGCCGGCCGAGATGATCCTGTACGCGCCGGATGCGTTCGCTCACGTGCAGCAGCGCCTCCTCGGTGTGCGGCAACGGGAGCAAATCGTTCACATAACGTCCATCAATGGAGCTCCAGCAGAGATGGTCGGAAACCAGCATCGGCGAGAACCGATCGACCAACGTTTTCAGCCGGCGCAAATGCGTGAGGTTGAGTTCATCTGTCGAACCGAGCGACAGCCCCACACCGTGCAGGCTGAGCGGCCAGTCGCGGCGGACCGCCTCCAGTACCTGCAGCGGCCGGCCGCCGGCACCGAAGTAGTTCTCGCTATGCACCTCGAGGAAGCCGACACGTGGACGCTGTTCGAGGACGACGTCGTAATGCTCGGCCCGCAGACCGATCCCGGCGTCAGCCGGGATCGGTCTGCCCGATGCGGATTGCTTGGAGGAACCCAACATCGCCGCCGAAGTCCGTTAAGACTTCGCCTGCAGGCTGCCACCCACGATCTTCTCGCAGGTGCCCTTGGGGACGTAGATCCACGCATCGCTCTGAGCGTCGGTCGTGCTCTGGCCGGCGCAGGCGCTGGTGGCGGTCTGACAGTCATTGCTGCCCGCCTTGACGATGCCGAAGCACTTCTCGGCTTCTGGCTTGTCAGCCGCGACCGCGAAGTCAGCAATACCGAGCGCGAGCAGGGAAAGCAGTGCAGAATTGACAACACGTTTGGTGTGCATAACTGAGATCCTCTGTTGGGTCGTTGACAGTCGAATCGCACGCTTGAATGAGCGAGCTTGCCATCCTTAATCGCAACCCCTGTGCCACGCCCGCGAAACATTGGTTTACCGATGCCTTTCAATGTGTTACGCAGTGGCAACAGAACCGACTGGCCGCGCATCGGCCGCAGGATTCTGCGGCCCCGCGGGATGTTGCGGGGAGTCAGGCGAACTGGAGGGTTAAGGAATGTCCAGGAAAGTCGCCCCCGTGTCTTTCCGAGCGAAGGGGGGATCTTGAAGGTATCTGACTAGAGCCGGTATCAGGCTCGCAAATCTCTCGCAGAGTCTCCTTAAGTGAACGCGGGAGCAGCCTGCGTTGCTGCATAGCACCACCGCCATGCTGGGTTAGCTTTGCGTTTTAGGTCGTACTAAAATAGCCCAGCCTCACTGTTTTTAATGAGTTACGATTTGATACTGTATAACTATACAGTATAATGTTGCCTTGTAAAGCGACTTTTTAGGTTGTCTACTTCTAGTTAGGTGGACGAGGTCAATGCGTCGACAAGAAATTCCACGACCGTCGGCAATCGACCCGTGAGTGAAGCGTTCGACATCTACGAGCGGTACAGAAAGGGTGTCATCGCACGCTTTCCACATCGCTTCTGGGCGCCTCCGGAAGGGTTCGCTCGCGTTATCGAGATTGTCCGAAAGGTCTCAGCCGAGGAGGGCCTCCATCCCAGTGATCTCACCGTCGCGCGGATCAAGGCGTGGGGCTTGTACAGTCCCTTCATCAACCTGTTCGAAAGCAAGCTGTCGAAGCTCCGTGAGCTTGCTTCGGCGGGTGTTCCTGCGCCCGATTCCACGCGACCGTCGTCCGGGAGTATCGGCAACCGGCCTCGACTTACGAATGCGGTCATGTCCGAGGTATGGACGCGCGACGGCGGCAAATGCGTCGACTGCGGCTCCATCGAGGACCTTGAATTCGATCACGTCATTCCGTTCTCCAAGGGAGGTTCGTCGACCACAGATAACCTCCGAATCCTGTGTCGCGTATGCAATCGCAAGCGAGGTGCAACCCTGTGACCGGAGAGCGCGTGAAGCCACCTAACCTGCGCTTGCAGCGGACGGCGCTGCCGCGCGTCCGCTGAACCGCCATCCGTTCAGCCCCGCTCGCGCCGTGGTGCGGGTAGTCGCTTCGAGCGAGCAGGATGACGGAACGACGTAGTGCTTCGAGTGAGATGGGCGGTGCCACGCTCGCGGGACTGAACGGCAGCGGGAGCCGCCTGCCTGTGCGTTACACGCAGACAGGCGCCAGTTGACCCCGTCGCGCCGGCAGTGCTGGGCTGCATGGCGGAGGAGACGCCCATGACATCGGCTTCGCTGTACCGTCCCCTTCGGCGCGAGCGTGGCCGAACTGTCGCCGGAGCGGCCCGCTTACGCGGGGCCCTTGACAGACCATATATGGTCTAGGCATCATGTGGCATGTGGAGAATCGAGGAACATCAGCGAATCGGTAAGCAGCTCGCCGCCGCGTCCCTTGAGATTCAGAAGCGGTACGAAAAGTGGCAAGACGTCGCGTCTATCTCTGGTCCACCCGGGCTCCGGGCGATCCGGGGGTTTCACGACGAGGCTTTGTCTGGCGCCTGGCGCGGACACCGCTCATCCAGGCTGAACATCCAGTACCGGGTTATCTATCGGCTCGTCGCTGCTCAGCAACTGTTCCAGGTGATTGAGATCACTGCTCACGACCATAGGAAGCGCTGAAAATGAGTGAGTTTCGTCCTGCTAAGCGTCGTATCGAGGTGTCGGTGGGCGAGTCCGTTCGCATCATGCGAGAGTTGCAGGAGCTGAGCCAGAACCAGCTCGCCGGATTGACGGGAATTCCGCAGACGACTATTTCCGCGATAGAGAACGGACGGGTGCGTCTGGGGGTAGAGCGCGCGAAGGTTCTCGCTCGGGCCCTCAAATGCCACCCGGCGGTGCTCGTGTTTCCGGGCTGGGATTCGAACCAGCAATCTGCGGCATAATCGGGTAAGAGCCGGGATCGCCCGGCTCTCCCCACACCACCTAGCATGCGGGTCCGCACTAGGCGGTTGAAACAGGGTAATGAAAGCGGATCCACTGTTCGCGGATCGAGACCAAACCTTGTGCAGTGAGCCACGCGTTGGACATGGCCACCTGCGTCACCCTGGTCCGCGACATGCGATACGGCCCTTTCGAGCTGACCGCGACTTTAATCGCAGCCTTCAGATTCATCCCGAGCGCAACGAGATGACGGATTTTGGTGCGCGGCCAGCGCCACTGTTTCCAGTAGCACCCTTCCATCGAGCGGACAGACATCGGCAAGCCGGTGTCTGCCGCTCATGTCACACGTTCAGCCCCGCTCGCGCCGGCAGTGCTGGGCCGCATGGCGGAGGAGACGCCCATGACATCGGCTTCGCTGTACCGTCCGGTTCGGCGCGCGCGTGGCCGAACTGTCGCCGGAGCGGCCCGCTGCGCGGCTCCCGCTTCCGTTATGCGTCCCATGTGAAATCCGTACGTGTTTTTGACGTTTTCATCTAAAGACGATTATGGGTATTGTCCAGCGACACTTATGTTATCAAACACGTTCCAAAACTTTTTCGACTCGGAAAAGTCGAGCGGGATTCTGCTGATTGCCTGCACCGTAATCTCGCTCCTGATCACGAACTCCTCAGCCGGCGCAGACTATCTGAGTTGGTGGCAGACGCGGGCGGGAGGTCTCAGCATCGAGCACTGGATCAACGATGCGCTGATGGCGATTTTCTTTCTGCTCATCGGCCTGGAACTCGAGCGCGAGCTTTACAGCGGCGAGCTGTCCAATCTTCAGAACGCCCTTCTTCCGATTTTCGCGGCCGGCGGGGGAATCGTCGTCCCTGCACTGATACATTTCTCATTCAACGCGGGGACACCAACGCAAGCCGGGATCGGGATTCCGATGGCCACGGACATCGCGTTTGCTCTTGGCGTCCTGGCCATTCTCGGAACCCGCATTCCCGCATCGCTGAAAGTGTTTGTGGTGGCATTCGCCGTGATAGATGACCTGAGCGCGATCGTCATCATTGCCGCGTTCTACACCGCGCAGCTTTCGGTGGGCTATCTTGCCGCTGCCTTGGCCGTCTGGACGTTGCTCGGTGTGTTGAACCGGCTCTTCCGGGTGATGTCCCTGGCCCCTTATCTGCTAGGCGGCGCCTTGATGTGGTTTCTCATGCTCAAGTCGGGCGTTCACGCAACGGTTGCGGGCGTGATGCTGGCCTTTGCCATCCCGTACTCCGCCAAAGACGACGACGAGGAGTCGCCCTCGCACCGGCTCGAGCACTATTTACACAAACCGGTGGCGTTCATCATTCTGCCGATCTTCGCGTTGGCCAATACCGCGATCTTCGTCGGCGCGGATTGGATGCAGAACCTGACGAGCGCGAACAGCCTTGGCATCGTCGCGGGTTTGGTGGTGGGCAAACCTCTGGGGGTGACGCTCCTGTGTTTCGTCGCCGTTGCCAGCGGCATTTGCCGCCTGCCGCTGGATTTGAATTGGCGGCACATAGTCGGCGCAGGAATACTTGGCGGCATCGGATTTACCATGTCAATCTTCATTACGAATCTCGCTTTTGCTGGAAATACGGCGGCCATAATCGCTTCGAAAATGGCAGTTCTTCTGGCGTCGCTGACGGCGGGAACACTCGGTTTTCTGTGGCTCATGGTTGTAGGCAAACCCGAAGCGACGGACAGCCAAATAGACTTGAAACAATCGAGACAGGCGCATTGAGCACGCATAACCAGCGGTTCAAGCCGCGGCGTTGAGGCTATAGAAAAAGTCCGGAACTTCCGATCTTTCCACTGATCTATCCCCCGAGAAGAGCGGCAAGACCGCTTAGCACGGATTGGGGGAGGGATGGCGCGCTACAAGCACTACGACTACCACCAGCATAAACTCATTCCGATTTCCTTCGCCGAACAGATCCTGCCGAGCACGTTCGAATACACGTTGAATTACCTCATCGACCATGAGGTCGATCTGTGGGTCTTTGAGGCGCGTTACTGCAACGACGAGACCGCCGCGCCGGCGTACGACCCGGCAATCCTGTTGAAGGTCATTCTGTATGCCTACTCCCGGGGTGTGCTCACCAGCCGCGAGATCGAGCGGCTATACCGGAAAATGTGGTCATGATGGCACTCTCGGCGGACACCCGGCCACATTTCACAACGATTGCCGATTTCATCTCCTTCTGCACCGAGGAGGTCACGGCGCTGTTCGCGACGTGTTGCTCTGCTGGCGTCGCGCGCTGGAGCAGTGGTGCGAGGAGCACGAGGCCACGCCGGGCGGCGGAGTTCGACGACACGGCGCTGATGAAGGTCTTTGGCGGGGCCACGTAGGGGTGTTCGTCGCATCCACCGTCATCGAACGCGAGGTCGTGCGGCAGTTCGACGTAGAGGTGCTGGCGCGGACCAACGAAGTGCGTGAGCAGTACTACGCCATCACCGCCGATCGCCGGATCGAGCACCCGGGCGTACTCGCCATCAGCCGCGCGGCACGACATCGCCTCACCGTATGACCGCAGCGGCGCCTTACCACAGCGAACGCTGCCGTCTCCGCCGGCGGGGGACGGCCACATTGGCCGCTCTGTCTTGCGAGAGTGTCAGTTCAGCGCGGAATACAGCATTGAGCGATACTGCTTGACGAGGGGTCCGCTGCCGCCGAGCAGTGTGAAGACATCCACCATAGCCTTGCGCGCGGCGTCGTCGCCGTACTGGCGGTCGCGCTGCACCAGCCCGAGCAGCGCGTCGAGCGCGGCCTGGTGCTCGCCCTCCAGCGCGTGACGCAGCGCAAGCAAGTACTGAGTTTCGCTGTCTGGGGATTGTTGCGTGAGCCGTTGCGACAGCGTGGACGCATCGGGTGCGCCGTCGAGTGCGCGCGCGAAACGGATATGCACGAGCAGCGGCGCCACCTCCTTGCCCGCCTGCTTGTCCTCTGGAAGCTGCTTGAGCACTTCCTCCGCTTCATCGTGCCGGTGCTCGGCGATGAGCAGTTGAGCGAGCTGCGGGTGCAGACGATGATCGCCGGGCTGCTTCTCGAGCGCCGTGCGTAACTGCGCGATGGCTTCCCCGCGATCCGCGGTTGCGACGGCGGCGAGCGGAGTTTCTTCGGCCGGCTCGACGGGCGCTACCTGATGGCGCTGCAGCAGTGCGCGCACGGCGCTTTCGGGCTGCGCGCCGATAAAACCGTCGACAATCTGCCCGCCCTTGATGAGCAGCACCGTGGGCAGACTGCGCACCCCACACTGCATGGCGAGTTGCTGATTCTGGTCGGTGTTGACCTTCGCGAGGATGAAACCGCCCGCGTACTGTTCAGCAAGCCTTGTCAGCACCGGCGTGAGGGACTTGCAGGGGGCACACCATTCCGCCCAGAAGTCCATCAGCACCGGCACCTTCGTTGAGCGCTGCAGCACCTCCTGATCGAAACTGCGATCATCGACATCGATGATGTACTTCGAGTCAGCCATCTGTATAACTCTCGGCGTAGTTATCGAAACTCTGAATCTTCAGGACAGCACAGTATACGGGAGCGGCCGCGGCGTTACTCCCTTTTCCCGAGATGCCAATATGGAGGCAGGGTGGTCAACCGCGCATCATCGACCGCCCCGCCGACAGTGAAGTGGTAGAGGCTCTGCCAGCGCTGATCCGTGATGCCGAGCAGCTCGTGCATGGCGTCGTCGAAGAAACAACCGATGCCGGTGGCCCGCACGCCCGCCGCCTCCGCGCCGAGATAGAGCATCTGTCCGATGACACCGGTCTCCCAGAACAACCGCGGGTACATCCACGCGCCGGATTCGCGCAGTGTGCCGTCGAAGCGCGCCAGCATGCCCGCGGAAAAGGCGCCGTCGGCGGCGACATCCTGGTGACAACTGACGGTCCTCGCCGCCGCTCGCGCGTCGCCCGCGACCAACAGGTGCAGCGCAAGATACGGCGGGCAACCGCCGGGTGACTGCCAGAGAAATTCCGGACGGAGCTGCTGCCGGAGATCGGTTTCGTGGCGGCGGTCGCGGCTCAGCAGGTAAAGACCGGGGCTCAAGCCCTCCACGCGATGCACGAACAGCGCGAGCGAAACCTGCGGCTGCCAGGGCAGCACATTAAAGGGGAACGCCGTCCGGTCCGGGTCGATCTCGGCGAGCAACCTGTAGAAGGCCTCGCGCGGCAGCGCGGTGACGCCGTCCATGTCGACCGCGCTGCGCCGGCGGCGAATCAGCACGCGCGCCGGCACGTACCGCTCCCGCATCGCCGGCGGCATAGCAGAGAGGTCGGTGACCGCACGCGATTCCATGGGGCTGCCGTGGTAGCGGCAGGCCACGCTGACCTCATCGATGACCGCCCACGCGTTATGCTCGCGACTCAGACGATTCGGCTCTCCCTCCCAGGATGCGCGGCGCAGGCTGGCAAAAAACGATGCCGGCAGCTCCAGGCGCGGCCAGCCCGGCACGCGCTCTGCGGCGGGGATCACGGCCAGCAGGCTATCGGCGTGTTCGCGCTCCGGTCCCTGCTGCGTCGTCAATCCAAGCAGCTCTTGGAGTGACTCATCCGGCACACCATCGACGAGCCGCGACTGCCAGCCCAATACGGCCGTGCAGAGCGCGATCGCTGCGATCGCGTGTCCCGCATCGTGATGGCAGTAGCGATAAGCACGCTCGCCATACTTCCACGACTCGCGCCAGTGGATCGACGTCAATGCCACCAGGAATGCATCCCTCGGCAATCGTGAGGCGAGCGCCGACCACGGCGCCTCCTCGAGCGTAAGACGCCGCTCGAGCGCATGGTCGTGTACGCAGTAGTGATAAACGGCCGGCTGTTCGCCGATGCCGCAGATCGGACCGGCTATGAGGTAGGCCTCGGTGGGATGCAGATCACCGCTCGAGGGATTGATTCGCAGTGACCAGGGCGGTCCGCTCCCCAGTTGTTTCCACGCCGAAATCGCCAGGCTCTCATAGAAGAACTGGCTCAGCGTCCCGTGATCGACCGTGCTCGGTTCGCCCCAGTCGCCACGGAGCAGTTCGTCGTAGGTCGGCCGCTCCACGACCGGCGGATGGGCGAGCGGGATGCGCGTCGCCCCCGGATAGCGCCTGAACGGATCGGGCTGAGTGTCCCAGTCCAGGTAGCCCAGCGAACGTGCGTAGCGCCCGAAGTGGTGCTTGGTGCGTTGATGATAAGCCAGCGCCACCTCAGCCGGGCGGGCGTCGTGCGTGTCAACGTGGTTATCCACTGGATGTATTTTGCATCACGAGGAACCGCTCTCGACGTGCCGCCTGTAGAATCGTCCTTGCGAGGGCGACGTGTGCCGCCCAGGGCAACCTGTCCACCTGTGCAGCAGTTTACTGGCTGACGGCGATATTGGGGGAGAAAGACGCGCGTGACCGCCTTACGGCTGCCCATTCTCGCGCTACTCGGTCTGTGGTTCATCTGGGGCTACAGCTGGATCATTCTCAAGATCGCGTTGCGTTACTCCGGCCCCTTCGACTTTGCGGCGTTACGCACGCTATTCGGTGCCCTGTGCCTGCTGGCCGTGCTGCCGTTCACGCGCCATCCCTTTACACCCGCACGGTTAAGGGAGCTGTTTCGGCTGGGACTGGTGCAGACCAGCGCCTTCGTCGCGCTGAGCATGTGGGCACTGGTCGAGGGCGGTGCCGGCCGCACGGCCGCATTGGTCTTCACCATGCCGTTCTGGACAGCGCTGTTCGCCTGGATATTCCTCAACGAGCGCATGCGCGGCCCGCAGTGGCTCGCAGCCGCGCTGGCGGCAGCGGGCCTTATGCTCATCTTGCGGCCCTGGGATCTCGCCGGCACTACGCTGAGCAAGTGGCTCGCGCTCGCGGCGGGCGTGGTCTGGGGCGCGAGCGCGATCATGGTGAAGCGCTTTCAGGCCCACGAACCGATGGACCTGCTGTCGCTGACCGCCTGGCAGATGCTATTTGGCGCGTTACCGCTGGCTGTCATTGCATGGGGCGTACCGGCGCCACCGGTAGACTGGTCGTTGACCTTCGTGCTGGCGCTGACATTCAACGCCGTCGCCACCACCGCCGTCGGCTGGCTGCTGTGGCTCTACGTGCTGCACCATCTGCCCGCCGGCGCCGCCGGCATGAGCACGCTGGCGATCCCGGTCATCGCCATTTTCGCTTCGTGGTTGCAGCTCGGCGAACGGCCGCCGGCCTCCGAGCTGTTGGGTATGCTGCTCATTGGCGTTGCGCTCCTGCTGCTGTCCTTGCACGCGCTGCGCCAGCGCCGCGACATCGCAGCGCTTGTCGCTCCTGAATGAGCTTTTTCAGTTGACCACCAGGTCCCCTGGCTTATCCGCGCCCTCCTCGGCGATGTACTCGAGGTCATCAGCAGGAGGATTGCCGTCGTGGGTGTCGTATACGCGCGACTGGCGGTAGGCCTCGCGGGTGAAGCTGTAGGCATCGAGCGCCGCCTCATCGCGCAGGCGGGTGGCCTCCAACAGATTGGCGCGCTGGTTGACGGCATTGATTGCAGCGATCGGAAAAGCGACCGCGCTGCTGGCATAGAACAGCGGGTTTAGCAACGCGCTGGTCGCGAGATCCGGGGCGTCGCGCAGCGAGTTGGGTCCACGCAGGGGCAGCACCAGGAAGGCGCCTTCGCCAAATCCCCACGTGCCGAAGGTCTGGCCGAGATCCTCCTCGTTCTTCACCAGACCGGTATGGTTCGCCGGATCGAACAGGCCGCCAATCCCGACCGTGCTGTTGAGGAGGAAACGCGCCGAATCCCGAAATCCCTGTCTGAACTTCCCCTGCAGCAAGTCGTTGGCGACGACATTGACGTAGCCCAGATTATCAAAGAAGTTGGTTACGCTGGTGCGGATCGGCCTAGGCGTGATCCGGACATAGGTCTCGGCAACGGGCTTGATGAATGCCCTGTCCAGACCGTCGTTGAACCTGTAGATCGCGCGGTTCACGCCCTCCAGTGGGTCGCTGCCGTCACTCCTCGACGAGCCGCCGGCACAACCCGTCATGACAAACGCGCCCAGGAACGCCAAAAGCGCGAAGCGACTGCTACGAATCTTGCTCGCATTCATTCGCACAACGCTCCTGGCATCAGCGCACGCCGTGCGCTCTTGCCCGGCCCGCCTGCTCCCTGATGAAGCGCCGCCACTCCGTGCTGCGCTGACGGCGGGTTCGCGCTGAGTGCTTCATGGGCGCACCCCGGCGATATTGAGGCGCATCCTGTAGAGCCCGCTGCGCGCTGTCATGTAGAGCGTCTTGCCGTCGTCATCCCCCCACGCCATGTTGTGCGGGTGTTGCGGCGGAACGATAGTGCCCAGGTGCTTGCCCGCGGGCGAGATGATCCACAACCCTCCCGGACCCGACACGTACAGATTTCCCTCAATATCAACCTTGACTCCGTCGATGGCGTCTTCGCCCGGGGCCGGCGTCAGGTCGAAGAACAGATCACCGGGACCCAGCGTGCCGTCGTCTTTCACTGGATAGCGCATCACCACCTTCCTGCTGAGGTCCCAGTTGCCGAGGTAGAGATACTTCTCGTCCGGTGAGAAGGCAATGCCGTTGGGTCCGGTGAGTTCGGTGGTAAGCAGGGTGAGCGTGCCGTCTTTCCAGCGATACACGCCGCTGTGGGACAGCTCCTTGCGCGGATCCTCGAAGAACCTCGGCAGACCGAACGGCGGATCGGTGAAGTAGAGCGCACCGTCGGATTTATAGACCAGATCGTTCGGACTGTTGAGTCGTTTGCCTTCATAGGCCGCGGCCAGTACGGTCTGCGTGCCATCCTTTTCCGCGCGCGTGACACGATGGTTACCGTGTTCATTGATGGTGAGCCGCCCTGCGCGGTCCACCGTCAACCCATTGGAGCCGGGCTGGCCGTACTCGGCAACATCCGCGCCTGCGTAACCCGAGTTCTCCTTGAAAACCGACAGCGTCCCGTTCGGTTCATACTTGTAGATCCGGTTGGCATTCGGATCGCTGAAGAGCAGGTAACCACCGTCGCGTATCCATAAGGGCCCCTCGGTGAACTTGAACCCCTCCGCCAGCTTGTACACCTTGGGATTGGGCGGAACGATAGCATCGATGGCCGGATCGAGCCGCTCGACCTCGACATTCACTTCGCGTGGATCACCGCCGACAGGCACATGACTTCCGGGATAGAAGTCGAGCCTGGCCGTGCGCACGTAAATATAGTTTGTCGGCGGGTTGGAGATCGGGCCGTTGATCCCGAAGACCGCGAGCTGGATCTTCTGCCCTGGCCTGACATCGCTACCGATCACCAGGCGGTTCGGCGCATTCCACCCACCGATGACCGAGCCGCCGCGCTGCCCGATGCCGCGCGGCAGTTCGCCGTTGACCCACACCTCCGCGTAATCGTCGAGTACGGTCTCAAAGACGACCGTGGAACCACTCGGGTCGAATCCCTCCACCCGCTCAGGGATGGTGAGATTGATGCGGTACCAGTTGAACGACAGCCGGCCCGTGGAACGGCGCTGGCTCAGCGTCGTCGGCGCGATCACCGGCCACTGCGAATCGTCGAACGCAACGCCGCCGGCGTGCGGCGTGTAGTCGTAGGTCCTGATCGGGCCGCCCGTGGGCTGGCCATCGGAGCCCGGCGCCTTGAAGTCGACCTCAATGATCCGCGTGTCGCTGTAGCGCCACCGTCCCTGCACCAGCGCGATGCCGTCATCGGTCATGAGATCGACGCTGGCGGCGGGTGTGCCGGCGGGCAACTCTACCGCCGCCCCGGCCGTTCCCTGGCCGAGCAGATACGCGCCGCAGAAGACACCCAGCCAGACCAGCCGGCGCGCCCAGATGCTGACCTTTTGAACTGGAGATCGCCCAGCGCACTCCAGTCTGCGCAGCGCGGGTTTGAACGATTTGCGTGACACCGCCGTCTCCGGCTTCTGCGGGACGAACTCTTCCGCGAAGGACCAGTTTGCCCGCCTTTCGATCCGGAAGGTCATGGGTCGCTTCATGGCGCATCCCCTTCCGATGCCGTGGGTTTGACCACAAAGTAGGTGACAGGTCCGTTGACTTCCTTGAACCAGTGCGGGGTGCCTGCCGGGACGACGATCACATCGCCCCTGGTGATGGTGCGCATCTCACCGCCTTCGATGGACGCACCGCGGATCTCATCCGGCGCCGTCTGCTTGGGATCGACCAGCTTGCCGCCGGTGACGAAGGTCGCACTGCCCTCCAGCATGTAGATGACGTCGGTGTCGCGCTCGTGTACCTCGCCGATCCCCGGCGCGTCACGGCGGCTGGCGTGAACCTTATACTCGGTTGTCTCCTTGAGCGGGGCGCCCTTTGCGAAGGCGGCCGCGGCATCGGTCGCCGGCACGTAAGTAACCGCTTGCGGCTCCGATTTGACCGCGGTGTTGAGCGCCGCTACGCCGACTGCGGCGATCTCCTCATCCTGTTGCGGCGAGTTGCCGCTGACGCCTACGGCGCCCACCACCTGGCCGTCCACCGTGAGGGGTAAACCGCCCTGCAGCGGCGTGGCGCCCGGCAGCGTGATAGCCGCCACACGTCCCTCGCGCACCTGGTCTTCGAACACCTTGCTGGGACGGCGGAAGATCGACGCAGTGCGTGCCTTGGCGATGGCCACCTCGGAACTGGCGACCTGCGTGTCGTCGAGGCGCTCGAGCAATAACAGGTGCCCACCGTCATCGACGACCGCGATGACTACCGTCGTGCCGCGACGCTTGGCCTCCGCCTCTGCCGCTGCAACGATCTGCTTGGCCGCCCGCAGCGTCAAGACCTTCTTTACCGGCAGATCCGCCCACACGCTCAGTGAGAACTGCGCCAGCGCCAGCGCGAAAACGAAACGTTGCAGCGTGTTCATGGCTGCTTCCCTTCGCCGGTTTGAAGAGCGCCTGCTGCCGCCTGCGCAATCTCCTCGTCCTGTTGAGCGCTCGCCGCGCCGCTGACACCCACTGCGCCAACGACCTGTCCGTTTACCATGATCGGCACGCCGCCCTGCAGCGGCGTGAAGTCCGTCAACGCCACCATGGCCGTGCGACCCTGATTGACCACGTCCTCGAGCATGCGCGTGGGCTTCTTGAACTGCGCCGCCGTCCGCGCCTTGCCGACGGAGATCAGCGCACTGGCCGCAAAGGTGTTATCGAGACGCTCCAGAGCGACCAGGTTGCCGCCGCTGTCGACGACGGCGATGGCGCCACCCGGCGCGTTCTTCGCCTTGGCCTCAGCGAGGGCGGCGGCGATGACGGCGCGTGCGCCGTCGAGCGTTAACGTCGGCACACTCGCCACCTGCGTTTCCGCCGCATTAGCCGCGATGGAAACCGCCAGTGCCATAAATGTCAGTTGCGTGCGCATGAGTCCTCCTCCTGATCCTGAGTGTCCGGCCGGTGCGCCACCGCAAGCGCAGGCGCACCGGCCATGGCTCCGTTGTTTGTTACTTCTCGTCAGGCGACTTGATGCTGCTGAGACGCGCGCCAACGATCTTCTCGCACGTCCCCTTGGGCACCCAGATCCACGCCTCCGGGTCGCCGTCCACGGTGACGTGGCTGTGGCAGGCGTTGCGACTGGTGGAGCAATCGTTCTTGCCCGCCTTGATGACGCCCGCACACTTCTCGTCCTTCGAGTGATCCTCCGTCGCCGCATTGCTGCTGGCAGCCAGACCCAGCGCCAGCACACTCGCCAGAGCAGAAGTCACCACATATTTCGTCTTCATCACGCTAGTCCTCTTGATGGGTTGAATGTCTTCACAGTCGCGCCCCGCATGCGCGGGACGCTTGCCACACCCAGGGCAACGCCTGTGCCAGGCCCGGCCGTTCTGCGGTTTGCTTAAGACATTCAGACGCTTGCCGGCGAAGTGAAGAGAAGGGCAAGTACGACAAACGGGTCGCAGCTCCACCACATTTCGTGGAATCCGCGAATTCCTGCGGAAGATGGACGGACTCAGCGCAACGCCGGCGCGTGCATGGACGCCTGCTGATCGGACGGTGACTGCGAGCGGCACATTCCGTCAGCAGTGCCGCGGCTGCGCTGCGAAAGTCACTGACGAATCTGGTGCAGCGGAAGAGCTGGCTACTGCCCTGCCTGGAAAGGCGTTTGTGGTGCTATGACGATACAACGTTGCCGGCGCGCGGCCGCCGGATCCCCAGTTTCTGCATGCGGTAGCGGAGCGTGCTCGGCTCCAACCCCAGGATCGCCGCAGCGCCGCGTTTACCCTCAACGACCCAGTCGGTCATCTGCAACACGGCACGGATGTGCTCGGACTCGATCTGCTCCAGCGTGCGAAGGTCGGTCTCCGGTGCCGCGGCGGCGGCCGGCCGTGCAAGGTCCGGGATGTGGACGATGGGCCTCTGTGCAAGGATGGCCGCCCGCTCCACGACGTTCTGCAGTTCGCGCACGTTGCCGGGCCACGAATAAGACCCCAGGCGCCGCAGTGACTCGGCGTCAAAGCTCTGCAGCGCCTTGCCGAGCTTGTGCGCGTACCGGCCGAGAAAATGCTGCGCGAGCGTGAGGATATCGGCGCCGCGTTCCCGCAGCGGCGGCACGGTCACGGGGAATACGTTAAGCCGGTAGTAAAGATCAGAGCGGAAACTCCCGGCCTTGACCATCTCCCCGAAGTCCCGGTTGGTCGCGGCGATCACGCGCACGTCGATCTTGATGGTGCGCGTGCCACCAACACGCTCGAACTCCTGTTCCTGGAGGATGCGCAACAGCTTGGCCTGTGCCGCCGGCGACAGCTCGCCCACTTCATCGAGAAAAATACTGCCGCCATCAGCAAGCTCGAAGCGCCCCTTGCGCTGGGACGTTGCGCCAGTGAAGGCGCCTTTCTCATGACCGAACAATTCGCTCTCGATGAGTTCGCTGGGCAGGGCGGCACAGTTGATGTTGACCAGCAGCCGCTCCCGGCGCGCACCCAGTTTGTGGATCGCTTGCGCCACCAGCTCCTTGCCCGTCCCCGTCTCGCCGTTGATAAGCACGGTGGTGTCCGACGCAGCTACCGTCTCGATGAGCTTGTACAGCGCCTGCATCGGCGCCGAGTCACCCACCATTTCCTCGAACTTCAGGGATTCCTGGATCGCCTGCTGCAGGTATATGTTCTGCTGCTGCAGGCGCCCCAGTTCGGCCTCGGCGCGCACGCGCTCTTTAACGTCGCGCAGAACGATGGTGTAGTGCCTCCTGCCGTCCGCCTCGATCGAGGCGATGGTGGCCTCGATGGGAAACTCCTCGCGGTTGGCGCGCAAGGCTGTGAGGCCCTGCGGCGCCCACATTTGCTGGCGCTTCGCGTCCGCCTGTTCCGCCGCTTTCAGAAAGCCGTCCAGCAACCCGCGCAGGGGCTTGGCGAGAAAGCGGTCGAACGGCTGTCCGGCCGCCCACGCCGCCGCGCAGCCGAAGATACGCTCGGCGGCGGGGTTGAAGAAGACGATGTGACGATCGGCATCGATCGTTATGATCGCGTCCATGGCCGAGCCGAGCACGCGCGACAGACGCGCCTCGCTCTGCTTCAGCGCTTCCTCGAAGCGTTGGCGCTCCAGCTCCGCGCAGGCGCGGGCGCCGAGGATCTCGAACACCGACAGATCGGCGGGTGAGCGCTCCAACGGCTTGGTGTCCATGACTCCCATGTGGCCGAGGATCTCGCCGCTGTCATTCTTCAGCGGTATGGCCAGGTAGCTTTCAGCGCCCACCTCGGCCAGCCATGTGTACTTGGGGAAGAGTTCGGCTACGTGGCGCGGATAGCACTTCAACTCGCCGGCGAGGACGTACTCGCAGGGGGTGCCGTCGATGTCGTACTCGCCGGGCTTCTGAAAGTTCCCATCCGCCCAGAAGGCGAGATCGCGGACACGCCGTCTCGATGACAAATACTCGCAGATGAAGGCATAGCGCGCGTCCATGACCTGCGCCAGACTGCGCGTGAGCTGTCTTAAGAACTCGGCACCCGTCAGCGCCGCCGCTGCGCCCCCTGCAATCGTGCGCAGCAGGTCGTCACCCTCTTGTTGTGCGATACGTCCCGCCACAATCAGGTCGACAACAGCAGGATGCCGACGATGGATAAGACGGTGCCGATCCCGCTCTTCAAGGTCATGGGCTCGTGCAACAGCGACAGTGCCAGCAGGACCGTAACGACCGGGTAGAGAGCCGTGATCACGACCACACGGGACACCTCGCCGCTGCTCAGCGCCAGATAGAACAGCGGAAAACCCAGTCCGCAGACCAGTCCGCTCGCCAGCGCGTAGTAATAGTCCGGTGCGCTCCAATTCATCCCGAAGCCTCTGGCATAGAGCGCCAACACGACGGGATAAACGATGACGATGCCCGTGTAGGTGAGCAGCAGCAGGTGACCCGGCGAGATCGAACGACTGCCCAGCTTGCCCAGAAACCCCCACAACCCCCAGCAGATCAGCGTTGCGATCGAGAACAACAGTGCTCCGCGCATATCGCCTCCTCTCTTTCAGTTAGTCAACGGCGGCCGCGCCCGGCTTCGGCCGCCTGATCCCCAGCTTCTGCATGCGGTAACGCAGGGTACTCGGCTCCAGCTCGAGTATGGCAGCGGCGCCGCGTTTGCCCTCGATGATCCAGTCCGTGGATTCCAGAACATTGCGTATATGCTCCGCCTCCACCTCCTCCAGTGTGCGGGGCGTGAACCCCTGCGCCGTGCCAGCGATGCCCGTCTGCGTCAATATGTCGTTGACCACGACCATGGGACCAGCAGACAGCACGGTCGCCCGCTCAATGACATTCTGCAACTCGCGAACATTCCCGGGCCAGTCGTAGCGCAGCAGGCGTTGCATGGAGTCCGGGTGCAGACCCTTGAAGCTCTTACCCAGCTTGCGCCCGAACTTGTCGAGAAAATTCTGAACCAGCGGCGGAATGTCACTGGCACGCGCGCGCAGCGGCGGCAGCTCGATGGGGAATACGTTCAGCCGGTAGTAAAGATCGCTGCGGAAGTGACCCCCCCCGACCATCGCCGCGAGGTTGCGGTTGCTCGCCGCGATGACCCGCACATCGACGCGGATGGTGCGCGTGCCCCCCACCCGCTCGAACTCCCGCTCCTGCAGCACCCGCAGCAGCTTTGCCTGGGCCGGAGCCGCGAGCTCGCCGACTTCGTCGAGGAAGAGCGTGCCGCCATCGGCCAGCTCGAAGCGTCCCCTGCGTTCGCTGACGGCACCGGTGAAGGCCCCCTTCTCGTGGCCGAACAGCTCGCTCTCTACCAGCTCGCCGGGCAGCGCCGCGCAGTTCATCTTGACGAGCAGCTTGTCGTTGCGCGCGCTCATGTGGTGGATCGCATGCGCCACCAGTTCCTTGCCGGTGCCGGTCTCGCCGGTGACCAGCACGGTGGTGTCCGAGGGCGCCACCATCGCAATCGCCTCGAGCACGGCATGCATTGCCGGCGAGTCGCCAATCACCCCTTCAAACCCCGACTGGCGCAGCATCTCCTCGCGCAGGAGCGCGTTCTGTTGTTGCAGGCGATCCAGCTCCGCACGCGTGTGCTGGCGCTCGTTTACGTCGCGCAGGATGATGGTGTAGAGCTTGTCGCCCCCGCCTTCGACGGCGGAGATGGTGGCCTCGATCGGGAACACCTCACGGTTGGCGCGCACGCCCGTCAGACCCTCCGAGAGCCAGATCGGCTGCTTGTTCGCGCCCGTTGCATCAGCAGCCTTCAGGTAATCCTCGAGCAGGCTGCGGAACGGCTTGGAGATGAAGCGATCGAAAGGCTGGCCGGTGGCCCAGGCGGCACTGCACGCGAAGATGCGTTCGGCGGCCGCGTTGAACAGCTGAATCGTGCGCCGCGCGTCCACGGTGATGATGGCATCCATGGCGGATGCCATCACCATGGAAGAGCGATCTTCGCTTTGCACGAGCGCATCCTTATAGCGCTTGCGCTCCAGCTCCGCACACACGCGCGCGGCGAAAATCTTCAGCACCTCGATGTCCCTCGGCTGCGTTGCCATCGGTTCCCCATCCATGATCGCCAGATGCCCCATGACCGTGCCCGCGGCGGTCATCAGGGGTATCGCGAGGTAGCTCTCCACACCCAGTTTGACCAGGTCGGCGTCGTCAGGGAAGCCGCGCTGCACGTTCTTCGGATAGCACTGCATCTGCCCGCCAAGCACCGTCTCGCACGGCGTGCCGTGCAGCGGATAACTGCCACCGGTGAAATCGAACTGCCCCTTGCTGTCCCAGAATCCGAGCAGGCGCGCCGTGGGGGGATCCCCGTCAAACGTGGCGACGAACGTGTAACGAACCCTCAGCGCGGAACCCAGACAAGGGAGGAAGACCCGAAAGAATCTCTCTCCCGTCGCCGTCGCCGTGCCCTCCGCGATGGCGCGAAGCAGTCCTTCCGTGTCGAAATTCCTGCTGACCTCATCCACAGGGATCGAACTCGCTGACCAGATATTATCATTCTAGCGCAGCGCGGCCGGCAGGCTTGCCACAATACAGTCCGTACCGGAACTTCTTGATCGGTCCGCAGCAGGGCCGCTCCGAACGGACCGCCTACCGCCGGTGCAGGCGCGCGCGCCGATACACTTCCGCATAGGCGCGCGCGCTGTGAGTCCAGTTGAAATCCCGCTGCATGCCGGCGACCTGCACGCGCCGCCACTGGCTCGGCGCGCGATAAAAGTACATCGCTGCGCGCACGGCCGAGGACAACGCAGCGACGCTGGCCTCCTCGAACATCACGCCGGTGGCCACTTCTGCCTCCAGCGTCTTGGCGTTGATGGGCGTTACCGAATCGGCCAGCCCGCCGGTGCGCCTGACGATGGGCACGGTGCCGTAGCGCTGGCAGTAGAGCTGGCTTAAGCCACAGGGTTCATAGCGTGAAGGCATCAGGAACGCGTCCACACCCGCCACGATGCGATGCGCGAGCGCGTCGTTGTACCCGAAATACGCGCCGCATTGCCACGGGTATGCGGCGACCAGCGTCTCGACGCGCCGCTGCAAATCGCTATCACCGGAGCCGAGGACGGCCAGTTGTACCTCCTCGCGCCAGAGCGGCGCCAGCGCATCCGGCAGCAGGTCTATCCCCTTCTGGTGCGCCAGCCGTGAAACCGTGCCGAGCAGGAATGCCTGGTCATCCACGCGCAGCCCGAGCTCGCCCTGCAGGGCGCGCTTGTTGAGCAGCTTGCGCTCCAGCGAGTCGCTATCGTAGCGCGCCGCGATCTCGGGGTCCGAGGCCGGGCTCCACTGCTCGTAGTCCACACCATTGAGGATCCCGACCAGGTCGCCGGCACGATGGCGCATCAAGCCGTCGAGACCGCAGCCGTACTCGGGCTTCTGGATCTCGCGCGCGTAAGTCGGGCTGACGGTAGTGAGCAGATCGGCGAACACCAGGCCTCCCTTGATGAACGCGAACTGGCCGTAGAACTCCATGGCATCCGGCCTTAACAGATCGGCGGGGAGATGCAGGGTGTCGAAACGCGCGCGGTCGAAGCTGCCCATATAGGCGATGTTGTGAATCGTGAACACCGTGCCCAGCCTTACCGGCTCGCGCGCCAGCAACGCCGGCACGAGCCCGGTCTGCCAGTCATGGCAGTGCACCACATCCGGTTCCCATTGCAGGCCGGCACGATTCATGGCGAGTTCCGCCACGGCGCGACAGAACAGTGCAAAGCGGTTGGCATTGTCAGGCCAGTCGTGATCGTCCGCGTCGGTGTACGGGCCGCCCGGCCGATCGAACATATCGGGCGCATCCACGACATAAAGGGGAATGGCAGTACGGCCGAGCACACCCTCGAGGATGCGCACCGGCTCGAGACTGGTGGAGATCGAAAGCTGCGCAGCGACGCGCACGTCGGTGCACGCCGCCAGTACGGTGCGGTACCCCGGCAGCACCACGCGCATATCGAGTCCCATCCGATGCAGCGCCGGGGGCAGGGCGCCGCAAACCTCCCCCAGGCCGCCGGTCTTGACGGCGGGATGCGCCTCGCTGGTTGCAAACAGTACCTTGTGCATTGAAGATAAGTCGAACTGGAGATTGGCGTGCCGTGCTCCGGGGTCGTTCTTGAACAGTTTGTTATAAACGGTGCTGCACGACGGTTGCTTCGGCTGTCAGGCGCCCGCGACAACAACTCCCGCCCTTCGACCGCCCCTTGCAAAGGGAAGATTGGGGGAATTTCGAGGCGCGCATATGATGCCGAATCTTCCACGCCGTTAGCAAACCGCCGGGATGTGGCGCTTAGGGAAGCTCTGAATAAGCCCATCCTGGACTTCTCAGAGCACGCAAAGCAAAAAGCGTGGTTTTTGCTTTGCTTCATCTTCAACGGCTTGCAGCCTTCGAAGATGGCGGCACATCCCTGTGCCG
>JBQTIC010000042.1:0-2623 GCA_052388435.1 Chromatiales bacterium | reverse complement strand
CCAAAGGGGGGCGAGGGGGGATTTTCGAGCTGCAACCCCAACTAGAATTGTTCACCATTTATGCAAGCCCCAATAAGCTCAGTCCCCGGCTTGCACGCCAAACGCGCCACCGCGCTGATGGCTACTGTCCACTCCTACTGGGTGGCGCGTTCCTGCCTGTCACCGCCCTGGGACGCGGCTTGCAGAGCACAAATCGGGACAGATCACGGTTCTTTGTTACCGTCCACCAGGAAACCAGGCTCTGTCCCCGGTTATTCTCTGAATTGCCTCGATTTGCTCAACGGCTTTGAGGCCCACCCGTTTCAACCTGACGTCAACGCATCAGTAATGAGACCGATTAATCGGCGAGATGCCTGTATCGGTGGTACTGCTGCTGGTGGGAGCTTTCGGCTTCGGGGCGCTGGCGGCAGGCCGCTGCCGCGCGTCGCTGCGGGTGGGCAAGGGTTGTACGAGCCTTGCCGGCAGAGAACCGACATGATTGTCATGCATCTCCATATGCTGTTGCTCGCTTCGGTTTGGACACACCTTATCGGTATAGATTATTTTTCCGCTGACGGGGTCCTTGCACTTTCTTATATCCGCACAGAGAGCAGGGCCGGTAGCCAGGAGTATTACGAGCGCTGAAAGCAGCCTCCGCATCATAACCTGCCCGTCGAACTACCCCATCCGTCAAGTTTCGGCAGCCATAAACAAGAATAGCTCCTGAACTCCGCCCCGCGCCATGACCTGCCCCTCGGTTTCAGTGCCACGGTAAGTTTAGTAGAGTCCGCTTTCCGTTTCGCGAGTCGCCGGTTTTTTTGGGAGGCGCGGGTGCCCGGTTTTGGCCGTCAGCCGCCGCTCAGGGCACCGAAGATGAGGACGCGGTCGGTGGGACACAGCGGCGTCTCCAGCGCGTGGATCTGCTCTTCGTTAACGAAGATGCGCAGGTGCCTGCGGATGCGATCCTGCTCGTCGACGATGCGAAAGCGGATACCCGCGAATCGCCGGTCGAGATCGTTCAATACTTCGGCGACGGTCGTCCCGTTTGCGTCGACCTGGCTCGCGTTGCCCGCGTAGTCGCGCAGCTGCGAGGGGATGACTACGATCATCTCTGCAGCTCCGCGGCTTCCACCGAGTAGATGTGCGGCAGATGCCGGACAAGGCAGCTCCATTTCCTCCCCTCGTTGACGCTGCCCCACACCTCTCCATTTGTCGTGCCGAAGTAGACGCCGACCGGCTCGTGCGCATCGGTGCACATCGCCTGGCGCTTGACGGTGAACCAGCCCTGCCGGGTGGGGAGACCGTTTGCCAGGCGCTGCCAGGTCCGGCCGCCGTTGCGTGTGACGAAGGCGGCAGGTTTGCCGCCGGGGCTGACGCGCGGCCACACCGTCGAGCCGTCCATCGGAAACACCCAGAGCGTGTCGGGCTTGCGCGGATGTAATGCGAGCGGAAAGCCGATGTCGCCGACCGTCTTCGGCATCTTCTCGCCGATGCGGATCCATTCACCGCCACCGCGATCCATGCGATAGATACCGCAGTGATTCTGCTGGTAAAGACGGTCCGGGGCGAGCGGATGCAAGCGCATGCAGTGCACGTCCTGGCCGTATTCCGGATTCGGGTCGGGCAGAAAATCGGCGCGACTGCCCCTGTTGATCGGCTTCCAATCCGCGCCGCCATCGGTGCTCTCGAAGACACCCCCACAGGACATGCCGATGTAGAGATGCTTCGGATCGCGCGAGTCGATATTGATGGAATGCAGCGTGGCGCCGTCGGGCGGGGTCGCCTGCTCGTCACCGCACCAGGCTGCGCGCATCGGGTGTGCGTTGAAGCCTGCCACGCCCTCCCAGGTGACGCCGCTATTCTCGGAACGGAACAGGCCCTGCGGCGAGGTGCCCGCGTACCACACGCCCGCTTCGTTCACATGGCCTGGCGTCAGCCAGAACACGTGACCCACCGCCAGTCCCTTCTCGCCTTCCCGCGCTTTGGGAAACGCAGGAGGTCTTGCCGCTTCCTTCCACGTGCGCCCCATGTCCGGCGAGCGGAATACGGTCGGGCCGAGATGGCCGGCCCGCGCCGCGCAGAGCACGGTGCGCCTGTCGCGCGGATCCAGAACGATGTGGTTGACGATCTGGCCTAGAAAACAGGGGCCTGCGAGACGCCACTGCCGGCGCCTGGCATCGCTGCGCAGGATAAAGGCGCCCTTGCGCGTGCCGACCAGCAGCGCAAGCGCACCGGCTGCGGGTGTCGCGTTCGGCAGCGGGGCGCGGGGCATGGGGGAGGGCCGCGAACGGCGGAAGACTTTGGGCATGACCGATCCTTCTCCGGTAGGGCTCCGCTTCATCTTAGGCAAGCTCGTCGGTGGCGGCAATGTCACCGCTTCCGAGAGCCCTCCCGCTTGCCGTGGAAGGATCAGGAGTCCCGCCGCGGCGGCGCGAGAATCCATGCTCCGATCACCAGCAGGGCGAACACGGAATAACACACCGCGAACACCCACAGCGGCGCGTCGAAGAAGATCAGGCGATGCAGCCAGTCGGCGATGAAAGACCCCGAGTAACCCGCCTCCCCGGCAAGCCGCCGCAGTTGGTCCTCCAGTACGGTGAGCGGGCAGATCATGCCCAGCCACGCTTCGGCGACGACAAACAGT
>JBQTIC010000041.1:0-3506 GCA_052388435.1 Chromatiales bacterium | reverse complement strand
TTGTCACCAAGACCGGCATGCAGGGCTCCGGCATCCTCACCTCCATGTCGCATGCCAACTGCTTCATCATCCTGCCGCAAGATTCCGGCGGCGTGGAGCCCGGCACGGTCGTCGACGTGCAACCCTTTGCCGGCCTGATCTAAAGCGCTATCGCTGCGCACGCTTGAGGAGCCGCAGGCCGGCTCCTGCCAGCGGCTGCTTCCATGATGTGTTTGCCCTTCCAGTCCAGGAGGTACTCCATTCGGCTGGTTTCTGTGTAATTCGTGCCTTATCAGGATTCGCCAGATGACATGAGAGAGGATACATGCGGTCAGGCAAACATGAAGAGAACGCCAGAGGCAGCTATGCTATTGAATGATGCAGTCACATCACAGTCTGGATTTAACACGCCAGACTGGAGGAGGAAGCCATGAAACCGTTATCGCAAGTTCTGTTCTGGCTGGGAATTCTCTCCATCCCGCTTTCGTGGTTGGTTTGGTACCTTGGGCCGGAAATTGAGCTCGGCAGGCAGGTCATGAACAATGTCGCTGATCCCGCGTTACAGGCGGCTCTCAAGGAGGCTCACGCAGAGCGGTGGGGAATCTTTGTAGGACTTTGGCCGGTAACGCTCCTCATATTGAGTTCCATCCTTGAAAGGAAAGGCGGTTGAGATCAAGGCACGCTGAGACACGAAGCCGAACGACGAAAGCCTCAACCGGAAATGTGCACGCTTCGACATTCGTCGCTCGCCTGACCGTCAATGCTCCGGTAGCATTGTTCGCCACGCGCTACTCTGATTGGGGATCAGACACGCGTGGCGCGCCAGGGAAGGGGTAGCCTTAGGGACAGGCGAAACGCACGTTCTCAAGGACAGGAGCTTCTTTGGCATGGACGCCGATCTCTCGATCGCACGCGACGATATACTGTGGGCGCTGGGAAGCCTCAGCGCCCTGCATCGTTTGCCCTTCGATTCCCGACTCGCACTTCAGCAATTTCCGCCGCCTTATGATCTGCGCCGTCTGATGCAGGGTGTACGGGCACTCGGTTTCAGGTGCAAGCTCAAGAAGATCACGCCCGGGGCCCTGATCCGCCAGCCACTCCCCTGTCTTGTACTCGTCCGACAAGCCGCTGTTGAGCCGGCAGAGAACGCCCCTTCAGACGGCGGGGAAACAGAGCGCGTCACGGCCTCAAGTCGTGCTCCTGACTCCGCGCCATCCGAAGTGTCGCTTGCGCTGGCGCTGAAGTGCGATGGCGAGCGTGTCCTGTTCTTCGAGCCCGGAAACGCAACCCCGCAGAGCCTGACCGTCGCCGAATTCAAGTCCCGCCACACCGGCGCGATCCTGCTTTGCACGCCAAAGAACAAGGAAACTGCTGATCCCGACACCCCCAGCATCCAGCGTCGGCCCTTCGGCTTCCGCTGGTTTCTGCCCGAGCTGCTGAAGCACAAGGGCGTATGGCGCGACGTGCTGCTCGCCTCACTCGCGATCCAACTCATGGCATTGGCCACACCACTTTTCACTCAGGTCATCATCGACAAGGTCGTAGTGCACCAGACGCAGAGCACGCTCACTGTCATCGGGATCGCGCTACTCGTCTTCATGCTCTTCACCGCCGTCATGAGCTGGACGCGCCAGTATCTGATTTTGCACACCGGCAACCGGGTGGACGCTGTCCTCGGCAGCCGGGTATGGACGCACTTGCTGCGCCTCCCCGCCCGCTATTTCGAGCACCGGCCGACCGGTGTGGTCGTGGCCAGGCTGCACGCGGTCGAGACCATCCGTGACTTCCTGGCCAGCGCCGCGGTGACGCTCATCCTCGACTTCCCGTTTCTGCTCATCTTCCTCGCCGTCATGATCCATTACAGCGTGACCCTCAGCATGATCAGCGTGGCTGTCCTCAGCACGATTACGATAATGAGCCTGTTCATGGCGCCGGTTTTTCGGCGCCGGTTGAACGAACAGTTCCTCATCGGCGCCCGCAACCAGGGCTTCCTCACCGAGTATGTCGCCGGCGTGGAGACGGTGAAATCGCTGCAATTTGAGCCCTTGCTTCAGGACCGCTACGGTGAGCTCCTCGCCGACTATGTCCGCGCCGGCTTCGCTACCCGTCAGCTTGGCAATACGTACAACACTACGGCGAGCGCGCTCGAGCAGCTCATGACCCTGCTAATCCTGTGGATCGGTGCGTGTCTGGTCATGACCCAGCAGGACTTCACGATCGGCATGCTGGTTGCTTTCCAGATGTTCGCTTCCAGACTCTCGCAGCCTCTCCTGCGACTGGTCGGCCTGTGGCAGCAGTTTCAGCAGGCGCATATCGCAGTAGCGCGGCTGGGCGACATCATGGACGCGCCGCCTGAGCCCCACTCGCTCACCCCCAAGCGCGAAGCGACCGGTCGCGGCCACATCGAGCTGCGCAATCTCGCATTCCGCTTTGCCGACCACCTTCCGTATCTCTACCGCGGCCTTGACCTGGCCCTGCAGCCCGGGCGCATCGTCGCGCTCATCGGCCCAAGCGGCGCTGGGAAGAGCACGCTTGCCAAGCTGCTGCAGGGCTTCTACCTGCCGAGTGACGGGCAGATCCTGCTCGACGGGCGTGATCTGCGTTACCTTGCCGCCAATGAACTGCGCCAGGCCTTCGGTGTCGTGCCGCAGGAAACCGTCCTGTTTTCCGGCACCATTTACGACAACCTCCTCCTCGCCAACCCGCATGCGACCTTCGAGCAGATCATCGCCGCATGCAAGCGCGCCGAGATCCACGATGTCATCGAGAAACTTCCCAAGGGATATCAAACGGAAGTCGGCGAGCGTGGAGTCGGTCTGTCCGGCGGCCAGAAGCAGCGGCTGGCTATCGCGCGTGCGTTACTCAAAGGCCCCAAGATACTGATCTTCGATGAAGCGACCAGTCATCTCGACGCCGCCACCGCCGAGCAGCTCGCGAAAACCATCAACACCCTCAAGGGTCGCGTCACCGTCCTTTTCATCGCCCACCAGATCCCGAAAGGCCTGCAAATCGACGAGGTTGTGCAAATCGGCGGCGGCGCAGGCAGGGACGAGAAGCATATGTCCGTTATCGCGCCAGAAAAGGAGAATTGCTGACATGGATGTCTCTTATCTAGCGTTTGCATTGTTCGCCTTATTCGTATCGACGACCCGAGGTAACCATCAGAAAGTCAATTCCCTCTCTTCTCGTGCGAGAGGGTTGGGGTGAGCGGAAAACTCAGACAGAGTCTCCGACACGCAAGAACGAACGTATGACCGCCCGCGCGCCGGCCTTTGATCGTGATGTCCAGGACTTCTTGCCAGGCATACTCGCACTACAGGAACGCCCGCCGTCGCCCTTGCCCCGCGCGACCCTGCATGGGTTGCTCCTGCTCGTGGCCGCTCTCCTGACATGGACCTATTACGGTAAGGTCGATATCGTGGCGGTCGCTGAGGGCAAACTGGTGCCCAAGACTTATCTCAAGATCGTACAGCCCGCCGATGGCGGTATTCTCAAGGAGATCCTCGTCAACGAGGGTGACCACGTAA
>JBQTIC010000040.1:0-9548 GCA_052388435.1 Chromatiales bacterium | reverse complement strand
CTCCTCCAGGTCGAAGATCTTGGCCTGGCTCGCCGTCAGTTCGTCCGCCGCCGTCTGCAGGTACTCGTCGCGCAGCGAGGCGATGCGCAGCTCGTGGCCGGTGATCTTCTGCCGGGCGGCGGCGATGTCGGCCAGGTGCTCGCCGCGCCGCGCCTGATACTCCTGCACCTGGCGCCGCAGCGTCAACAGCCGGGTCTCTTCCACGTAGTTCTTCTTTTGCAGCTCTTCGTTCGCGGCGATCTCCTGGCGCAGCAGCCCGATCGCCGCATCCTCGGCCTCGACCTGGCCGGTCAGTCCCGCGATCTCCTGCTGCACGCGCGCGATCAGCTCCTCAAGCAATGCCACCTGGGCGTCGAGCGCGCTGTGCTTGGCGCTGAAGAAGGTCCGCTCGCTCCGCAGGAGCTCGCGCACCTCGGGATGCTCGGCGCGCCCCGTGAGCCGCTGCGGGAACGCGATCGCGGCATGGCCGTCGCGCTCGGCCTGCAGCCGCGCGGCCTTGGCCAGCTCGGCGTCGAGCTGCCCCTGCAGCAGATCGAGACCGGCGCTCACCTGCTCGTCCTCGATGACGATGAGCGTTTGCCCGGCCTCGACGCGGTCCCCGTCCCGCACCCGGATGTCCTTGACGATGCCGCCCTCCAGATGCTGGACGGTCTTGCGGTTGGTGTCGACCTTGACCACGCCGGCCGCGATGATGGCGCCGCTCAATGGCGCCAGCGCCGCCCAGGTGCCGAATCCGGCGAAGGTCAGAAAGATCACCAGGATGCCCGCGAGGACAACGCCGCGTGCCTCATAGGCGGGGCGATCGTCAGGCCCGCTGAGGACAAGGTCACTCGTCATGGGACACGCTGCCCTGCTCTGAAGCCACGGCGCGGAGTGGGGTCACCGCGACAGGAGCAGATCCGCGACGCGTGACCCGCGCCATCACCTCGCGCGCGGGTCCAACCATGTCCACCATGCCCTCGCGCAGCACCAGCATCTTGTCCATGTTCACGAGGATGCTAGGTTTGTGGCTGATGATAACCAGCGTGACGCGAGTCTCCTTCAGTCCCATGATCACCTTCCGGAGGGCCTCTTCGCCTTCGCCGTCGAGATTGGAGTTCGGCTCGTCCAGCACCACCAGGCGCGGATCGCCAAACAGGGCGCGCGCGAGTCCGATCTGCTGGCGCTGTCCCGCCGAAAGCAACGCCCCACCCTCGCCGATCTCGGTGTCGTACCCCTCCGGCAGTCGCAGGATCATATCGTGCACGCACGCGCGCCGCGCCGCGGCCACGATCGCTTCGCTGTCGACCTCGGCCAGGCGCGCGATGTTCTCGCCCACGGTTCCCGCGAACAGCTCGACGTCCTGGGGAAGGTAACCGATGAACTGGCCGAGCCGCTCCCGCTCCCACTCGGAGATGTCCGCTCCGTCGACGCGCACGCTGCCCGACAGCGGCTTCCACACCCCGGTCAAGACGCGCGCCAGGGTCGACTTGCCGGCCGCGTTCGGTCCCACCAGCCCGAGCGACTCTCCCGGGCCCAGCTCGAAGGAAACGCCCTTGAGGATGGCGCGGTCGGGCTGGCGCACCACGAAGAGGATCTTCTCCACCGACACCCGGCCTTCGGGGGCGGGGAGCTGCACCTGCGGTGTCGCCGCGTCGGGCTGCCTGAGCAGTTCCGACAGACGGCGCCAGGCCTGCCTTGCCTCCACGAATCCCCTCCACGCGCCAACGGTCAGCTCCACTGGCGCCAGCGCGCGGGCCAATATCAACGTGCCGGCAATCATCACGCCAGCGGTGGCTTGCTGGCGGATCACCACGTACGCCCCGGCCGCCAGCATCACCACCTGGACCAGGAGTCGCGCGTACCGGGTGCAGGCGAGCAGGGTTCCTGCGCGCCGTCCCGCCACGGCCTGCGCCGTGGCGACCGCGCGGTGCAGGCCGGCCCAGCGGTCGGTGATCCTGTTCAGCATGCCGAGCGCGTGCGCCGCCTCTGCGTTCCTTAAGCCCGCGTCGACGAAGCGGAACGCGCGCTGCGCCCCCCGGTTCATCTCCTCGATCGGCCCGCGCGTGGCGGCCTCGTTGAGCCAGGCGAGCAGCAGCAGGATCACGATGCCGCCGACCGCGACGATGCCGAGCAGCGGATGCAGCAGAAAGATCACCACCGTGAACACCGGCACCCAGGGCACGTCGAAGAAGGCGAGGACACCGCTGCCGGTGAGAAAGGCGCGCACCGCGTTGAGGTCGCGCAGGCCGCTCGCGTACCCGGCGGCACCGGGCGGCTGCGCGGCGCGGTCGAGCATGCCCGTGAGCACCGCCGGCCCGAGCCGGTGATCGAGACTCAAGCCAGCCGCGAGCAACAGGCGCGAGCGCAGGATCTCAAGCACCATCATCGCCGTGAGCAGCCCGACGGTGATGATCGTGAGCATCACCAGCGTCTCCTCGCTGCGGCTCGTCAGCACGCGATCGAAGACCTGCAGCACGTAGAGCGGCAGGGCGAGCAGCAGCGCGTTGGAGCAGAAGCTGAACAGCCCGACGTGCAGGAACGATCGCCGGCAGCTCCGCAGGAACTCGCTCATCCTGTCGCTACTCCTTCTTTACACCCGCAGCGGGTACGGCGCTGGCGCGTAGCGCGTAGCCCGGATGCAGCGGAGCGAAATCCGGGACGTCTCCAGCCGACCCCGCATTGCGCTGCGGCTCCATGCGGGCTACAGCCCGCGAATCCGCGTAGCCCGGATGCAGCGGAGCGAAATCCGGGAAGTCTCCAGTCGGCCCCGCATTGCGCCTGCGGCTCCACGTAGCCCGGATGCAGCGGAGCGAAATCCGGGAAGTGTCCAACCGGCCCCGCATTGCGCCTGCGGCTCCATGCGGGCTACAGCCCGCGAATCCCTGTAGCCCGGATGCAGCGGAGCGAAATCCGGGATCAACATCATCATCGTCATCATCGCTCCCCGTAATTCGTTGCCTCATCAATCTCAACGCCTCCGGCAGCCCAGTCTGCGCTCACCCACCCCGCCCTCACAAACCGGCGCAACGACGAATACGGCCAGTCCATCGGTCGCTTCACCCAACCGTGCTTTACCGGATTGTAGTGTATGTAATCCACGTGCACCTGCAGATCCCGCTCATCCCGAATGGTGTGCTCCCAGTAGCGTCGTTGCCACAGACGGTATTCACCTTTGTCGTTGCGTTCGATGGAAATACCCTTGCCCGCCAGCCCACGCGTGAACCGGCTCTTCAGCAACCGCCAGCGCCCGGGATAATCGACATCGCCCGGCGGCAGCGTCCACAACGCGTGCAGATGATCCGGCAACACGACCATGGCATCGATTACAAAGGGTCGCCGCCGCCGAATGAAACGAAACGCTTCGCGCAAGCAGTCGATGTGGCTTGTCAGGAGATTGGACTGGCGGTCGCGCAAGGTGACGGTGAAGAAATAGGTAGCGCCGGGAATGCGGTTGCGGCGATAGAGGACCATTGCATTGAAGATTATCTACGGAACCACATAGGAAGTACGAATCCGTGTAGCCCGGATGCGGCGGAGCGAAATCCGGGAAGTCTCCAACCGGCCCCGCATTGCGCCTGCGGCTCCATGCGGGCTACAGCCCGCGAATCCGCGTAGCCCGGATGCAGCGGAGCGAAATCCGGGAAGTCTCCAGTCGGCCCCGCATTGCGCCTGCGGCTCCATGCGGGCGACAGCCTGCGAATCCGTGTAGCCCGGATGCAGCGGAGCGAAATCCGGGAAGTGTCCAACCGACCCCGCTACAAGCTTATGCGAAGGCGAAGCCCCCGGTGCCCAACAGTGCACTGTCGACGACACCGAGCAGGGTCAGCTCACTCGCGTTGATGAAGTTGGGGGACGTGCTGCCTTCCAGGTAATAGTAAAAGGCAGTGTCGCTGCTGCCCTGAACCGCGATTAAGGCATCGTCCCCAGTCGCAGCCGTCACACCACCCAAACTGGCGTTGATAAAGTCACGCACATTGACAAATCCCGCCTGCGTCAGGTCGGCATCGGTAAGGCCCACCGCACTTGTGAGCAGCAGCGCCTCATGCGTGAAACTGAAGTTCGCGGCCGCGTTGGTCTGAAACTGGAACGTGTCGTCGCTGATGATGTCATCGAGATCCGCCGCGCCGCCGTTGAATGCATCCGTGAACAGAACAACGTCGGTCCCCGCTTCGAACTGCTGGATGGTGTCCTGGCCGGTGTTCGCGCCGGCCGCCGCGCCGTCGGTGGTGGCCGTGTAGCGCACAAGATCGCTCGCGCCGTCGGCAGCTCCTAACGACAGCGTATCGGCCCCCGCGCCCCCAGTAAGAATGTCGCCACCGAGCCCACCGCTCAGCAGGTTGGCGTTGGCATCGCCGGTGAGCGTGTCGCTGTTGTTCGAGCCGGTCAGGTTCTCAATACCCGTGAGCGTGTCGCCCCCCGCGTCGCCGCCCATACCTGTGCCTGCGGTCAGATCCACCGTCACGCCTGAGGCCGAGCCGGAGTAGTCCGCGGTGTCGGTGTCCGCGCCGCCCGCGAGCGTATCGGCGCCGGCGCCGCCGTCGAGGGTGTCAGCTCCACCCCCGCCGCTCAGGACGTTGACGCTGCCGTCGCCAGTGAGCGTGTCGCCCGCTGAACCGCCCGTGACGTTCTCGATGTTCAATGCTGAGCCGCCAACGCCGGTTGCGGTATTCGCGCTCAAATCGACAGTGACGGCCGTGGTATAGGCTGCGTAGTTCAGCGTATCCGTGCCCGCATCGCCGTCGATCGTGCCGGTGACACCAAACCCATTGCCGAACACAAAGCTGTCGTTGCCGGTGCCTCCCGTAAGGTTCTCGATGTTGGAGAACGTCACATCCCCGTTCACGTTGCCGGCGTCGTTGGCAGTGATATTGAACGTGCCCGAGGCGATCAAGGTGTCGGTGCCGGCCGCGCCGTTCAGCGTGCCGGTGCCGGTCCAGCCGCTCACGGTGAAGCTGTTGGCGCCCGCGCCGCCGGTGAGATTGGCCACGTCCATGTTCGCGAGTGTCAGATCGCCGAGGCCGCTGCGCTGCAGTAACGTGTTGGTCAGGACAAAGTCCACGTTGTTGGCCGCGACAACCGCGTCCCCAGTGGTATAGACGTTGGTCGAGCCGTCCAGCGTTCCAGTCCCGGTCCAGCCGCTCACCGTGAAAGTGTTGTCGCCTGCGCCGCCCGTGAGGTTGGCGACCTCGATCCCGGTGAGGGTCATGGACATCCCGTCGGTCGTGACTAGCGAGGCGTTGGTAAGGGTGAAGTCGGCGTTCTTCGTCGCGGCAACGGTGTCGGTGCCCGTCGAACCATTCAGCGTGCCGCTGCCCGTCCAGCCGCTCACGGTGAAGCTGTTGGCGGCCGCACCGCCGGTGAGGTTGGCGACCTCAACGGTTGCAAGCGTGTCCGTCCCCTCCGCGCCGATGACCAGCGTGCTGTCGGTGAGCGTGAAACTGACGTCGCGCGTCTCCACCAGCGTATCCGTGCCCGATCCGCCGGTCATCGAGTCCGCTCCAATACCGCCGGTAAGGGTGTCATTGCCGCTGCCCCCGCTCAGGACATCATCGCCCGCATCATCGAGCAGGGTGTCATTCCCGGCATTGCCGGTCAGGGTGCTGTCGGCGCTGTTGCCGGTGATGACATTATTGAGCCCGTTGCCTGTGCCGGTTATTTCGCTGGTTCCCGTCAGGGTCAGATTCTCGAAGTTGTCCAGCAGCGTGTAGCTCACGCTGGCAAAGACCGTGTCGGTGCCCTCGTCGGCCGCCTCGGTCACGACGTCCCCGGTCGAATCCAGAACGTAGCTATCGTTCCCGTCCCCGCCGGTCATGTTGTCGTTTCCGCTACCGCCGTCCAGGAAGTCGTTGCCTAACCCGCCGGTGAGGGTGTCGATGCCGGCTTCGCCGTTCAGGGTGTCGTTGTCCCCGCCGCCGTTGAGGGTGTCGTTGTCCCCGCCGCCGTTGAGGGTATCGTCGTTGGCGTTGCCGCTCAGGGTGTCATTGCCGTCGCCGCCGTTGAGGGTATCGTTGCCCGCCAGCCCCATCAGGACGTTCGCTGCGCCGTCGCCGGTGAGCATGTCTGCGTCCGCACTGCCGGTCACGTTCTCGAAGTTGGCGATGCCGCCGGTTGCAGTTGCGGTTCCCGCAAGCAGATCGACGGTGACCAGGAACGTTGTGTAGGCCGAGTAGTCCAGGGTGTCGGTCCCGGCGCCGCCGTCGAGCGTGCCGCTGACGTTGCCCGTTGCGGTGAATGCGAAGATGTCGGCCGCGCCCTGCCCGGTCAGGTTCTCGATATTGGTGAAGGTCACCCCGTCCACGGTGCCGGCGTTGGTTCCGGTGATGTTGAATGTGCTGCTGGCGAGCAGGGTGTCGTTACCGCCCGCACCGTTGATGTTGCCCGTGCCTGTCCAGCCGGTCAGATCGAAATCGTTATCGCCTAAGCCGCCCGTGAGGTTGGCGCGCTCGATCCCGAGGAGGGTATCCGTTCCCTCAGCGCCGATCTCGAGAGTGGTGTTCGTCAGTATGAAGTCCGCGTCGCGGGTTTCCACGACGCTGTCGTTCATACCCAGGCTACCGTTGAGCACGTCAACGCCGATGCCGCCGGTAAGGAAGTCGTTGCCGTCGCCGCCGTTGAGGGTGTCGTTGCCGTCACCACCGTTGAGGATGTCATTGCCCGCGTTGCCGTTCAGGCGGTCGTTGCCGAGTTCGCCATTGAGGGTGTCGTTATCGATGCCGCCGTTCAGGCGGTCGTTGCCATCCCCGCCCTGCAGAAGGTCGTCGCCCGCACCGCCGTTTAAGGTGTCGTTGCCTCCCTGACCATCGAGCGTGTCGTTGCCCGCGCCGCCGCTCAGGACATTGGCGGCGCCGTTACCGATGATTGTGTTGACGCGCGCATTGCCGGCGCCGTTGATCGCAGCGCCGCCATCAAGTGTGAGGTTCTCGACGTTTGCGCCGAGGGTGAAGCTGACGAAGCTCCGGACCGTGTCGTTCCCGCTTCCTGTTCCTGCGAGTTCGATCACGACATCGAGCGCACTGTTGACGATATAGGTATCGTTTCCGAGGCCGCCTCGCATCGTGTCGACGCCGCTTCCGCCGTTGAGGATGTCATTGCCCGCGTTGCCGTTCAGGGTGTCATTTCCGATACCGCCGTTGAGGGTGTCGTTATCGATGCCGCCGAGCAGCGTGTCGTTGCCACCGAGGCCGTTTAACACATCGTTGCCAGCTTTCCCGAATATCGTGTCGTTGTTCGCGGTGCCATTCAGCAAGTCGTCAAAATCTGATCCGATGATGATGGCCATGGCTGGTCTCCCCTTCTTGTACCCGCTCAGCGCCCGAACGTTTGAGCAACGCGGACGCCGGTCCAGGCAGCCAGAACGCTGTACTTCTTTAAAGATTGCGGGGGGATTGCAGGCGGCTACAGCGGTACGGAGGCTGCCGCCGCCCGCTGATTTACCTCCCCCAAATTAACTATAGTCGGCCGATAGAAATTCACAAATGTCAGATGTTTGTCGCACCATGCGCTCGCCGCTTGTATGTCGAGGCGGCGGCATCCGACGGGACGGGCGTTCCGCTCGATCGAGGCTTGGATAATTAGTTGGCGCTCCCGCTCGAAAATCCCCCTCGCCCCCCTTTGGAAAAGGGGGGATTGGGTGAAGACGGCCACGGCGGACAGTTATTCACCGATCACGCAAGGGCCAATAAATTAGTCGGGTGCAGGCGCAGCAATATCTGTTTGCACGGCTGCCGGCACGTCGACTTCGACCCCCTAGGGGCAGGTGCTCGCGCGAGTGATTTCGTTTTCCGACGTTGGTTGTAGTGGGCCTGAATTAAGACTATATTCGGTCCATTACTCAGATGAGAAAGATCCATTCCATGAAGTACTCGACCCAGATCAAGCCCATCAGCTATCTCAAGGCGAACGCGGCCAGCATAGTCCGCGAGCTAGCCGAACGACGCGAGCCGCTGGTGATCACCCAAAACGGGGAGGCGAAGGCGGTGATCCAGGACATTGCGTCATACGAGCAGACTCAGGAAACGATGGCGCTGCTGAAGATCCTGGCGCTGGGCAATCGTCAGATCGAAGAGGGAAAGGCGAAGCCTGCAACAAACGTCATCCTGCGTCTGCGCGAGAAAAAGGCGCGTGGCTGATGCGCTTCGAGGTCCTGCTGACGGACGACGCCGCGCGGGACCTCGAGGACATCCACGATTACATAGCCGGGCACGACGCGCCCGCCAAGGCCGGCCATGTACTCGACCAGATCGAGAGGGTGGTCGAAGCCTTGGCGAAACTTCCCCTGCGCGGGGCGTGCCCGAAGGAGCTTCTAGCGCTCGGGATCCGCGAATACCGGGAGACATTCTTCAAACCCTACCGGGTGATCTATCGTGTCGTTGGCCAGCGCGTCTATGTCTATCTCATTGCCGACGGACGCAGCGATATGCAAACGCTGCTTGCGCGTCGCCTCTTCGGCGCGTGATTACTCCCACACTGATCAACTATTGAGCGTTGGCCATTCATGCAAGGCCCAGCGATGCGACCGGTCGGGATAGTCCGACACTGCGTGCGCATCAGCACTGACGCACTTTGACACTCGCTGCCCCCTATATGCGAGAGATTCTTGACGCTACCTCGTGAGGTGCATATGCGCGGGTGGAGTAAGAGCTTTGTACCGGCCAGAAAACGAAAAACCCGCCGGAGCGGGTCTTATTGAGCCTTGCATTAAGAGTGAATTATTAGCAGTCATTCCTGCGAAAGCAGGAATCCAGTGAAAATACTGGTGCCGGCTTCCGCCGGCATGACGAAAGGCTGTTCACCGATTCTGCAAGGCTCAATAGAAATGCCGCACCGCTTTACGCGGAATTGGCCACCAGAAACCAAACAGTGCTAGGCTAACCACCATGAAAGCCACCTCAATAAGCGAGATTCTTGAGCTGTCGGTGCAGGAACGCATCCGTCTCGTGGAACTGATCTGGGACAGTATCGCGGCGGTGCCCGAAGCCGTTGACGTCTCCCCTGCTCTCAGGAACGAGCTTGAGCAGCGGCTCAAGGAGTTTGAGGCCGATCCCGAAGCGGGATTCTCCTGGGATGAAGTGAAGTCGCAGTTGCGCTCGGGCGCATGGCGTTCCGCCTGAAGTTCCGAACCCGAGCGCTCCGAGAAATCGGCGAAGCCTATGCGTGGTACGAGACGCAAAGCCCCGGGCTCGGCAATGAATTCATGGCAGCGACAGAGTTACAACTTCGGCGTCTTGAACAGGCGCCGTTCATATACCCTGAAATCCTTCGCGGGGTGCGTCGAGCGATGCTGCCTCGCTTTCCCTACGCGCTGTTCTATACCGTTCGCGGCGAACTTCTCTCTGTTCTCGCAGTCATCCACAGCGCACGCGATCCCATGCGCTGGCCGCCAGCCGGTGCGAAACCGCGCTGACGTGGATTAGCAGACTGCTGAACATAGTTTTTAGCTGTTAAGGAAGCTCTGAATAAGCCCATCCTGGACTTCTCAGAGCACGCAAAGCAAAAAGCGTGGTTTTTGCTTTGCTTCATCTTCAACGGCTTGCCGCCTTCGAAGATGGCGGCACATCCCTGTGCCG
>JBQTIC010000039.1:0-3721 GCA_052388435.1 Chromatiales bacterium | reverse complement strand
GCGTGCGCCAGCGCCTTGGCCAGCGTGGTGGAGACGCCCTTGATGCGGGGCGTGGACGCGTCAGCGGGGCGCTCAAATCCGACAACTGCCTTGGGACAGCCGGTGCTGGTCACGTGCAGTTTGCTGCCCTGGCGGATGACAGCAAGGTCATCGCAAAGCAGGGCGCAGAAGGGGCACGGCACATTGCGGTATGTGACGCCGGCGTCAGCATCCGTCTTGATTTTTTTCAAGCTGGCTTGACTCTTCGAGGAAGACATCAACACGGCGACCTGTATAAGAGCCGTAATAACTGTGGTGAGAAGAGACTGCCCGATACGGGCGGGATACGGAAGGACCTCTCTGCCGGCACAGCACCCCACGCAACCCGGGGCAAGTATACGAATTCTTCTCCCGGCGGCAAAGGCATATCGGGCGTCGATGATGATGATGCACAAGGTTCCGCGCGCGCGTGAATCACGCGTAGCAACGGACCTGTGTCGAGGCCCACGCGCTGGAGGCCGGCGACGGCAAGACGCGGGACTAGAGCCTATCTCATAGATGCTTGCGTGTACGGCAGTGTGCGATTCTCGATGCACCGACCGGTCTACGCTATCGCGCAGCGGCCAGTGGGGCCGGGTCAGGTCGCCGGAAGGATGGCAATGTCGGTGCATTGCCCCGTCGCTCCCGCACTCGACACTGCGCTACCCAACTCGCGGCGGCGTTCTACACGCGCGCCGCGCCGGCCTCGCCTCGCGCCTTGCATCCGCCTCTTTTAGGTCGGCAACGCATCATGCGAGCATCTATGAGACAGGCCCTAGCGTTGCAAGACGTGCAGCATCTCGGCAACGCGGGTGAACTTCTCGCGCGGCTTGCCCTTCGGGGCGCCGCGCCCGACTTCCGCGGCGTCGATCTTCAGCCATTCCTCGAAACCGATGCTCCTGACACTGTTGCGCGCGAGCAGCGCGTAAAGTGCATCGGCACCACGCCGGTCTTCCGCCGAATTCAGGCTTTCGAGATCGGCGAGCAGGGAATTGACGGTGGCGACGCTGTCGGCGCGATTGGTGCCGATGATGCCAGTGGGTCCGCGCTTGATCCATCCGGCACAGTAGATTCCCGGGACGACACCGCTACCGTCGCGCACCCGGCCATCCTCGTTGGGGAAGACACCCTTGCGTTCGTCGAAGGGCACGCCGTCGATGGGCATCCCTTTGTAACCGATGCTGCGAAACAGTAGCCCGCACGGCAGTTCTAACCTCTCTCCCGTGCCCCGCGCGGCTTGATCGAAGGCGGGACCCTCGAGCCGGTTCTTCTCAAGTACCACCTTCTCCAGCCGCGCGCCGCCGCACAGTTCGACCGGGCCCTCAAGGAAGTGAAAGTAGCAACGGCGACGCTTGCCAGTCTCCGTCTGTGCCGCGAAGCCCTGAAAGAGCTGCACGTTCTTGGTGCTGACATCGTTGCTTTTGTCGGCAAGCTCCGTCTCGCTCTCCGGATTCAGTTTGAGATCGGCCGCATGGACGATTGCAGCGGCGTCGGCCAGCTCGCCAAGCTCGCGCAACTCCTTGTTGGTGAACTTGGCCTGCGCCGGGCCGCGCCGGCCGATGACATGGATCTCACGCACGCGGCTTTGCGCCAGCGCCTCCAGGGCGTGCTCGGCAATGTCGGTGTGCTTCAATTCGTCGACGGTCTTGGCGAGGATACGGCAAACGTCGGCAGCCACGTTGCCCTGGCCGATGATGACCGCCACCTCCTGTGACAAATCGAAGACACGATCGCGGTAGTCGGGATGGCCGTTGTACCAGCCGACAAACTCGGTCGCGGTATGACTGCCGGGGAGATCCTCGCCGGGAATGCCCAGCCGTCGGTCAGTCTCCGCGCCGCAGGCGAAGATCACGGCGTGGTAGGCGCCACGCAATTCCTCCATGGTCAGGTCGCGACCGATAGTGACGTTGCCGAAGAATCGGTAGTTGGGCGAGCGCGCTATCTTGTCGTAGACGAGGATGGCTTGCTTGAGCTTGGGATGATCCGGCGCGACGCCGCTGCGCACCAGGCCATAGGGGATCGGCAGGCGCTCGTACATATCGACCCTCACCGTCTTGCCGGATTTGAACAGGGCCTCGGTGGCATAAAAGCCGCTCGGTCCGCTGCCCACAACCGCCACCCGCAGCGGATGCTCCGCTGTCCCCAATGCCGGCATGGCGCGCCCCTCAGTAGCCGAGTTCCGCCTTGCGCGCCTCGGCGGTCGGCAGCGGTTCCTGCTTCTCGTCGATTACCGGCAGCAGCGGCGCCTTCTCGGCGTTAACGGCGATCCACTCGCGCTTGTCCTCCGGCAGATCCTTCTCCTCAAAGATGGCATGCACGGGGCACACCGGGATGCAGGCGCTGCAGTCGATGCACACCTCGGGGTCGATGTACAGCATCTCCGCGTCGCCGTGAAAACAGGCGACCGGGCAGACCGTTACGCAATCGGTGAAACGACATCTTTGGCAGTTATCGGTAACGATGGTGGTCATTGGTGAATCCTCCCCGGACGGACCGCGCTAGGCTGTCAGCAGCAATATCTCTCCGCGGTTCAACTCGATGGCATCACCGCTGTAGCGGCGATATTCACCGTTGACGCATGCCTCCCCGACGGGCAGGCCGAGCTCGCGAAGCTGGAGCAGGTACAACCGCAGGAACACCGGGCGGTAGGTGCAGGCATAGCTGAAGGTGGGCAGCAGCTCCGCTTCGTGCATCGACGCGATGGAACCGCGTTTCATTCCCGCGCCGCTGCGCCAGCCGAGGTGGCCCAGCACGATGATGGTGCCGGCACGCATGCTGACGCCCGTGAAATCACCGCTGTCGCCGCCGATGACGATGAGACCGTTGCGCATGCCGTTGCCAATCTCGTTCCCCGCACTGCCATGCACGACGATTTCTCCGCCGCGCATGCCAATCGACCCGCCGCGATGCACGCTGCCGACCATGTGGCCCGCATTGCCGCGGATGACGATGCTGCCGCCGGCCATCTCCGGACCCACCCAGTCGCCCGCATTGCCGTCAACGATGACCTCGCCGCCGGTCATCGCTGCGCCCAGGTGCAGGCCGACGTTTCCATTCACCGTGAGGCGGCCGCGACTCATGTTCGCTCCCAGCAACTTCACGCGGCTCAAGTCGCCCTCCAGGCGCAACTCACCGTTTCCCTTGCCTTCCACTTTGAAGAAGTCGCCCACATGGACGTTTTCGTTTCCGTGTAGCAATGGCAGTCGGGCTACCGCCGCGCTGTCGAGGCCCTCCAGGCGCTCCGGTATGAGTCCCTCCGCCTCCAGCGGCACCTGCGGTGCGGTGTGCAGCGAGAGCGTCAGGCTCATGCGGTGGCTCTCAAATCGACCGTCAGGCCTTGCAGTCCGATCTGGTACTGGCCAAGGTTGCCCCCGTAATTGCCGGCGGAGATCTGCAGCAGGCCGTGACGCGAGGCGGCCTCGATTCCTACCCTCATGGCAGTCTCGACCGCAGCCAGGTCCAGGCCATCGATGACAATTTCGAGCACACAGCGCACCTCCGGCCTGAGGCTGCTGCTCTCCACGCAAGCCTGAAGCGTCGGGCAGTAGGCCTCGTTGATCGATGCCATGAGTGCTTTGTATTTGGAACCGGGCTTGCTGCCGCTGCGCACCACCCCGTCCGGAAACGGCAGGATGACGCCTGGAACGCCCCGCATCGCCGCCACGGCCTCCTGCGCCGCCTGCCAGGTGGTGGCGCTGTCGGA
>JBQTIC010000038.1:0-20853 GCA_052388435.1 Chromatiales bacterium | reverse complement strand
CAGTTCCTCCCCGGTTTCGATTTCGGCGTTGTCGAAATGGCCGGAGGCCATCTCGCGCAGCACTTCGCGCTCATCGAGCAGGCGCTGCACAGGGATGGGATCGGGACGCGGCTTGCCCATCTCCGCCTGATTGTGCCTGACGGGTTTGACGTGACCGACTGAGCGGCGAAACAGTTGCGCGTCGTCGTCCGCGATGTGGAAGATCTTGTCCATGGGCAGAAGCGTACACGGACTCCCACGAACAAGAAAGGCGAGCCGGCCCGTCGGCGCCGGTTCGCCAGCTCCCTCTGGAGAGGCAGAGCTGTGGTTACTTCGCCATTGTTAAGGCCGATGTGGGGGCCCTCGCTACCGGATCGGCGTAGCCGTTGAACGACAGGGTGTCGCGCTTCAGGAACTCGCCGATGCGCAGCCCCTTCTTCTGGCTCCAGCGCGGCTGGTCGCGCACGGGACTGAGGTTCGAGTAGAGCCCGTATTCGCCGGGCGACGAGAGCCGAACGTCGCAGGCTTCCTTATCAGCATCGTGGGTTTCCTCGTCAGGACGTCTTCCTCTTTTGCCGATTCTAAGGCCTCCCCGCACCGGCAAGAGTTCAGGGCCGGTTATCAATTGGTTGCGTCAGCCTCCGACGGCGTTGCGACACCATGGGAAATAGACAAAAATCCTTGTGATTCGTTAAGTTATACATTAAAGTTAGAATTGAGTTTTAATTAAGTACCGGTGCCGCCTCGCCTTGAGAGGGGGAACGATGGGGATTTTATACCGATTTATCAATGCCTTAGTATTCGGCTGGCTCGCTTGTGCGGCCGCCATGGCGGGTGCGCAGGAGGACCTGCTCGGCAAGGCGCGCGAGCTGCTGGCCCAGCGCAAGGGGGCTGCGGCGTACGAGCTCTTGAAGCCTGCCGCCGAGGCCAATGCGGGCAATCCGGACTTCGATCTGCTCTACGGCATGGCCGCGATCGATGCCGGCAAGCCGGCCGAGGCGGCGTTCGCGCTGGAGAGGGTGCTCGACGTGCAACCTGACAATGCTGCCGCCCATGCCGAGCTCGGTCGCGCCTACTACGAGATGGGCGAGAACGACACCGCCAGAGCGCGGTTCGAGCGCGCCCGCGGAGAAAAGCTGCCACTCGGTGTGCAGCAGACCATCGACCGCTATCTATCCGCGATCCAGGCACGCTTAAGCGCCGCCCGCACGACGTACAACGCCTACGTCGAGACCGGCTTCGGCTACGACAGCAACGTCAACAGCGCGACCGATACCAGCCAGATCACGATCCCCGTCTTCGGCAATCTGCCGTTCACGCTTGACCCCTCGGGGGTAGAACAGGACTCCGGTATCTGGGACCTGAACGCCGGATTCAACTTCACCAGTCCGCTCAATCCGATATGGAGGCTCTACGGCGGCATCGACCTGTTCCACCGCGCGAACCTCGAGGACACGGAATGCGTTACCGCCGAGGGCCGGACGAGCTGCAGCACCTCGGGCGCCAACGGCAGTCTGGGCGTCCAGTACGCGCCCACCGAGCTGGACAGGTATCGTCTTGCCATATTCGGGCAGAAGTTCTACGTGGGCTCGGATGAAAATCGGGACCTGGGCGGCGCAAACGCAGAATACGTCCGGGCAGTCGGGCCGCGCGACCAGGTGAACGCCTTCGTTCAGGGGGCCTTCTTCCGCTTCCCGGAGCAGGGGATCCGTGATGTGAACCGGCTTGTAGGCGGCGTCGGCTGGGGGCACGCTTTCGAAGCGAAGGGCAGACCGATCACGTTCGTGAGCGTCTTCGGCGGGACTGAGTTGGAGGAGGAGGACAATGCATTCGGGGTCGGCCGCAACCTCGTCGGGGGACGGGTTGGAGGTGAATATTCCCTGAGCAACCGGGCCCGGGCGTATGCCAGCTTCAACTACCAGGGCAGCTGGTACGACAGCGCGACGCCGGGCTTTGCGCCGTTAGGCGCCGACCTGAACGACTGCGACGCCGTGGACTGCCGCGAGGACGACTACTACAGCGTTGATGGTGGATTGCGCTACGCGATTACACGCCACATCAGCGTCCGTCCCGAGGTACGCTACACCCGCAATAACTCCAACGTGGTGCTGACCGATTACGATCGGTGGGAGGCGCTCGTTACCTTCCGCAGCGACTTCTGACACGTTTCGGTCCGGCAGTCGGGCCTGCTGCTTGCATGAGTTTTGTGCCAGGCACCTCAAGGAGACCACCCTCATGCACCTCCGTCCCCTCGCCCTCGCGGTTCTCTCAATGGCTTGCCTTACACCTGTAGGCGGCGTCGCTGAACCTGCCGGCAACGTCATCTATGCGTACGGCGAGACGCAAGTCCTGGACGTTGCGGGGCGGGGCCGAGCCGCGCGCAGAGGGGAGGCGGTGGCGGCCGGCCAGACCCTGGCGACACGGGACGGGCGCATGCAGGTGCGCTTTGCCGACGGCGGATTCATCGCCATTCAGCCCAACACGCGATTCAGGATCGACGAGTACCGCTACGCGGGCCGGGAAGACGGCTCCGAGAGAAGTTTCTTCAATCTCGTCCGGGGAGGCATCCGTTTCGTGACGGGCGCTATCGGTCACAGGAACAAGGAGAACTACCAGATCAGGACTGCGGTCGCGACGATCGGGATCCGCGGCAGCGCCGGCCTGGTGGTGATGTGCGTGGCGGGAAGTTGCGCCGGGCAGCGCGACGGGGCGTACGTGACGGGACACCAGGACACGCTGACCCTGACCAACGAGACGGGGATCACGGAGGTCGCGGTCGGAGAGACCTTTCACACCGAGTGCAGCACGTGCGCGCACAACGAGGTTGAACAGGGACCGGACGCCTACGCAGCGGTCGTGGCAACCGAGGAAGCGGGAGAGGAGGAAGAGGGGTCTGAGGAGGCTGGCGCCACGGAGGAGGGCGCGGCGGAGGAGGAAGCCGCATCCACGGAAGAGGGTTTGGCGGAGGAAGTGATCACGGCGGAGACCATCACGACAGAGTTCTACGCGGGCGATCAGCGTGACGACAGCGGTGGTCTGGAGGTCATTGATGAGCCGCCGCCTCCCACGCCACCGCCTCCGACGCCACCGCCTTCAGGCGGCGCTGGCCACGCCATCGGGTTTGCCTACGTCGAGGACACAGGAAGCGCCGCACCGCTGCCGAAGAGCCATGTGGCGGCGTATTCCAGGGACGACCCGGGTACGCAGCTGACGCTCGACGCGAACAATATTCCGCTTTCCGGGTCGGCGCCTGTTGCTGACGGAACGGATCCTGCTGCGTCCTTCGCGTTCGATACCTCGGGCGCGACGATAGCCGAGTCGGGCGGCAACGCGGCGCTCGATGTGTTTTGGGTGCGCTGGTCTACGGGCTGGCAGGTGGATCTGAATGGATCCCCAGTGTCGCCGCTCGGTCATGCGCACGCCATCTATACGACTTCGCCGATTATCGTCTCGGTGCCGGCGACCGGCACCGCGACCTTCGGCACGCTGATCGGAGGCACTCAGCCGACGATGAACCAGGCCGGCAGCGGCATGACGGAAGTCGGTTCCCATTCGGTGTTGCTCACGGTCGATTTCGGCCAGAACAATGTCCTTGCCAGTGTCAGTGGCAGCTTTCCCATTAGCGGCATCAGCTATTTCGCGTCCGGTACCGGGCTGCTCGATGCCACCAGCCCCCAGTTCGGACACTTTGACCTGATGGGCTCCTGCTCCGGTGGCGGCGGGATCTGCGGGACGGCCAATTCGCTCATCGGCGGTTCCGAGTTCGCGCTGGTGGGTTCCGGATCGCCCGCTGCGGCGGCCGGCGTCTACGACCTCAGGGACCCCAACGGATTGGTCACCTTCACGGGGACTTATCTCGTCGCGCCGTGAGGCAGGCGAGCCCCGGACGGCCAGATCCGGTCGGACCTGTCATGTCCGCAATTACTGCCTTGTGCCAGGGTCGCGGGTGTACCGGGAGGCCGCCGCTAGCACGGGGGCGAGAAGTCCGCGCCGTTGGGCTAGACTACATTGAGGAAATCAATACGATAAGGTTCGGCCGGCGCGGCGAGCAACCTCAGGGGGAGATTCAATCATGTCGCACAAGATAGTGTTGTCCGGGGCCGCATTCCTGGTTTGCCTTTTCGGAGCCGTGGGGAGTGAGGCCGACACGGCGGGCAAAGTCGTTTATGCCTATGGCGAGGCCCAGCTCGTGGACGCTGCGGGTCAGAGTCATCCGGTGCGCAAGGGCGAGGAAGTCGCCACGGGGCAGACGCTAGTCACCGAGAACGGGCGCATGCAGGTGCGCTTTGCCGACGGCGGCTTCATCGCCGTGCAGCCGGACACGCAGTTCAAGATTGACGAGTACCACTACGCGGGTGTGGAGGACGGCAGCGAGCGCAGCATCTTCAACCTCGTGAAGGGCGGCATCCGGTTTGTCACCGGCGCCATCGGCCACAAGAACAATCAGAACTACAAGATCAAGACCACAGTGGCGACCATCGGCATCCGCGGCACCGCGGGGCGCCTGTTGATGTGCGTGGCCGGGAGTTGTGCAGCGTTAGGCTTGCCCGATGGGCTGCACGCCATCAGCAATGAGGGCAAGGTGACGCAGACCAACGGCACCGGCACGATTGATATGACAGTTGGCCAGAACTACCACACCGCCTGTGACACGTGCTCGCCCCGGGAGACTACCCTGGGGACGGAGGGATACGTGGCGCTGGATGAGGGCGGAGGGTTCGATGAGGCCTCCTCGACGGAAGCAGGCACCGCGCCGCCGGACTTCGTCGCCGGTAACGAATTCAGCAGCGACGGAACGCCCAGCCCTATCACAGGGGGACAACTGGCGGTGAGTCTCACTGCGGCACATGCCGATACGACCTTCGGAAATGTATTCAGCTACGTCAACGTGGCGCTGGATGGCCTGCCGCCCAGCGTGGTGGACGGAACCTGGACGGTCACCGGGCAGAACGAGGTGTTCACGCTGGGTACGGCGAGGACCGAGGACTTTTTCTCGAACGGGGTATTGTTCGCGTTCCGGTGGACGGGCGGGACTTACTCCGACGTCTTGGCGGGCACCACGATATTCGACGGTCCTCTTACCGGTCACCAGAGCCTGCATCAGATCTACGGCGTAACGAGCGATGCGAGCCCGTCTCTGGGGTTCGCGACCTACGACTTCATCCCGGGCTCCGCGACGCATTCCACCAACCAGAGCGGGTCAACCATCGGCGAAGGCATCATCGACGGTCAACTGGTGGTGAACTTCACCCAGGCCACGGTCGACGTCAGCATGACTGTCCGTCACCTCGTCGACTATTCCGTGGTTGGACAAGGCTCTCTCACCGACAACTTCGCTGGCATCTACAGCGCGTCTGTTTCCAATGATCCAACGATCTGCATTGACGGATGCCCCACGCAGATCAACGGTTTTCTCGCGGGATCCACCCAGACGGCATTGGGACCGACGCCATCGCACGCCGGATTGGCCTACCGGATCGATACCTTTTCCGATGCCATTTACGGTGTAGGCGGATTCGGTCTGAGCACTGCGGGTACCACGCGCAGAGGCACTGTTCCGTAATTCCCGCAGATCCCTCGGGGAGCTCCCGTTCGCGGTCAGGGTGCCTGAGAGAAAGCGATCCGGGTGACGTGCGGAAAAAAGCGTTCCCTCGAAATCCTCGCGCTCGTGTTGTCGATGGCCTGGGGCAACGCCAGTGCGGCGGAAGTCGCCGGCAGTGTGATCTCGAGCGCGGGCGCCGTGCAGGCGATAGATGCCTCGGGCACGGCGCGCGGCCTGAAGAAGGACGACCCCGTCAACGCCGGTGACACGCTGGCCACGCAGGAAGGTCGCGCCCAGATCCGGTTCAGTGACGGTGCCCTGCTGTCCCTGCAGCCGCGCTCCCGGTTTCGCATCGATGAGTATCACTACGCCGGCGCCGAGGATGGCAGCGAGCGCAGCTTCTTCAGTCTGCTGAAGGGAGGCTTCCGCACCATATCCGGTGCCATCGGCCACAAGAACCGCACCGCCTATCGCGTGAACACGACGGTGGCGACCATCGGCATCCGCGGCACCGCCTACAACGCGCGGCTCTGCGCTTCGGATTGCCCGGATCTGCGCGACGGCCTGCATGGGCAGACGCAGGACGGCGTGCTTAACGTCTTCAACGATCAGGGTAGCGTCGATGTCCCTGCCGGCAAGAGTTTCTACGTTCCGGACGCGAACACCCCACCGGAGTTGATCGAAGCGGGTGAGATCGGGGATAACCTCCTTAACGACCCGCTCAGGGACCCGTCATTCCGCGCCGGCGACCAGGCGACTCAATTGCCGCAGACCTCGACAACATCCCCGGGTACATCGACATCGCCGCACACAACTCTGCCGCCGGCCGCCCCGCTTCCCACCACTCCACCGCCTACGCGCGGCCCGATTCCTTGAATCGGGCGAGATAAGCCTTCGTCACGATGTCGGCACGTATTCGTGCTGAATCGGTCTTCCGGGCGCACTGTGTGGCAGCGGCTAGCCGAGCCAGGCGCGCGCGTTCTGAAACAGCCGCAGCCAGGGCCCGTCCTCGTGCTTCCACTCACGGGCAATCCAAGAGTACTGCTTGCGCAGGAACGCACGTTCCGGGTGCGGCATGAGAATGGTCGCGCGACCGTCGCGGCTGGTGAGCGCCGTGATGCCGAGTGGCGATCCGTTCGGGTTGGCCGGGTAGGTCTCTGTCGCGCGGCCGTGGTTGTCGATGTAGCGGAGGGCGACCAGCTTCTCCGCTAACGCCCGCGCAGCGCCGTCCTCGTTGCCGAATGACGCGCGGCCTTCGCCGTGAGCCACGACAGTCGGCAGCCGTGAACCGGCCATGCCGCGGAACAGGATCGATGGAGAGTCCAGCACCTCGGCCATCACCAGACGCGCTTCGAACTGCTCGGACAGGTTGCGCACGAAGCCCGGCCAGCTCTCCGCGCCCGGTACCAGCGTCTTGAGTTCCGAGAGCATCTGGCAGCCGTTGCAGACGCCGAGGGTGAAGGTGTCCGCGCGGCCGAAGAAGGCGGCGAACTCTTCACGCGCGCGGGTATTAAAAAGGATGGACTTCGCCCACCCGCCGCCCGCCCCGAGCACGTCACCGTAGGAGAAACCGCCGCAGGCGGCCAGGCCGTGGAAATCGCGCAGGCTGGTGCGTCCGTTAAGGATGTCGCTCATGTGCACGTCGACGGGCGCAAAGCCGGCACGGTCGACGGCGGCTGCAATCTCGACATGGCCGTTCACGCCCTGCTCGCGCTGGAGGGCGACGCGCGGCGCCACGTTCGTCCTGATGGCGGGCGGGGTGTCGACGGTGAAGCTTACCTGTACGGTCAGGCCTGGATCGTCGCGATCCAGCAGCGCATCGAACTCCTGGCCGGCGCAAACGGGATTGTCGCGCAGGGCGCGCATGCGGTAACTGGTCTCCGCCCACGTTCGCTGCAGCGTCAGCACGTCCGCCTTGTAGATCGGGCAGCCACCGTGCGTGATGCGCAGGGTTAGATCGGGCGCGAGCGTGCCCAGCGTGTGGACCGCTGCGCCGAGGCCGGTAGATTCGAACTGCTGCCTCACGGCGTCCGCATCCTGCGCGCGCACCTGCACGACGGCGCCGAGCTCTTCGCTGAACAATGCCGCGAGCGGATCCTCGCCCACCGCGTCCAGGGCGACGGCAAGCCCGGTGCGGCCGGCGAACGCCATCTCGCAGAGGGTGGCAAAGAGTCCACCGTCGGAACGGTCGTGATACGCGAGCAGCAGTCCTGCCTCGTTCAGAATCTGGATCGTCGCGAAGAAGCGCCTGAGGTCCTCGGGATCGTCCAGATCCGCCGGGGCATCGCCAAGCTGGTTGTAAACCTGCGCCAGGCAGGAGCCCCCGAGCCTGTTGCGCCCCCGCCCGAGATCGATGAAGAGCAACGTCGTCTCTCCGCAGTCTGTACGCAATTGCGGCGTCAGCGACAGGCGGATATCCACGACCGGCACAAACGCCGAGACGATGAGCGACAGCGGCGAGACGACCTGATGTGCACCCCGGGCGTCGTTCCACATCGCTCTCATCGACAACGAATCCTTGCCTACCGGGATGGCGATCCCGAGCGCCGGGCACAGATCCATCGCCACTGCGCGCACGGTATCGAACAGCGCCGCGTCCTCGCTGCCGTGTCCGCAGGCGGCCATCCAATTCGCCGACAACACCACATCGGAGATCTGCATGATGCGGGCGGCGGCGATGTTGGTGATGGCCTCGCCGATAGCCAGACGCCCGGACGCCGGGCCATCGATGAGCGCGACCGGCGCGCGCTCGCCGATCGCCATTGCCTCGCCCGTGTAGTCGCGAAAGGAAGCGGCGGTAACGGCGCAATCCGCGACCGGGACCTGCCATGGCCCGGCCATCTGATCCCGGCAGCTTAAGCCCCCGACGGTGCGGTCGCCGATGGTGATGAGAAACCCCTTGTCGGCCACCGCCGGCAACTTCAGGATACGGCCGGCCGCCTCGGCGACATTGACGCCCGAGAGGTCGAGTGAGCGCGAGGAACGGCGGGATCGAGTGACGGTGCGTTGCATGCGCGGCGTCCTGCCGAGCAGCACCTGCATGGGCATGTCGATGGGGTTGTTGCGGAGGAGGCGATCCTCAATGAGCAACTGCTGCTCTGCCGTGGCAGTGCCGATGACGGCGTAGGGACAGCGCTCGCGCGCGCACAGGGCCTCGAAACGCTCGATGTCGGTGGGGGCGATGGCGAGCACATAACGTTCCTGCGCCTCGTTGCACCAGATGCCGAGCGGCGACATCCCTGGTTCATCGTTGGGGATGGCGCGAAGATCGATCCGGCCGCCACGCTCACTGCCGTGCAGCAGTTCGGGCACGGCATTGGCCAGACCGCCGGCACCGACATCGTGGATGGACAGAAGGGGATTGGCGTCGCCCAGCGCGACACACTGATCGATGACCTCCTGGCAACGCCGCTGCATTTCGGCGTTGTCGCGCTGGACGGAAGCGAAGTCGAGCTGCTCATGACTGGCGCCGCTTGCGAGCGAGGAGGCGGCGCCACCTCCCAGGCCGATGAGCATCGCTGGCCCACCGAGGACGACAATGAGCGCCCCGGATGGAATGTCGCGTTTGCCGGTGTGCGCCGGGCGGATATTGCCGAGACCGCCGGCGAGCATGATCGGTTTGTGATAGCCGCGCACCTCGCCGTCGTCGGCGCGCTGCTCGTAAGTGCGGAAGTAGCCGGCGAGGGCGGGCCGCCCGAACTCATTGTTAAAACCGGCCGCACCGATCGGGCCCTCGGTCATGATGGTGAGCGCTGAGGCCATGCGAGCGGGAACGCCGTGATCCTGCTCCCACGGCTGTATGAATTCCGGGATGTGAAGGTTAGAGACGGAAAAACCGGTCAGACCTGCCTTGGGTCGCGCACCGGTGCCGGTTGCACCCTCGTCGCGGATCTCCCCGCCAGCACCGGTAGCCGCGCCCGGATAGGGTGAGATCGCAGTCGGGTGGTTGTGCGTTTCCACCTTCATGACAACGTGCACATCATCGGATATGTAACCGTACTCAGCGGTATCCGGGGTACGCAGATAGCGATGGCCGCTGTACCCGCGGGTCACCGCGGCGTTGTCGCGATAGGCAACCAACACTTTGCCGGGATGCGTAGCGTGCGTGTGACGGATCATCTGAAACGGCGACATCGGCTGCGCCTCGCCGTCGATGATCCAGTTGGCGTTGAAGATCTTGTGCCGGCAGTGCTCCGAGTTCGCCTGCGCGAACATCATCAGTTCCACATCGCTCGGGTTGCGGCCCAGGCAGCGGAAACTCTCGATCAGGTAATCGATCTCATCCCCGGAGAGCGCCAGCCCCATGTCGCGGTTCGCCGCTTCGAGCGCGCGCCGGCCGCCGCTCAGGATATCGACGCAGGCGAGTGGCGCCGGCGCGGCGTGCGTAAAGAGCGCGGCGGCCTGCGACGGCTCTGTGAGCACCGCTTCGGTCATCGGGTCGTGCAGCGTGCGCCGGATCCAGGCGAGCGCCCTCTCATCGAGCGAGGCGCCGGGGAGGATAGAAATCCGCCAGTGTGTGCCGCGTTCCAGGCGGCGCACCTTGGTCAGCCCGCAATTGCGGGCGATGTCTGTGGCCTTGCTCGACCACGGCGAGATCGTGCCGAAGCGCGGCACGACATGGAGCGACACGGTGTGGGCGGTATCCAGTCCAGCGGGTGCGGCGCCGTAGTCAAGCAGTGAGCGCAGGCGCTCCCTCTCCTGCGTATCGAGCGGTGGGTCCGCGTGCAGATAGTGGGTGAACTGGGCGTGCAGCCGACGAATCGATGGCGCGAGGCTTTGCAGGGAGGAGAGGCGCCTGGCGAGCCGGAACTCGGACAGGGCCACCGGTCCAGGGAGGACTTCCATCAAGAGTCTTTCGAGCTCCAAAAAAAGGAGCGGCTAATGATACTGGAAAAGAAGTTTGCCGTGGCGTTAACCCCGGACAGGAGGCGGCTGCGTTGAAGCTAATGCAACTGCGACTGCGCGACGCCTGTGGCGGCGCTACAGAAAGGACGAACGGAGATGTATAGTCGATTCAGGAGCCGGAGATGATAGCGGCGACAACGGATACAACGGTCCTGGCGCCGCCAACCAGGAGCTGGCCGGCCGGTTCAGGACGGTCATGGTGGCGCACTGATCCGCGTCATTACCAGATCGCATGTCTGGCCACCCTGCTTCTGTACGGCATCGCGCGGCTGCGTTTCGACGTGGGGTTGCCGCAGGTGGTCACCATTATAAGCGTCGCGCTGCTGACGCAGTGGGCATGCACGCGCGCGGTCGGATTACCGAAGCTCGACTTTCGCAGTCCGCTGATCTCCGCGCTGTCGCTCTGCCTGTTGTTACGCAGCAACAGCCTCGGCATTCTCGCGCTGGCGGCTGTCATCGCCATAGGCAGCAAGTTTTTGCTGCGTTTGGGCGGCAAGCACATTTTCAACCCCACCAACCTCGCCATCGTGGCGATGCTGCTGCTTTTCAGCGAATATGCGTGGGTATCACCGGCGCAGTGGGGCAGCAAGACTTATTTCGCGTTTCTACTGGCTTGCTTCGGGGGCCTGGTCATCTATCGCGCGGAGCGCAGCGACGTGACGATCGCGTTCCTCCTCGCGTACGCCGCCATTGTATTCGGCCGCGCGGCCTGGCTTGGCGACCCGTGGGCGATCCCGAGCCGCCAGATGCAGGGCGGCGCGCTGCTCATCTTCAGCTTCTTCATGATCTCGGACCCCAAAACGACCCCCGATACGCGCACCGGCCGCGTCTTGTTCGCGATGCTGGTGGCGCTGGGCGCTGGGTTCGTGCAATTTGTTCTCTATCGCACCAACGGACTGCTCTGGTCACTGGCAGGCTGCTCTTTGCTGGTCCCGTTCGTCGACCGCCTGCTGCCGGGTAAGCGCTATCAGTGGAAATCAGCTTGAGGAGTCACTTCATGCGTAAATCAGGAATTCTAGCTCTTGCCATCGGCATGGCGTGCGCACCCGTCGTCCATGCATTCTGCGGCTTTTACGTCGCCAAGGCCGACGCCAAGCTGTTCAACAAGGCCTCGCAGGTCGTGCTGGTTCGCGACGCGGACCGCACCGTGCTCACCATGGCCAATGATTACAAGGGCGACCCCAGGGAGTTCGCCATCGTGGTGCCCGTGCCCACCTTTATCGAGGAGGGGCAGATCCATGTGGGCGACAAGGCGGTCATCGATCACCTCGATGCCTATTCCGCCCCGCGACTGGTCGAGTACTTCGATGAAGACCCCTGCAACCTGGTGCTCCTCGAGCGTGCCGCGAAGGCCGCTGCGCCCACGTCCGTCGCGGGACGCAGGGACGAGCGCGACAAGGCGCTGGGCGTCACGATAGAGGCGCAGTACACGGTCGGCGAGTACGACATCGTGATCCTCTCGGCCGAGCAGAGCACGGGACTCGAAACGTGGCTTAAGGAGAATGATTACAGGATCCCGGAAGGAGCGGCCGGGGTGCTGGAGAGCTACATCAGGCAGAGCATGCACTTCTTTGTCGCCAGGGTGGATCTCGAAGAGCAGGCGAAGCTGGGCTTCTCATACTTAAGGCCGCTGCAGGTAGCCTACGAATCGCCGAAGTTCATGTTGCCGATCCGGTTGGGCACGCTCAACGCCGACGGGCCGCAAGACCTGCTCATCTACGCGCTGACGCGCAACGGCCGCGTCGAGACGACCAACTACCGCACTATAAGGCTGCCCACAGGCATGGACATCCCCGTTTACGTGAAAGGTGAGTTCGCGGACTTCTATCGCGCCATGTTCGATGAGCAAGTGAAACGCGAGAACATGACGGCGGTGTTTCTCGAATACGCCTGGGACATGAACTGGTGCGATCCGTGCGCCGCCGACCCGCTGAGCGATGAGGAGCTGAGGCAGCTCGGCGTGTTCTGGCAGGTGCAGGAGCTGGAGCCGCAGGGCGTGTTCAGTCCCAACAATCCGAACAAATCGATCATTCTGCCTCAGGCGCGCAACGTATTTGTTACGCGCCTGCATGTCCGATACACGGCCGAGAAATTTCCGGAAGATCTGGTGTTGCAGGAGACGGCGGACCGCGAGAGCTTCCAGGGCCGCTACGTGCTGCGCCATGCGTGGGACGGCAAGTCATCGTGTGCGGCGGCGGAGCAGTATCGGCACAATCTCACGCAGCGCCGAGATCAGGAAGCCCAGACACTCTCCAATCTCACCGGCTGGGACGTCAACAGCATTCGCAGCAAGATGGGTCTGAACGTCATTGCCCCGAAGACCAGCGCAGAGAAATGGTGGGAGAAGCTCTGGACGGACTAGCGGATACAAAGGAATGGTAGTCGCGCCCGCGAGAGCGGGCTGATCTGATGGCTTGTTACGCGCGCCTGCACACCCCTCATCGGCGCGCAAGAGTCACCCTGCCTCGATCGGCGGCTTATCGTTGTCGTGGATCCGCATGACCACCGCGGGGCCACTGTCGCCGCCGCAAATCATGTGAGTGCGGCTGATTCAGCGTCGCGGGCGTGCATCCAGCGGATGATCTGGGGCCACAGCGTCTGGTGGGCGGTCTTGCCGACCAGCATTCCCACATGTTGAAGCGCGACGCCGCTGTCGCCTTGATACCAGATTAGCCGTTTATCAGTGTTGGAAAGACTGTTGTGAAAGGGCAGGATTGACTCCGGCGGGGCGACGGGTGAACGCGTCTCGGCCACGCTCAGGACCGGCGCGGAGATGCGCTCAGGGGCGGCGCGCCGCCCGCGGATGGTCAAGTCTCCGCGCATGAAGCGGTCCTGCCGATACAGGCATTCCACAACTTCTTCCACCAGGCGCCGGGCAAGCGGCATTTCATCGAGGGTCCATCGCTCGACAAGGAAGTGCGTCTGCAGCGCCTCCGGGTCAGAATGACTGTTCAGCCAGTCTACGCACCGTGACCAGCCGAACGCATCGGGATCGGCGAGATAGCTGACGATATCCAGCACCGAACCGGGGACGTTACCGGGGAGCGCATCGGTGAGATGGGCACGCATCAAGCTCGCGAGTATCGGGCCAAACGCACCCACGTCCAGTCCGAAATGCAACGGCGCTGCCAGCAACACCAGTCCCTGTAGCTGGTTGGGGTGCAGGGCAGAGAAGATGGCCGCAAGTGTTCCGCCGAGCGAATGCCCTGCCAGGAAGATGCGTTCGCGATCAGTCTCGGCGCGAACGGCGTTCACGCACGTCAGGATCAGGCTGTCGGCGTACTCACCAAGACCAAATTCCTCTTCCACATCTCCCGGTAGCTCCCAGTGAACCAGGTAGACCTGCAGGCGATTCTCCAGGCACCGCTGCACCACGCTCACGCGCGGGAGCATGTCCCAGATGTAGGGGCGCTTGATCGGCGCGGGGACGATCAGCAGCGCAGGCCTGGAAGCATCGGGGCGATCATAAGCCTCGAGAGTGAGTCCGGCGGTCCTCAGCACCACGCGAGAGGGTGTCTTGAACGGGCCCAGTCCCAATGTGTCAAGCAGCCTGCCTTGCCACCGACGTGAAGTATCGATCTGGGCGTATAGCCCCCAATTAAGCGCGATGTTTACTGTCGCGTATTCCAGTTCTGGGAGGAACATTTGACGACTTCACATTGGGAACTCAGGGTAGCGCGGGGCGCAGCATCCGGTTCGCGCATATGGCCTCCTATCAGCTTGTGCCTTATGCATGGGGCGGCAGATGCGATCCGGCCAAGAGCACGCTCGTGCCGGGCCCATCATTACCGCGCGGAATCAGTGGCGTACGGCGAACACAGCGGTCCAGTAAAAACGGCATCCACTGTCAGCGCGTTGCACGAGCCCGACTCCGACATCGCGGGCCTGCGCCGAGAGGACGTGCTGCCGGTGACCGGCGCTGGCGAGCCAGCTTGCCACCACTGCCTCGGGCGTCTCCTGACCGCAGCCGATGTTCTCCGCGATAAATCGCCAGCGATAGCCCTGGCGCGCGATCCGCTCCCCGGGGTCGGAGTTGTCCGTCCCCGCATGATCGAAGTAATCGCTCCCCGCCATGTCCAGGGTATGCTCCTGGGCGGCACGCATCAGCAGCGGGTCCAGCTTCAGGTCTGACAGCCCGATTCGCGCGCGTTCGCTGTTGATTGAGATGAATTAACAGAACCTCTCCGAGGAGTGGCCCGCCCGCATCGGCAGCCTTCGGCACAAGCTCCGGCCTTCCTGCTGCAGTGCCTGCCCGGGTGGCGTAAGGATCCGCCGTCGCGCAACCACAAAGGGACATACCGCACGCCATGGCGGCGATATAACGGCGTGCTGTAGTGCGGTTGGCGGTGATGACTACTGAACCTCTTCGACCTTGACCCAGATGCCGCGGGTCTCCCCGCCGCGCTGACGCGTGCTGGTCAGGTTCACATTGTCTGCGCGCTGGAAGTCCTCGTTGGCGCCGCCCAGATGGATCCATTCGCCCAGACCTCCCGCGACCTGCGTATCGGCCCGCTGGCTGTTGACGGTATAGCCGCCGTAGTCGTCAAAGCGGTCGAGCTGCGGAGCGATGTCCAGAGTCACACGGTTGCCACTGATGCGCGGGATGACATAGAAGCCGCTGTTGGCGTCGCGATATTCAATGCTGTCCTGGACCACCGCGCCCGCGGGGCCAACGTAAACGTTCTGGCTTGGCACCGGTAACGATTCGCCCGTCTGGATCCAGGCAGGCCGGCCTTCGAGACCGACGACGAAATGAGTGTTCTGGCTGTCCTCGCGGGCGCGCGTGCTGAAGGTTTCGTAACGCACATTGTTGTCACGGTCGCCAACGCGCACGCTGGCTCCATCGCCGCCGGTCGTACCGGGCACCCGCACGCGCACATCACCAGCGCGGCCAGTGGCGGAGACGGCATCGCCGCGCGCCTGCAGGCTGCTGGCGACATCCTGGCGCACGGTGATGCGTAACTGCCGCGGCGCCCGGTCAATTGCCGCGAGTGTGCGGCGCAGCTCTTCGAGGTTCGATGGCGTGGTCTTGACGATCAACCGGTCGTTCATGCCGGTCACGGTGCCTCCGGGCGCTACCAGAGGTTCGAGCACCGGCACGACGTCCTTGACCAGCGCATGGCGCAACGGGATCACTTCGATAACCATTTCCTCGGCAACGGCCGGGACGGAGTCCACGAACGTATCAGGCACCGTTTCTTCCGCGGCGTAAGACATGCCGGTCGCGATGAGAAGGGCGGCGCTTACAAGCATTCGTGAGCGATTCATAGGCTCAACCGCCGGAAGTGCTGATCGATCTCGCCGTGCTCCCAGATCTCGTCGAAGCGACGGGTGAGTTCGCTGGCCAGCAAACGGTTGTTGAAATGCGCCACGCCGTCGTAGCGATCCGACAGTGACCGGTGGATGTAGCCGGTCTCATCGGCGATGAGCATGGCTTCGTTAAGCCCCTTGTGGTCCTCGCCGGGGACGCGGACATGAATGAAAGAAGATAACTCATGGGCAAGGCGCAGCAGATGATGGCCGTGCTGGTGCGTCAGCTCCGGCTGCAAAACCAGCAGCCGGATGCGCGCATAGCGGCTGCGTATGGCCAGCTGCCGGACTGCTTCGGCGAATTCAGCGCTGTCGAGCACGTGCGGGTCAAGCTGCCGGCCGCAGATGTCCAGCGTCCGGCGGCACTGCTGCGCCATGGCGAGGGCAAGCTGCCGCACGTCCGTGCTGCTGCTGCACGTCAGGTTCTCGCCATCCTCACCGAGCGTCTGCCCGTCCGCCCTGCTCATCTTGGTTTCCCTCTGTGTCTTTCTCCATAGCATAGCCCGTTCATGGGCCAAAGCTCAGATAGCCTTCGTTATATAAATCACACAGCAGTGCCAGGAACGCGGCCTTGCGCAGCGGTACGTGTAGCTCCTGGAGGCTGAACCGCCGCTGACCGCTGAGAAGTGGTCCGGCAAAGGCGAGACGGCGGTCAAGCGGGTAAGCCTGCCCATCGATGTAGAGGATGCAGCGGTCTCCACTCCGGACGTGAGCGAATCGGCAGCGGCTGTCGCGCGCGAGCCGCCCCTGCTTGAGCAACTGCTCCTGGAACTGCCGTGGCGCCAGGGGCCGACGGCGCGGCGTCGCGCCGCCATACGCGCCGGGTTCGGTGATGAAGCGGCCGAACCAGTCATCGATCTTCGCGGGATCACGGGCAAGTGCAGCGATGGTTCCACGCACTTTGCGCAGAGCCGACCGGTCGATCTTGCCGGGATGCTGCGCTGGTCGCAAATCCGGGTCACTGTAGCGCTGCCCGGGATCCAACCGGCTGGCGATGTAATCACCGAAGGCACTTATGACTTCGGAGTCAGCGGGGGCGCGGAAACCAATGGAGCAGGTGAGGCAGTCATCAAGTGCAACGCCGCGATGCGCCACACCCGGCGGCAGGTAGAGCATGTCACCCGGCTCCAGCACCCATTCCCGGGCTGGCTGGAAGTCCGCAAGCAGGCGCAGCTCGACACCGTGTATGAAGTCGTCGTCGGCGTACCGGCGTCGCCGACCTGTCTGCCAGCGGCGCCGGCCCTGCGCCTGCAGCAGGAATACATCGTAATTGTCGACATGCGGTCCCGCGCCGCCGTGTACCGGCGCGTAGGAGATCATCAGGTCGTCGATGCGCCAGCGCGGGATGAAGCTGAAGCGGTCCAGAAGCTGAGCCGCGGATGGCAGTATTTTATCGACATCGGTCACCAGCAGCGTCCAGTGCGTCGGGGGCAGCCGCCGGAAATCCTCAGTGCTTAGAGGGCCGTGCTTGATCTGCCATGGACGTTCACCGTCCTTTTCGATCAGCAGGCGCGAACCGACGTTGCCTCCGCAGGCCAGTCCCGCAAGCTCTTGAGCGGTGATAAAGCTGCGGAATCCCGGCAGGGCCTGGCGGATGAGCAGCGGTTGCTTCTGCCAATGGCGGCCCAGGAACTCGCTGGTCGTGAGTCCGCCGAGCAATGAGGCCGGCTGCGGCATGCGACGTTCCACAGAACGCAACCGGCCTGCCGCAGGCTGTCTTGCATTCCCCTGTCCCTTGATGGGACCCGTGCGTTGGGAACGTATTGGGTCGCGCGAGGCGAGAGCGGATCCCTTGGCAGGTCGTTTCAACGTGCTATCACGACTCGCCGGGAGCGAGCGCCTGCGCTGCGGCGTTGCCAACATAGATAGCCGGAGTCATCGCCTTCAATCGCCTCTTCTCCACCTCCGGCAGGGCTAGGGAGTCGATGAACTGGTGCAGCGCGTCTCGCGTAACGGACTGGCCGCGCGTGAGTTCCTTCAAGCGTTCGTACGGTGTCTCCAGCCCGTAGCGGCGCATCACGGTCTGGATCGGCTCGGCGAGCACCTCCCAGGAATGCTCCAGATCCGCGCGCAGGGCGTCCTGATCCGCCGCCAGCCGCGACAGGCCCTTAAGGCACGACTGATAGGCCACCAGCGACTGCGCGATCGCCGTTCCGATGTTGCGCAGGGTGGTGGAGTCGGTGAGGTCGCGCTGCCAGCGCGAGACGGGCAGCTTGGCGGCGAGATGCGCAAGCAGCGCGTTAGCAATGCCAAGGTTGCCCTCTGAATTCTCGAAATCGATGGGATTGACCTTGTGCGGCATGGTCGAGGAGCCGACCTCGCCGGCGACCGTCTGTTGCCGGAAGTAGCCGAGCGAGACATAGCCCCACATATCGCGGCAAAGGTCGACCAGGATGGTGTTGAAGCGCGCGATGATGGCGAAGAGCTCAGCCATGAAGTCGTGCGGTTCGATCTGCGTGGTACAGGGGTTCCACGTCAATCCCAGGCCTTCGACGAAGCCACGGGCCAGAGCGGGCCAGTTAACCTCGGGATACGCGGCGAGATGGGCGCTGAAATTGCCCACCGCGCCGTTCATCTTGCCGAGCAGTGGCTGGGCCGAGAGCTGCTCGCGCTGGCGTCGCAGGCGGTGCACGAACACGGCCATCTCCTTGCCAAGCGTCGTGGGCGAGGCGGGCTGCCCGTGCGTGCGCGCCAGCATGGGCTCCGCGGCCGTGGCGCGGGCAAGCGACACCAGCGCGGCGATGATCTGGTCCATGCGCGGCAGCAGCACCCGGGCGCGCGCCTCGCGCAGCATCAGTGCGTAGGCGAGGTTATTAGTGTCCTCGGAGGTGCAAGCGAAGTGGATGAACTCGCCGATCTTCTCCAGCTCGCTGTTGCCGGCCAACTTCTCCTTGAGGAAATACTCGACCGCCTTGACGTCGTGGTTGGTGGTGGCCTCGATCGTCTTCACCCGTTGCGCGTCGCACACGTCGAAGCGGGCGATGATGTCTTCGAGCAAGCGGCCAGAGCGTTCGCTCAACGGCGGGATCTCCTTCAACTCGCCGCAGCCGGCGAGCAGCTTCAGCCACGCGACCTCAACGATGACGCGGTGGCGGATGAGGCCGTACTCGCTGAAGAGGGGTCGCAGCTCGGCCGTCTTGTCGGCGTAGCGCCCATCGAGCGGCGAAATCCCCGTAAGCGGTGACAAGTCCATAGAGCTTCCCTGGTTGATTCGTGAACGCCAGGAGCGAGTGGAAAAGGATCATCCCCTCCGCCTCGATGGGGACGGCAAGGGCGGGGTCATAGGCCGCAGACCGGCGACCCTTTCACCTCCATCCTGACCTTCCCCTTAACTGGCGGAAGGAACGTCGTTCCAATCTCGCGCCAAACAGTAAGCTTCGTTGCCGCAGATCATACACGGCGCCCCGCGGCGTTTGACAGCATCGCACCGCCGGACTACGTTCCAGAGTATGTTCGAGTATGCGTTGCGGCGAGCGCCGCCGGTCGAAATACGGTTCGTGATCGACGAGTTCGAGCCGGCTTATTTCAAGCTGTTCCGGGCAGGGCAGCTCACGGAGAGGGTCACGGCGGCTTTGAAGGAACTCGAAGACTGCTGCGCCTGTCCGCGCAACTGCCACGTCAACCGGCTGCAGAACGAAGCGCGGGTCTGCCACACCGGGCGCTACGCGCGCGTTGCGAGCGCTTTCCCGCACTTCGGCGAGGAGGATTGTCTGCGCGGCTGGAACGGCTCCGGCACCATCTTCTTCTCACTGTGCAATCTCCGCTGCGTGTTCTGCCAGAACTGGGACATCAGTCAGCAGTCGGTGGGCGCCGAGGCGGGGCCGGAGGACATCGCCAATCTCATGCTGGTCTTGCAGGGGCGCGGTTGCCACAACATCAACTTCGTGACGCCCGAGCACGTCGTACCGCAGGTGATCGAGGCCATCGCCGCCGCCGTAGCGCGCGGGCTGGACTTACCCATCGTCTACAACACCAGCGCCTACGATTCGGTGCAGTCACTTAAGCTGCTTGAGGGCATCGTGGATATCTACATGCCCGACTTCAAGTTCTGGCACTACGAGAGTGCGCGCCGCTACGCCAAGGCCAAGGATTACCCTGAGCGGGCGCGGGAGGCGATCGCAGAGATGCACCGGCAGGTGGGACTGCTTCGATTCGGGAGCGATGGGCTGGCGAAACGTGGCGTGCTGGTGCGTCACCTCGTCATGCCAGGCCAGACGGAGGAAGTCGCGGCCATCTGCCGCTGGCTGGCAGAGGAGTTGTCCGAGGACACTTATATTAACCTCATGGGTCAGTACCGGCCGGAGTTTCAGGTCGGCGCCAAGGGCAGGGATGGCCTGCCACAGTACGACGAGATCAATCGGCAGCCCACCGACGGCGAGATGATGCGCGCCCATGACGTGGCGCGCGAAGCGGGCCTCTGGCGCTTCGACGAACGCTGGCTTTAGCGTCATGCGGCTTTATCTGGTCCAGCACGCCGAGGCGGTGGCGAAGGAGGTTGATCCAGACCGTCCGTTGAGTGAAGAGGGCAGACACGACGCTGAACGTCTCGCCGCCTTCCTCAAGGGAGCGGGAGTGCGCGCCTCGCGCGTCGTTCACAGCGGCAAGACACGCGCACAGCAGACCGCCGAGATCCTCGCCATGGCGTTGGCAAAGAATGTGAGCGTTGAAGCGATCGCCGGCCTCAACCCTGACGACCCCTCGAAGAAATTCGCCAAGCGGCTCGATGAACTTGGCGACGGCGCAGTGATCGTCAGTCACCTTCCTTTTCTTGCCAGGCTTGTTTCGCGCCTCGTGGCCGGCGACGAGAAGCACCTGCTGGTAAGCTACCGGCCTGGGACCGTTGTCTGCCTGGAGCAGGACGAAGACGGCATTTGGGCCACCGCGTGGATGGTCCGCCCCGATCTGCTGCGCGCGCGACGCGCAGGTTGAATGCCGCGGCTATCCGAACATCTGGTTACCTCTCGCGCTCGCCGTACCCGGTGGTCGAGAGTTAGGGAAGCTCTGAATAAGCCCATCCTGGACTTCTCAGAGCACGCAAAGCAAAAAGCGTGGTTTTTGCTTTGCTTCATCTTCAACGGCTTGCCGCCGTCGAAGATGGCGGCACATCCCTGTGCCGC
>JBQTIC010000037.1:0-6168 GCA_052388435.1 Chromatiales bacterium | reverse complement strand
GCCTGCCGAAGGCGCCGGCAGCGGAGAAGATCGACATCGACGAGAGGGGCAGCATCACCGGTCTGTTCTGACCCTCAAATCCCCTCTGCCGCATCAAGCGCGAGAGGGCCAGGGCGAGGGAGTTCTGATAACCATCATCCCCAGTGATAACCGTGCCGGCAGGGAAGACGGAGAAAGACTCGGCGCTTGATCACAATCAGGGCTCATAGAGTTTGCTATGTCGCAACCGGCCACGGATGCAAAGTCAAGGTGGCCGGAGACAAGGGCAGTTTCGAGTGACATGCATGTGACTGCGATCCCTTCGCGACCTGGCTCGCTCAGGCGTCAGCCGCGTTTTCCGCCGGCCACCTCACCACTCCCCCAGGGGACAATGCAACCGATCGCTACCGCGAAGTGCTGACGCTCGATGCCGGCAACGCGGACGCACAGGCGGGCCTCGAGGGCGTCGAGCGGGCGCTCGTCGAAACGATCGATGCAGCGATCGGGGCCGGCGAGCTCGAGACCACCGATGAGCGCCTCGAGGAACTGCGCCGCTATGCGCCCGACGCCAGGGACATTCCTGATCTGGCGCAGCGAGTCGAAGAAGCGCGCAACCAGCAGCGGCAGGAGGCGGAGGTCAACGCTCTGTTGAGTGCGGCGCAGGCCGACATGGACGCCGGACGCGTCATTTCACCACCAGGCGATAATGCCCCGGAGAAGTATCGCAAACTGGACACGCTGCGCCCCCGCACGGGCGCGGTCAGGCAGGCCTTCATCGATATCGGCAACCATCTGATGACGCTGGCGAACAAGGCATCGGCGGATGGCGGCTTCGAGGAGGTCTACGGCTACCTCGACACGGCAAAGAGCACCCTTCCCGATCGTAAGGAGATCGATGAGGCGCGGGATTTCGTCGGCCTACGCCGTACGTGGGACGAGCAGGAGCAGCGGCGCGCACAGATTCAGTGACCGGATCGCAGACTCGCGCTCTGATCGAGGTCATCGAGAAATCTAAGCGGCAAGCACAGTCTTGCATAGCTCTGAATGTCCACAGCTACTTTGGGATCCGAAATTCGGAGCTAAGCTCAGTTCCCCGCTGCCCAGTAGCGGTATGCCTCGATCCACTCCGTGCCCGCGGGCGGCGGCGAGGGCAGCGGCAGATCGAGTATTGGGATCGACTGCCGTTCCCGGCCGCGGGTGCAGATCGCGACGATCTGGCCGGTCGGTGTCAGGTCCACCCGCCTGACAGTCACCGGCGCGCCCAGGATCATCGTCTCGAAGGGGACTTCCAGATTGTCGTCGATCATCGTAAACAGCCCTACGAGTTCTTCGCTCTCTCGTTGTAGCAGTCAACGCGAGCCTCCTCCACCATCGCCCGCAATCTCCTCTTGCTAAGGCGCCCGGACGACTTTTTTCCTCGCTGCCCTGCTGCAGTTGTACGCGGCCGTCTCATGGCTTATGTTCCTCACCTGCTGCCGGCGCATTGCGCCAAGGATACCCTCAAGGCGATGACACCTGATCTTCTGGAGGATGGCGATACCGGCACAGTCGCCAGCGACCGGACGCGGAAGCGCGCCAGGTCCGCCTCCGGGCGGCTGCGCATCGGCGATGACTGGAACGCGATCACCATCATCGCGCTCTCGCAGAGTAACCCGCTGAAGGCGGTGGCCGAGTTCGTGGAGAACAGCATTGACGCGGGCGCGCGGCACATCACCATCGTGCGCGGTCGCGAGCGGCGAGAACACTATCTCACCGTCACCGACGATGGCCACGGCATCCCGCGCGACGAAGAGGGGCTGCCGAACTTCCGCTACGTGGCCACCCACATCTGCGACTCCGTCAAGCGCCGCCTGAAGGAGGAAGGCTTCGCCGGTGTTCAGGGCGAGTTCGGCATCGGCTTGTTGAGCTTCTGGACGGTGGGCGAAGAGCTGACGCTCACCAGCAGCGGTGCCGACGGCAAGAACTACCAGATGCACATGAAGAAGGGCGACCCCGGCTACCGAGTAACCCAGAAGCGGGCTCTGTTTGCGCGGCGTGGCACCGAGTTGCGGGTCGCACCGCTGCTGCCCGGCATCCGGCAGTTGAACGGCGAAAAGATTCAATGGTATCTGGCCTCGGAATTGCGCGAGCGGATCCGCCAAAGTGGCGTGGAGGTACGGGTCATCGACCGCCACGCCCGCAAGGAATTCAAGGTGGAACCCCGTGAGTTCGAGGGACGTTTGCTTCACGGGCTGCCGGTGCTAACGACAACAGCCGGCGAGATCTACGTCGAACTGTACCTGAGCGATCAAAGCCCTGCGAACCGCGTCGGTCTGTACCGCAACGGCACGCGCATACTGGAGAGTCTTGCCGAACTCGACGCCTTGCAGCGCGCGCCGTGGCCGAGTGGCTGGCTTCAAGGGATCATCGACGTGCCGTTCCTCAACCTCACTCCCGCCACGCGTCTGGGCGTCATCCAGGATCAGGCCTGCGCCGACTTTATCGATGCGCTCGTGCCGCTGGAAGAGGCGGTCAACCGGCTCATCGCCGAGCAACAGCGCGCTGAGGAGGAGCGCGCCAGCCGCGAGGTCCTGCGCACGATACAGAACGCCTTCCGCGAGGCGCTGCTCCAACTGCCGCCGGAGGAGTACGACTGGTTCGAGGTACCGGGCCGGCGCCAGTCATCGCGCCCAGGGGGCGCCGGGGAGGCCACGGGACCGGACGCGGCGGAGATGATTGCCCTGGAAGACGGCGGCCATTCAGCCGGCGGGCGGCAAAGGCAGTTCTTCGAATTTGCCGGTCCGTTGTTCAGCGTGCGTATCTCGCCGGCGTCCTCCGTCGTGCCGGTGGGCCAACAGCGGAACTACCGTGCCGTACCGCGCGATCGCGCGCGACTGCTGGTTGAGGAGGACCTGACTTTCACCTGGGCGATTGTGGAAGGAGCTGGCAGCCTCGATCGCGGCGACGGAGAGATGATCACGTTCACCGCGCCAGCCGAGCCGGGTCTCGCCCGGCTCAAGGTGACCGTCACGCAAGGAGAAATCGTTTGTGAGGCGGAGTCGCTGATTACCGTCACTGACTCGCTCCTGCCCGAGATCAAAGACACCAACCGGACCCAGCACGGATTGCCGGGCTACACCTATCGCAACGCGCCCGGCGAGCTTTGGCGCTCGCGCTATGACGCCGAGCATAACGTCATCGTCATCAATAAAGGCCATCGCGACTTCGTGTACGCATCGCGGGCCAAGGCGCTCAAGCTACGCTATCTCACCCGGCTCTTCGCCAAAGAGCTGGTGCAGAAGAACTTCCCAGGTCTCCCGTCCGCCGAATTACTCGAACGCATGATCGAGCTTTCGCTGTACACCGAGGAAAATCTCCGCTAGGTAGTCTCCAAGCCAGACGGTCGTCGTTCCGGGGAACGCCGGTATAGCGATACTTAACCCATTTTCGGGGTATGAAACCGGCCGCGCCGTGTCCCGTGTACTAAACTTAAAGACAGATACCGCCACAAGAGAGGGCAACAGGGGAATGAGCGTGACGTGTAGCTAGAACCTTGCGGATGACGGGTCACCAAAGCAGCGCAACAAGAACGCCCCGTGTCCGCGCTTGAGACACCGACGAGGAGGAGTTTATGACTCAATACATCCATCCTGAAATGCTGGTGGAGACGGCATGGGTGGCTGCTCACCGCACTGATCCGAGCGTTCGTATCGTCGAAGTTGACGTGGACACTACCGCCTACAACGAGGGGCACGTACCAGGGGCGATCGCATGGGACTGGTCCACGCAGCTATGCGACACCGTCGAGCGCGACATCATCCCCAAGGATGAGTTCGAACGCCTGATGTCGCAATCCGGCATCGGCAACGCCACCACCGTCATCCTCTACGGCGACAATAACAACTGGTTCGCCGCCTGGGCGCTGTGGCAGATGAAGATCTACGGCCACCGCGACGTGCGCCTCATGAACGGCGGGCGCAAGAAATGGCTGGCCGAGGGACGGGAGCTGAGTAAGGAGGCTCCGAAGCCCGCCCCGGCCGCGTACAAGGCGCAAGACTCTGATTTCTCGATCCGCGCCTTCCTGCCGGATGTTCAACGGGCGATGGACAGCAAGTCCGCCTACCTGGTGGATGTCCGCAGCCCCAAGGAGTTCACCGGAGAGATCCTGGCGCCACCCGGCCTGCCGGAGACCTGCCAGCGAGGCGGTCACATCCCGGGCGCGAAGAGCATCCCCTGGGGCGAGGCCTGCAACGAGGACGGCACCTTCAAATCGGCCGATGACCTCAAAGCCCTCTATGAAGGTCGCGGGATCAAGTCCGACAAACCGGTTCTGGCCTATTGCCGCATCGGCGAGCGCTCCAGCCACACGTGGTTCGTGCTCGAGTACCTGCTCGGCTACCCGAACGTGAAGAACTACGACGGCTCGTGGACCGAGTGGGGGAACCTGGTACGCGCACCCATCCAGCGCGGCATGGCGGCGTAAAGGCGGACCTGAGGGGAGCAATAGACCGGTGAGCGCAAAGGAATCGAAACTGCATGCCGAGAACTATGTCCGGCGTCGGGCGAAGCTCGTGGACTGGGACGTGGCGATCACCACCTATAAGATCGGCGATCAATATCACTGCGTGATCGACAACGTCAGCCCGGGCGCCACCATTGCGCGGACCGAGGCGGGAACACTGGAACAGGCGGAGAGCGAAGCGATCGTGATCGCCGAGGAGCGGCTTTCAGACACCCGCACCCTTCCGGTGTGAGCGCTTTGCACTCCGCCTGCAAGGACCGGCTTCGGTCGTGTGCGTCCCTGTCGTCCGTGATCAGCGCTGTTTTACCTTAGCCAGCAGGTCATCATGAACCTCTTAATTGTCGGCGCCACCCGCGGCATCGGCTTCGAGCTCCTGAGACAGGCGCTGGAGCAGGAGCAGGAAGTGACGGTGCTGGCGCGCAGTCCACACCTGCTACCCATCCAGCCTCAGCGGGTTAAGATCGTGCGGGGTGACATCCGTGACGCGGCGCCGGTCGATGACGCGATGGCAGGGCAGGAGGCTGTCTGCTGCAGCATCGGCATCAACATCACCTGGAAACCCGTCACGGTATTCTCGGACGGCACGAGGAACCTCCTGCAAGCGATGCGGAAGCACGGAGTCAAGCGATTGATATGCGTCACCGGCATCGGCGCCGGAGACAGCAAGGGGCACGGAGGTTTTGTCTACGACAGGATCGTCAACCCCCTGCTACTGCGCAGCATTTACGCGGACAAAGACCGTCAGGAGGCTTTGATCAAGACGAGCAACGTCGATTGGACCATCGTCAGACCCGGTTTTCTCACCGACGGCCCGCTCACAAAACGTTACCGGGCACTTACCGACCTCGCCGGTGTCACCGCCGGCAAGATATCGCGCGCAGACGTCGCCCATTTCATCCTTGGTCAACTCAACTCCCGCGACTGCGTCAAACAAACCCCGTTGTTGACCTACTAGCTAAGGCCCCGCGCGGATCCGAGAGGCAGTTGGAGGAAAGCGCCCCTGCGAGAGGTCCCAGGGACCGGCGATGCAGCACGTGGAATCCCATGCGCGGCAGTTTCCAAAGGGTGCACTGCTTCTATGTATCGCTATTGCGTGTTGCACCTGCGCAAGCCCCGTTCGCGACCAGGGCCCGGCGTATCACGGTGAGGCGGCCGCCCATGTTTACGTTGTCGCTCACGGCTGGCACACAGGGATCGTCATCAGGCGCGCCGACATTCCTCCCGGTCTCTTGCCGGAACAGCGCGACTTCCCGGAGGCAGACTTTCTCGAGTTCGGCTGGGGCGATAGAGATTTCTATCAGGCGCCGGCGTTCTCCCTGGCGCTCGCCATAAAAGCCGCGCTGGCCTCCACCGGCGCTGTATTGCACGTCGTCGGCTTCAAGGGCCCTGTGACGAGCCGATTTCCCGGCAGCGAGATCATCGAGTTGAAGCCCGCAGCGCAGGGTCTCCATGGGCTGTCCGAGTACATCCATCAAAGCCTGGCGCGCGAAGGTCATACGGCGCTGTCACCGCTGGGCGCCGGCTTCTACCGGCATAGCCGCTTCTATCCAGCTCGCGGCGCCTTCAGCCTGTCCAACACCTGCAACACCTGGACGGCAAGGGCGTTGCAGGCCGCCGGTTATCCGGTCTCTCCCGCCAGCACCGCGGAACGGGTCATGTCGCAGGTCCGCCGGCTCGGGCAGCCCATT
>JBQTIC010000036.1:0-20666 GCA_052388435.1 Chromatiales bacterium | reverse complement strand
TGCTTCATCTTCAACGGCTTGCCGCCTTCGAAGATGGCGGCACATCCCTGTGCCGCAGGAACCTCTGACTTAATCAGAGGTTCCCTAACTGAAGTCGAACTGTTGCAGTTCGCGATCGCGTTGCTCGACGGGCTGGAACAGGTGCACGCCGCGGGCGTCGTTCATCGCGACATCAAGAAAGCTCACATTCTGCTGCGTGCAGACGGCAGCCCCGTGTTGCTTGACTTCGGCGCGACGCGGGTGGCGCTGTTCCGGCGCAGGCTGACGATGGATCAGAGAAGCGGCGGAGACCCGCTGCCGGGCAGGCTCGCAGGCGATTCGGATCCGCGGACCGATATCCATGCGCTTGGGGGCGATGCTGTTCCGGGTCGCGATGGGCAAGGGCGCACGCCGACACGGGAGTGCCGCGGCCGTGCCTGCCGTTTCGGCGGCAACGCTGGGTGCGATCCGGCTCGCACTCACGGCGGAGAACCAGGACAGGCCGCAAAGCGCACGGGAGTGGCGTGCTGCTCTCGTTGCCCGGCACAGGCACGACCGCGGCTTCGACGGCATCAACGGCAAAGCCGGAGATCGCGAGCCTGCTTGATGGAGCAGCCGCGGATGTGGACGCCTTGCGGCTGACGGCGCCCAGAGGCGATAACGCCTGGCAGAAGTATCATCAGGTGCTGCAGCTCGACCCCCGGAACCGGGCGGCGCAAGGGGGCATCCAGGCGATCGCCTCGCGCTACGTCGACCTGGCGTATTCGGCAATGGCGAAGGGAGAGCTCGAGCTGGCGGGGCGCTATCTCGCCCGTGCCGAGTGGGTATCCCCGGGCGAGGAGGCAGTCGCGGCTGCGCGGGTCGAGCTGGGCGCGCGGCGGCGGACATCTCCAGGCGGCGCGCGGCCGCTGCCGCGAGCGCGGGCCACTTTATCGACGTAGAGAGGAGCACACACCGGCCCAACACCCGGTCATCGCGCGATTGGCATAGTCGTAGCCGCGCCCCAGTTGCCTTGGCGCTATTCCCATTCAGGAGCCGTTACACATGACCTTCCTATGCTGAGCATGGCAGTGTGCTTTGCGTCACTGTAAGCTATCAACTTTCCAGCCATTGTTAACTTGGGGTTGCGTCATCGGCGGCACAAGCAACTCGGTGGCCGTGAAATTTCAAGGAATCCGACAGTGAGTTTGCCAACGCTAGCGGTGGGTACCACGCAGCACCACCGCTACGTCATCGAGTCAGTCCTCGGCCAGGGCAATGTAGGTGTGACCTACGGCGTGCTCGACATGCATGACGGCACGACGCTCGCCCTGAAGGAGTACTTTCCTCGCGCGCACGCCGGGCGCCAACTGGACGACTCCGTGCGACCGGTCTCCGATGTCGATGCGCGTGAATTCGCGCTCGGATTCACGCACTTCATGGAGGTGGCGGGGGTCCTGCAGACGATCGATCATCCGAACATCGTCCGCGTCCTCGACGTTTTCGAAGCTAATGGCACGGCCTATGTGGTGATGCGTTATGAGACCGGCGAGACTTTCGAGGCCCGGCTTGCCAGGGGCGATCCGTTAAGGGAGGCAGAACTGCTGCGGATCGCCGTCGCGCTGCTCGACGGCCTGGAAGAGGTGCATGCCGCCGGGGTCATCCATCGCGACATCAAGGAAGCTCACATTGTGATGCGTGCAGACGGCAGCCCCGTGCTGCTCGACTTCGGCGCGACGCGCGTCGCCATGCTCCGGCGCCGGTTGATGATGACCCAGTCGGACAGCGGGGATCCGCTCCGGCGCAGAGAGCTGGCCAGCGATTCGGGTCCCTGGACCGACATCCACGCACTGGCGGCGATGCTCTACAGGGTAGCCATGGGCAAGGGCGCACGCCGGAGCAACGGGGTCTCGGGGATGCCTTCCGTTTCGCCGGAGGTGTTGACTGCGATCCAGGGCGCGCTCACGGTGCAGCCACAGGAGAGGCCGCAGAGCGTGCGCGAATGGCGCGCGGAGCTGGAAGCCGCACTGCGCTCGCTCCCCGTGGAGGCAGTGGCGGCGCCCGCGTCGGCCACCATCTCGCATGCGTCACTCCTCAGAGCAGACTCTCGCAGCGCCCACGCGCACCAACGTATTGATGAGCCGTCGCCTGCTTTCAGTGCGACCCTGGCGGCGGGGCCTTCCATTGCGGAGGAGCTGACGGAAAGCCTGGATGTGGTGGGCGTTGCCGGCCCCGCATATGAGAACAACAGGGTGGCGGCGGCCGAACTGTCCAGCGCCGGCCCGGTATGTGAGGAGGACATTGTGGCCGAGGCCGGGCTGTCCGTCGCCGGCCCGGCGGACGGGGACAACACAGCGACTTGCGCCGCGCTGTCCATGGCGCGCAATGACCCAGCGACTGTCGCTTCCTTGCCCGTCGCGCGATGCGCACAGCAGAACGACGCAGTGGCGGATAGAGGCAACTGGCCTGTTGCTGCGGAGCGTGTGTGTGACAACGCTTCGGCAACGATCATGTTGTATCGCGGTCGGTCGCGGCAGCCGCCCGCAAGACCGGTTGAGCAACCATCATTCCGGTCGTCACTACGGGGCTTGCTCGGCAAGGCAGCGGAGGAACTGTTATCACTCCGCGGGCCATTGCAAGGCCTGCTGAAGAAGGCGACTGAGGGAACGTTGTCATTACTTTCGTCGCTGCAGGGCCTGCGCAAGAGGGCGACGCAGCGAGTGTTGTCAACCCGCGCACCATCGCAAGACCTGTTGAAGAAGGCAACGGCGGGACTGTTGTCACTCCGACGGTCATTACAGGACCTGTTGGCGAGGCCGGCTCGGCAACGGTCATCCGCGGCGGCCCTTAATGAACCTGCGGCGGGCGGAGACGGCCCCGTAACGTTCGGTTCGCGGGGGGTCGTGGTGTCCGTTCACGAGGACGACGCGCCAACGGTTGTGACTCAGCCCGTCGAGGGGATCGATTCCGCCGGCGGTTCAGCAACCGTTATTCTTTCGCCCGACGCGGCCGCGTCTGAGGGGTACACTCAGGTGGTGGTTCCGCTGACCTCGAGCGGGTCCGAGCCGCGGTGGTGGCGCCACGCGGCCAGCGCAGCCGCCGCAGCGTGCTTGTGCATCGCCGCCGCCGGGCTGGGGGTGATGATTGCGCGGCCACCGCCGCTTACGACGGGGATCGACGCGGACCGCACGTTGGCGGCAATCAGCGAGGCCGGCCAGCGCGCACCGCTCCCCACATCCTCCCCGCCAAACGACACCGATGAAGTAGCACAGCGACTGGCGTCGGCATCCGGCGAAGTGGTTGCCGGAAGCAATCCCGATGCGCGCGATGCCGCTCTGGCGTTTTCCGGGAGCACATCCGACGCGGTCGGAGGCGCGCCGGTAACGGCGCCAATGGAGGTGGCTGCTGCCCCCTCCGGCGCAGGGTCGCTGAGCGGCACAGAGATCGCCACGGTCCAGACGGGATCCGTTGCGGAAGCTTTGGCGGCAGAGACGCCTCCCGCCGAGGGGTCTTTGAGCGGCACCGAGGCCTCCGTAGCTCATGCAGAGCCGGTGGCGGAAGCTTGGGCGGCCGATTCGCATGCCGCCGAGGAGCATTTGAGCGGTATGGAGATCCCCGCCGTTCGGCCGGAATCGACGGCGGCGGCAGACGTGGCGACCCTGCTTGCTGGGGCGGCGGCGGATGTTGACGCCTTTCGGCTGATAACTCCTAAAGGCAACAGCGCCTTGGAGAAGTATCAGCGGGTTCTACAGGTCGACCCGGAGAACCAGGCGGCGCGGGACGGTATGCGGACGATCAGCTGGCGCTACGTGGACCTTGCGCATGGGGCGATGAAGAGGGGACAGCTCGATGAGGCCGGGCGCTATCTCGACCGTGCCGAATGGGTAGCCCCCGGCGGGCAGGCGGTGGCGAAGGCCCGGACCGAACTCGACGCGCGGCGACGCCCGAGCGCGGCCGGAGAGACACTTATCGCGCATCGCGCCGGGGATCTTCCGGGGCCGTCCGGCCGGCAGGCGACCGTTGTGACCGATGGCGTCAGCGATCTCCCGGCGGATTCCGGCGGCGAAGCGACCAGCGTTAAGGAGGGCAGGGGCCCTCTCATAAAAAGGTTGGAAGAGATCCTGGAGCGCGGCGCTGTTGCCGCGGGCCTGCCCCTCGTATCGCCTCCGAAGTCAGACAGCCGTGGCGAGGAGATCCGGGAGCGCTGGGGGGTCTCAACGCAGTAGGCTCGACCCGGCCGGGCCAACTTCGGCTCGTACTTGCAGTTTCGCGCGCAGTTCGGTAGTAATTTCTCCCTGCGACCGGCAGGACGTGCGGCCGCCCACACCGTAACGCACCCAATTCAACAGCGTAGAACCATCCTCTTACAGGAGCTATCTGTGGAGCCATTCACCCGACACGAGGGCCTGGTTGTGCCGCTCGACCGCGCCAACGTGGACACCGATCAGATAATCCCCAAGCAATTCCTGAAGTCGATATCGCGATCGGGCTTCGGGCCTTATCTCTTCGACGAGTGGCGCTACCTGGATCGTGGCGAATGGGGGCAGGACTGCAGCCAGCGGCCTCTCAACCCGGATTTCGTGCTCAACCAGGCGCGTTATCAGGGCGCAAGCATACTTCTGGCGCGCGAGAACTTCGGCTGCGGTTCCTCGCGCGAACATGCACCCTGGGCGCTGCTGGATTTCGGAATCCGTTGCGTCGTCGCGCCGAGCTTCGCCGACATCTTCTTCAGTAACTGCTGCAAGAACGGGCTGCCCGCGGTGACCCTGCCGGCGGCGACCGTCGATGCGCTGTTTGCGGAAGTCGCGGCTACGGAGCGCTATCGCCTGATCGTGGATCTGGCGGCGCAGACGATCACCAGACCCTCCGGCGACACTATCGGCTTTGACTTCAACGCGGGATTGAAGGAGAGGCTCATGCGCGGTCTCGATGACATCGGCATCACGCTCGAATATGCTGATGATATCCGCCGCTACGAGACGCACGGCGCGCAGAAGACACCCTGGCTGTTTCCCGCTCGCGGCGCCAGGTAAGGCGCGCGCGAACGGTTTGGCCACATTGCCGGGCCGGCTGACCCGTCCGGCCCCCTGCTTGTCAGCAGGAGGCCGTTCGACCGCCTACAACATCTTGCCGCCCTTGGCGTCGCACTCCTCCTTGCTCACGGACAGGAAGCCCTGGCCCTTGCAGGCATTCTTGCCCGCGCACGCATTTACGGCCGACTTGCAAGCCCCGCTGCCCTTGCAGGCATTGATGCCCGCGCAGTGTACATTCGCGGCTGTGGCGCTGCCGCCGGCGGGCTGCTGGGCGCATCCGGACAGGAACAGAGTTGCGGCTGCGACGGCAAGCAGGGCGCCACCGGTTTTATTGTTTGACATGGTCACTTCTCCTCTTGAGGTTACAGGTGATCACTATACGTTCCTCGTCCGCGCAATGGATGCTCGCGCGTGACAGTAATGCCGCGCATGCGTTATGCCAGCCTGGCAAGAGTGTAGAAACACCCGGTCAAAGAAGAGGTTGAGAACTTTGCCCGCAGGGTACGGTCGTACGAAACATCGTAGTCCACCAATCAGAAGCGCCAAACCTACGAGATCTCGGAGTCGCTATGACCTATCCGCTTGGGTATTGGGAGCCGATCAAGGAACTCATCCTGGAGGTGGCGCAGGAACGCTCGGTCGACGCGCTGCTGCACAGGGTCGTCGACGGGATCATGGCCAATCGCTCGGCCGTTCCCTTGAGCGGCGTATGGCTGTGTCAACCGGCCGCGGATCCGGACAACCGGGATGCGCGGCAAGGGACATATCTTTGTCTCGCGGTGATGGCGTCCCGCGCCTTGAACGGGTATGAAGACCCGGCAACGGCGGTGCGGCGACAGTACACCAGGGTGGATCACGATGATCATTTCATTGGTCGTGCGGCCAAACTGCGCGAAGCCGTGCAATATCCCACGCCGGAGCAATGGCGGGAGCGTCCAGACTGGGCGCGGCGGGCGGGTATCGTCGGTGGCGGTGCGCATCCGATACTGTTCAAGGGCGAATTGCTAGGGGTCCTGGCGGTGTGTGTGTCGGAGAGTTATGCCGGCAAGCAGCACGAATCGCGTTTCTGGTTGCGCATGCTTGCCGATCAGATGGCGGCCGCCATTGCCAACGCGCACGCCAGCAGCGAGATTGAAGCCCTGCGCCGCCAGCTGAAGCCGGACTTCCGCGAGCAACTTGAGAAACCGCGTGCGCCACAACCGGCACGGATGGTCGGCGTCAGTCCGGCCATGCGCAGGACGATGGAGCAGGTCGATCTGGTCGCGCCCACGGAAACCAGCGTCCTGATCCTGGGCGAATCGGGCACCGGCAAGGAGCTGGTGGCGCGCGCCATACATGAACGCAGCGCACGGCGGGCCCGCCCGTTGACATGTGTCAATTGCGCGGCCGTGCCGGTCGATCTGTTCGAGAGCGAGTTCTTCGGTCACGTCAGGGGCGCTTTCACCGGTGCGCTGAGGGAGCGGGTCGGGCGTTTCGAGCAGGCCGACGGCGGCACGCTGTTTCTCGATGAGGTCAGCGAACTGCCGCTGGCCATGCAGGGCAAGCTGCTGCGGGTCTTGCAGGACCGGGAGTTCGAGCGCGTGGGATCAAGTGTCACGCGTCGGGTCAGCGTGCGCATCATCGCGGCGACCAATCGCGATCTGAAGGCCGATGTGCAGGCCGGGCGGTTCCGCGAGGACCTCTATTACCGCCTCAACGTGTTTCCTCTTGATCTGCCGCCGCTGCGGGAGCGGGCGGAAGACATTCCTCACCTCGCCGCGCATTTCGTCAACCTGCTCAGCGGACGTCTGCAGCGACGTTCGGCGCGCCTGACCGAAAGCGGAATTCGAGCGCTGCAAAGCCATCATTGGCCGGGGAATGTCCGCGAGCTGCAGAATGTTATCGAGCGGGCACTGATCCTTTGCGGGTCCGATTCCCTGCATTTCGACATCTCGCGCGTCGATCGCGTTACGCGGCTTCCCCCGCGTGACAAGCAGGCAGAAGCGACGGTGAGCGCCGTGGTCCTGACGGAGAAGGAGCAACGGCAGCAGCATCGCGGCAATATCCTTGCGGCGCTGCAGGCGACCGGCGGCAGGGTGTTTGGCAAAGGCGGTGCAGCGGAGCTGCTTGGTCTCAAGCCGACGACCCTGTCGTCGCGGATGAAGGCGTTGGGAATCGAAAAACCGCCCAGCATGCCGCGCGCTTCGGGCGTCGGCGTGGGCGCGAACTCGTCCGTGCGCCGCGGGATTTCAGGCTGACCAGGAGGGCGGGGAGCTTTTGTGGTTGCCGCAGTGCGCGCAGGCGCGCCTCACTCTCGCCACTTTCGCCGCATGGCGGCCGGACCGTTGATACTGGGAATCGTGGCCCCCCGCAAATAATGGTGGCTTTACGAGGATTCGTAGCATCCGGAGCCACTGTGTGTCTGTGGTTAACTTCCTGATGTAACGGCTAATCCGCACCTAAGTTGAGCGTGGCATACTGATTGCCGTCACTCCACCGGACACTGACTTTCACTGCGCGGCACGGGTCGTTCCGGGTGGCGCAGATCACGGCACTAATCTTCTTACAGCGCAGGAGGTTGTAACAGTGATGTCCCGGCTTCTTCGACGTGTCGTGTTGCTCCTTCTTCTCGTGCTGCTCAACTCGCCGGTGTGGGCGTCCTCCTCGCTGCACCAGACCTTCGATGAACTGCTGAAGGCGCGCGTCACCAATGGACAGGTCGACTATCCGGGGATCGCGACCGATCCGCGTTTCGCGGATTATCTCGAGACACTGAAGACGGTGGACGCTACGACGCTGCGTACGCGTGAGGAGCGGCTTGCGTTCTGGATCAACGCCTACAACGCCCTGGTGATCCAGGGCATCCTTGCAGGCGGCAGCCCAAGCAGCTTCTTCGGCAGGATAGGGTTCTTCAAGACCGCTGATTACGAGGTGGGCGGCCGCAGGATCGATCTCTACGATCTGGAGCACGAGATCATCAGGCCGCTTGGCGAGCCCCGTATCCACTTTGCGATCGTCTGTGCGTCGCGCTCCTGTCCGAAATTGCGTTCCGAAGCGTATGACACCGCCCGCCTCGATCAACAGCTCGACGACCAGGCGAGGGAATTCATCAATAACCCTGAACGCAACCGGTTCGATGCGGCTCGCAGGACCGCACGGCTGTCGATGATCTTCGAATGGTTCAAGGAGGATTTCGAGAAGCAAGCCGGATCGGTCCCGCGCTACATCGCACCCTATCTCAATGACCGCAGCCTTGCATCGGAATTCGGCGCGGGGTCGTACAAGATCGAATATCTCGAGTACGACTGGAACCTCAATGGGCTTCCGCCGCGCCGGGGTTGACGGGCGATGCTGATCGGCGCGGACCGGAACACGAGCACGGCACGACTGTTTGCCGTCCTCGCGCTCGGCGAGCGTCTGGCGGAGGAGGGTGCGCGCCAGCAACTGGCGCTGACCGGTCGGTCTGACATGCAGCGCTTCTTGCGGCGGCAGGCGGTTCAGGAGCGCCTGCACCGCGTGGTGTTTGAGAAGGCGGCGGCCGCCATCGCGCCGCGCGGCGGCGGCGCGTCGCGCGCATATCAGCCGTTCGCCGCATTCGCGCGACTGCTTGAGGATGCCTGGCAACGGCGCGACCTGGCCGAGACTCTGCTTGCGCAACAGGTCATCCTCGAGGGACTGGGTGACATGGTGCTGGAATGCCTCGATGCCGGAATGACAGCGCGCGGCTTTGGTCTGCAAGCGTTGCGTCGCACGCTGCGACGGCAGGAACACGCCCATCACCAGTTCGGATTGCGCAGGCTCGATGAGCTGCGCGGGCGGGGATACATCGACATGAATGTGCTGAGGCGCAGAACGTGCGACTATCTCGACGCATGTGATCAAGCGCTCGAACAGCTCGCCGATTTGTTTGCGCGCTTCGACGAGGATGCCGGGACCTATCGCCGCCGGTTGCACGACGCCGTCCCGCAGTGGCTGCAACCTCCCGGATTCATGCTGCCGACGGCATGATCTCGGTCATCATCCCCACGCTGAATGAGGAACGCGCCCTGCCGGCGACGCTGCGCGAACTCTTCAGCCAGCCCGGCGATTACGAAGTCATCGTCGTCGATGGCGGCAGCTCGGATGAAACCTGCACGGTCGCGCGGGCTTATCCAGAGGTGTGTCTGCTCACCGCGCCGTGCGGGCGAGGCAGTCAGATGAACGCCGGGGCGAGGCGGGCACGGGGAGAGTGGCTCCTGTTTCTGCATGCTGACACCACATTGCCGGAGAACGGCCTGCAGCGGCTGAACGCGCTGGAGGCGGAGGCTGGCTGCGAGGCCGGGGGATTCCACCAACGTTTCTCCGGCAGGCATTGGGGCCTGAGGCTGATTTCGTGGATGCACAACCTGCGCTGCAGGCTCACCCACGTGTTCTACGGTGATCAGGCGATGTTCGTGCGCCGCCGCCTGTTCGAGCAGCTCGGAGGGTTTGCGGAAGCGCCCATCCTGGAGGACCTCCTGTTCTGCGAGAGGCTGCGCGAGGTGACGCGCCCCGTGCTGCTCGAAGACTACGTGACGACTGACTCGCGCAAGTTTGAGCAGATGGGCGTGTGGCGCAGTCTTTGGCGCGTGGTGCTGATCCTGATCTGCCATGAATTGCGCCTGCCTATCCTGGGCCGGGTTTTCTTTTCGACAATCCGCTGAGGCGCCGGAAACGGAATGCAGCAGCATCTCCTGGGCGTGTGGATACTGGTGGCGCTGCTGGCCTGGGCGAACGGCGCCAACGATGTTTCCAAGGGCGTGGCGACGCTCACGGGTGGTGGCCTTGCCAGCGCGAGACGGGCGGTCATCTGGGGTACGGCATGGACGGCGGCCGGGGGCATCGCCGCCATATTCTGGGGCGGCGAGCTGATTAACGCTTTCAGCCGTGGTTACCTGGCCCCCGACTTTCATGTCGATCTAGCTTTTGTTGCTGGCACGCTTAGCGGGGCCGTGATCTGGGTGCTGCTGGCGAGCCGGCTGGCGCTGCCGGTCTCCACCACGCATGCGCTGCTCGGCGGGCTGGTCGGCGCCGCACTCTTCAGCGGTGGCTGGCAGAACCTGCATATCGCGGCGGTGACGAGTAAAGCTCTGCTGCCGCTCTTGGTGAGCCCGCTGCTCGCGATCCTGCTGTGCACGCTGCTGGCGCTGATCGCGTCCGCTGTCGTCGCGGCGCAGCCCCGCTTGCGGAGGGATCCGTCAGCGATCCCAAGTGATCCTCGGGGTGACAGCAACCGGTCGTGGACGGCGTTGCACTGGTGCAGCGGTGCGGCGACCAGCTTCGCCCGCGGCCTGAACGACGTGCCCAAGCTTGCCGCTTTCTTGGTGCTGGCGTTATCTCTGACCTCGCAGGCGACCGGTGCCGACATGACGCGGATCGGGCCGCCGATGGTGGCCGTGATTATCATCATGTCGATGGGCGGGCTGTGGGGCGGCTACCGGGTGCTGCACGTGCTCGCGTACCGGATCACGCCGCTGGATGCGAAGCGTGGGTTCTTCGCCAACGCGGCGACCTCGGCACTCGTGCTCGCGGCCTCGCCGCTCGGCCTGCCGGTCTCGACCACGCATGTGAGCACCGGCGCGCTCATCGGCATGCGCCTGAATGGCGGTCGCAGGCCGGCCAGCGCCGATGCCCTGATGAGCGTGCTTTGGGCCTGGCTCGCGACCCTGCCATTCTCAGCGGCCGTTTCTGCGCTTACCATCGGGGTACTGCGCGCGGGCCGTTAACAACGGGAAGGCGAAACTGATGCGGGCCTTTGCTTCAGAGCGGCGATACACAGAATTCCCGGAGCTCCGCCGCGCCAGGCTGGAGACGCTGCAGGTGAATCTCGGCTACCGCTGCAACCAGGCCTGCGTGCACTGCCATGTGGACGCGGGACCAGATCGCACGGAAGAGATGAGCCGGGGGATCGTCGAGGAGGTGCTCACATTCCTCGACGTCTCCAAAGTCGGGACGCTGGACATCACCGGCGGCGCGCCGGAGCTCAACCCGAACTTCCGTTACCTGGTTTCGGTGGCGCGCGCGCGGGGCGTGCGCGTGATCGATCGCTGCAATCTCACCATCCTGCTGCAGCCGGGACAGGAAGATCTGGCGGAGTTTCTTGCCGCGCACCAGGTCGAGATCACCGCGTCGCTGCCGTGCTACCTGCCGGCAAACGTCGATCGCCAGCGCGGCAAGGGCGTGTTTCACGACAGCATGGCGGCGCTGCGGCGACTGAACGGGTGCGGCTATGCGCAGCCCGAAACGGGGCTGGTGTTAAACCTTGTCTACAACCCGCAGGGCCCGCAATTGCCGCCGTCGCAGAAGCAGCTCGAGGCGGACTACCGCGAGCGTCTTTTCACAGACCATGGCATCGTTTTCAATCACCTGTACGTCCTGACCAACATGCCGATTGCCCGCTTCCGCCACGCATTGATCAGAGACGCTGGACTGGATGCGTACATGCACCTGCTGCGCAGCGCGTTTGAGGAGGCGAATCTGGAGGGCGTCATGTGCCGCACGCTGTTGAGTGTCGACTGGCGCGGTTATGTGTACGACTGCGACTTTAACCAGATGCTGGATCTGCCGCTCGCGCATGGAGCAAGGCCGCGCATGCGCCTGTCCGAACTGATAGGAGTCGATCTCGACGGCCGTCCGATCCGGGTGGCAGATCACTGCTACGGCTGCACGGCGGGACAGGGCAGCAGTTGCGGCGGCGCGCTGCGCGCGTGATGTCCACTTGCGGAGGAAGCAGACATGAATGTCGTTGCGAGCGTTCTTGAACGGTATTCCAATGGAGCAAGGAAGCGCCAGGCCGAACTGTGCTGCCCGGTGACCTACGATCCGGCGCTGCTCGCGCTCCTGCCGCGCGAGATCATCGAGAAGGATTACGGCTGCGGCGACCCATCGCGCTATGTGCGAGAGGGCGACACCGTTCTGGATCTGGGCAGTGGCGGCGGCAAGGTCTGCTACATCGCGGCGCAACTCGTCGGGGAGCGCGGCAGCGTGATCGGCGTGGACATGAACGACGACATGCTGGCCCTCGCGCGCAAGTACCAGAACGAGATGGCCGCCAAGCTCGGCGCTGATCGCGTGCGCTTTGTGAAGGGTCGCATCCAGGACCTCGCCCTCGATCTGGACGCCGTGGACCGGCATCTCGCGCAACACCCGCTGCGAATCGCCGCCGATCTCGATCGGTTCAAGGCGTGGGAAGCAGAGGAGCGGCGCCGACGCCCGCTCATCCCGGACGTCGCGGTGGATCTGGTGATCTCCAATTGCGTGCTCAACCTGGTGAGCGACGAGGACAAGAGAGCGCTTGTGCGCGAGATTCATCGCGTGCTGCGTCCGGGCGGACGGGTGGCGATCTCCGACATCGTGAGCGACGAGCCGGTGCCGCAGGAACTCAAGCGGGACGCGCAGTTGTGGAGCGGCTGCATCGCCGGCGCGTTTCAGGAGGAGGCGTTCCTGCAGGCGTTTGCGGATGCGGGCTTCCTCGCCGTTTGCTACGACCAGTGGGCGGCGGAGCCGTGGCGCGTGATCAATGGCATCGAGTTCCGTTCCGTTACGCTGACCGCAGTGAAGGGCGCGGGAACGCCGTGCCTTGATGTCGGCCACGCCGTGATCTACCGCGGTCCCTACGCCTGCGTCACCGACGATGAGGATCACGTCTATCCGCGCGGTGCGCGCATCGCCGTCTGCGAGCGCACCTTCCGCCTGTTGACCGAAGGTCCGTATCGCGATCACTTCATCGGTATCACGCCAAGCGTGGCGCGCGAGCCGGCGCCCTGGTGCGCGCCTTCCGGCACGCGCCGCCCCGTGGCGGAGACCAAGGGCGGCACGGTCAGCACGCCGTGCTGCACTCCGGGTTGCTGCGGCTGAGCCCCTGCGCGAAATGCAGCGCCGCGCGCGATCAGGAGTGGCCTGAGAGCGCCCAATAAAATGAGCAAATCAACCGATATGAATCCCTCGGCCTTGATGGGGGAGGGTGAGGACGGGTTGAAATATGGCTCGTCCCATCCCTGGGACTCGCGTCGCGGCGGTTGCGAGGTGTTGTTCCAGACGAACATTCGAGCGCCCGAGCAGCCCATCATCCCCGTCCTTCCCCTCCTTCGACGCCGCAGGACAGGCATCGAGTGGGAAGGAACAGTAGGTCATCTTGCTTGTAGATGAATCGACGGCGGGTCCTGCTGCTGATCGTGCTGGCGCTGCTCATCGCGGCATTTTTCGTTTTCGATCTGCACAGTTATCTCACGTTCGACTACTTCAAGGGTCGGCAGGCATCGCTTGAGGCATATCGCCAGGCGCATCCCTGGCTCTCCGCCCTCAGCTACTTTGTTATTTATGTCGCGGTCACAGCGTTGTCGCTGCCCGGCGCCGCGATCATGACCCTGGCGGGCGGCGCCATCTTCGGCCTCGGTTGGGGAACGGTGCTGGTGTCTTTCGCCTCAACGCTGGGCGCGACGCTCGCATTTCTGAGCGCTCGCTTCCTGCTCCGCGACAGCGTGCAGCGCCGCTTCGCGGACAGTCTCAAGAGCGTGGACGGCGGCATCGAGCGCGAAGGGGCCTTCTACCTGTTCGCGCTGAGGCTCGTCCCCATCGTGCCGTTCTTCGTCATCAACCTGGTGATGGGACTGACGGCGATGCGCGCGCTCACATTCGCCGGCGTGAGCCAGCTCGGCATGCTGCCCGGGACACTGGTGTATGTGAACGCCGGTACGCAGATCGCGAAGCTCGATTCCGTGTCGGGCATCCTCTCGCCCGCCCTCATTGCCGCGTTTGTGCTGCTCGGTGTGTTGCCGCTCATCGCCCGGCGGCTGGTGGCGTTTCTGCGCGCGCGCCGGGTGCTGCGCGGAATTCCGAAACCCGCGCGCTTTGACCGCAATCTGATTGTAATCGGCGCCGGCTCGGCCGGATTGGTGAGCGCGTACATTGCCGCCGCGGTAAAAGCCCGGGTGACACTCATCGAAAAGCATCGCATGGGTGGCGACTGCCTGAACACCGGTTGCGTTCCGTCCAAGGCGCTGATACGCACCTCGCGTTTCATCGCCGATGTGCGCCGCGCCAGCGACTTCGGTTGCCGGAGCGCCGGCGTGGAGTTCCACTTCGCGGAAGTAATGGACCGCGTGCGCGAGATCATCAGGAAGATCGAGCCGCACGATTCCGTCGCGCGCTACAGCGGACTGGGCGTGGAGTGCCTGCACGGCGAAGCGAAAGTCATCTCCCCGTATGCCGTTGAGGTCAGCGGTCAGACGCTCACGACGCGTGCCATCGTGATCGCGACTGGCGCGCGACCCCTGGTGCCGCCGGTCCCGGGCATCGAAGAGGTCGGTTACGTGACCTCCGATACGGTATGGGACCTGCGTCAACTGCCGGCGCAGCTAGCCGTCCTGGGCGGCGGCCCGATAGGCTGCGAGCTGGCGCAGTGTTTCGTGCGCCTGGGATCCAGGGTGACGATCGTGGAGATGTTGCCTCGCCTGCTGCCCCGCGAGGATCCGGAGGTGTCAGAGATGGTAGCTGAAAGGTTACGCGCCGAAGGCATCGAGGTTCGTCTCGGCCATCTCGCCCGGCAGTTCCTGCGTGAGGCGGACCACAAGGTCGCCGTGTGCGAACACGATGGTAGTGAAGTACGGATCGAGTTCGATGAATTGCTGGTGGCGGTGGGCCGGGTCGCCAACACCAAGGGCTTTGGTCTCGAGACGCTCGGCATCCCGCTTACCAAGGGCGGTACCATCGCGGTCAATGAATACCTGCAGACCCGCTACCCCAACATCTATGCGTGCGGCGACGTCGTCGGCCCGTACCAGTTCACGCATGTGTCCTCGCATCAGGCGTGGTACGCCACTGTCAACGCGCTGTTCGGGGGCTTGAGGAAGTTCAAGGTCGACTACTCGGTGATCCCGTGGGCGACCTTCACCGATCCGGAGGTCGCCCGTGTCGGCCTTAATGAGATTGAGGCAAAGGAGCGCCGCGTGCCTTACGAAGTGACGGTTTACGGCATCGACGATCTCGACCGCGCGATCGCCGACTCGACGCCGTATGGCATGGTCAAGGTGTTGACCGTTCCTGGCAAGGACCGGATCCTGGGCGCGACCATCGTCGGCGCGCACGCCGCGGATCTGATTATTGAGTACATCTCGGCGATGCGGCACGGCCTGGGCCTGAACAAGATCTTGAACACGATTCATATCTACCCGACGCTGGCGGAGGCTAATCGCTACGCCGCGGGAACCTGGAAGCGCGCGCACGCGCCGCAAGGAATCCTGCGCTGGCTGGAGCGCTTTCACGCCTGGCGGCGCCGCGAACCGCGCGTTCAAAGTCCCGCGGGCATGGAGGCATCGTGAACGAGCGACGGATCATTGTCTTCGCCAAGGCGCCCGAGCCGGGAGAGGTCAAGACGCGACTGATACCTCTGCTCGGCGCGGCTGGCGCGGCGGCGCTGCACAAACGACTGGTCGAGCACACGCTCTCCACGGCTGTGAGCGCGGCATGCGGCACGGTGGAGGTGCACGGTGCGCCGGGCGTTCAGCATCCGTTCTTCCATCGTTGCGCGCGACGCCACGGCGTCGTCCTGCGAGCCCAGTGTGACGGCGATTTGGGGGCACGCATGTTCCACGCCCTGAGCACGGCCGAGGATAGCGGCCACTCGGCGGTTGTGATCGGCAGCGACTGCGCCGCCCTCTCCGTCTCGCATCTGCGCGAGGCGTTCAACGCCCTGGGTGCGGGCAAGGATGCGGTGCTTGGGCCCGCGCGCGATGGCGGCTACTACCTTATCGGCATGCGTCGATGCGAGCGCAGCTTATTTGATGACGTGGCGTGGAGCACCGAGTCCGTGCTCGAGACAACGCGCGAGCGTCTGCGCGAGCTTCGGTGGCAGTGGCATGAACTGGACCAGCTCTGGGACGTCGATCGACCCGAGGACTACCAGCTTCTCCGGCGCCAGGCCTTGGCCTCGTGACAAGAACCGCAGCCGTGGCGCTCCTTGTGGTGGCGTGCTCAGCGCAGGCGGCCGATGAACTCATGGTTGCGCCGTTCTCCGCCATGCAACGCGGTGCGGATTTGCCTCGCGACTGGCGGATGACGACCTGGCCCGGCGCGCAACACCAGACGCGCTTCTCCCTGGTTCAGGATGGTGGGACGGTCGTGCTGCGTGCACAGGCCGATCGCGCGAGCGCAGGTTTGATGAAGGAACTGCGCATCGATCCCAGGCAATATCCCATCCTCGCGTGGCGATGGAAGATCAGCCATCTGCTCAAGCACAGCGACATCCGTGCGACCTCCGGCGACGATTTCCCCGCGCGCATCTTCGTGACGTTCGATGTCGATCCGGCGACACTGCCGTTCGGCGAGCGGGTGAAGCTCCACATCGGCCGTCTCTTCTACGGCCCGGATCTGCCGCGCGCGGCCCTCTGCTATGTCTGGGACAGCAAGGCGCCAGCCGGCGCCATCGTCCCGAACGCATACAGTGAGCGGGTGCGCATGGTCGTGATCCGCAGCGGTCCGTCAGATGTCGGCCGCTGGGTAAACGAGCAGCGCAACGTGCTGGAGGACTACCGGCGCGCATTCGGCAGCGAGGCGCCGCCGATCATAGGCATCGCGGTCTCCTCGGATACCGACAGCACGGGTGAGTACGCCGAGGCATACTTCGGCGACATCGCCTTCCGACGTGAAGGCGAATCGTTGTAGGGGACATCAACAGGCGGCGTGCTAACAAATCTTGAAGGGAATGGTGCGCGGTGCTGGGATCGAACCAGCGACCCCTGCCGTGTGAAGACAGTGCTCTCCCGCTGAGCTAACCGCGCACGGAGAGCGCAAAGTGTACGGACCGGCCCCTGCCCGGTCAATCGTGCCGCCCCCGCTGCTATACTGGCGCGCGCCTATAAAATCGCTCTCTTTGCATGACCGTTCGCACTCGCTTTGCTCCCAGTCCCACCGGTTATCTGCACATTGGCGGCGCGCGCACCGCGCTGTTCTCGTGGCTCTACGCCCGCCGTCATCGCGGCGTCTTCATCCTGCGCGTCGAAGACACAGATCTTGAGCGCTCGACGCAGGAGGCCGTGGACGCTATTCTGAAAACCATGGACTGGCTGGGACTTGACTACGATGAGGGGCCGTTTTACCAGACACAGCGCTTCGACCGCTACAGGCAGGTCATCGCCCAGTTGTTGGATGCGAACAAGGCATATCGCTGCTATTGCTCGAAGGACGAGCTGGAGGCGATGCGCGCCGAGCAGATGGCGCGCAAGGAGAAGCCCCGTTACAACGGCCGATGCCGCGATCGCAACGGTCCACCACCAGCCGGCGTGACGCCGGTGGTGCGTTTTCGCAATCCGCTGGACGGCGCGGTCGTGGTTGAGGACCAGATCCACGGCCGCGTCATATTCCAGAACAGCGAGCTCGACGATCTCATCATTGCGCGTGCGGACGGTTCGCCCACCTACAACTTCACCGTCGTTGTCGATGACATGGACATGCGCATTACGCACGTCATCCGCGGCGACGATCACCTCAATAACACGCCGCGACAGATCAACATCCTGAGGGCGCTGGGCGTGACGCCGCCGCACTACGCGCATGTGCCGATGATTCTCGGTCCCGACGGCAAGAAGCTATCCAAGCGACACGGTACGGTGAGCGTCATGCAATACGAAGAAGAGGGCATATTGCCCGAGGCGCTGCTCAACTACCTCGTGCGTCTTGGATGGTCGTACGGCGATGAAGAAGTCTTCTCGCGCGAGGAGATGATCGCGAAATTCGACGCCTGCGATGTCAACAAGTCAGCGGCGGCGGTGAATCCGCAAAAGCTCATCTGGCTGAACCAGCATTACCTGAAGACGCTGCCGCCGGCGGCGGTGGCGCAACGGCTGGAGGTCTACGTGCGGCGGATCGGATTGAATCCGGAAAACGGGCCGCCGCTCGCCGATGTCGTCGAAGCGCTGCGCGAACGCTCGAAGACACTGGTCGACATGGCCGCGGCCTGCAAGTGCTTCTATTCAGAGATCGAGCGTTATCACGAGGAAGCCGCACGCGCGCACCTGACCCCCGCTGTGCTGCCGGCGCTGGAGGTCCTGCGAATTCGGCTGAGTACTTCGACAGACTGGACGACTGTTACCATCCATGAAGCCATTGCCGCCACTGCCGACGCTCACGGGCTGAAGCTCGGCAAGCTGGCACAGCCGTTGCGCGTTGCCATGACCGGGACCACGGTGTCGCCGCCGATCGACCAGACGGTCGCCCTGATCGGCCGCGAGCGGGCTTTGGCGCGCCTGGATCGTGCGATCGAATTCATGCGCGCACCGGACGCCCTCGCAACCGGCACAGCCACCGGCGCATCGCCTTGACAGTATTGTTGCGTGGCCGTAAATTCGCCCTCCTGTTGCGGGGCCATAGCTCAGTTGGGAGAGCGCTGCAATGGCATTGCAGAGGTCGCGAGTTCGACCCTCGCTGGCTCCACCAAGATCCTGTTGCTTAAGGCTGGCCGCTCCAGCCTTTTGCTTTTTCGGAAGACACCGTCCCCATCGTCTAGAGGCCTAGGACATCGCCCTTTCACGGCGGCAACCGGGGTTCGAATCCCCGTGGGGACGCCAAGTTAACCCCGGTTGTCAGGCGGTAGTGGATAACGCACCGCTCCGACAACGGGTCCAGTTCCACGCGATCGATCTGGGAGGCGAGTGCCGAGCGTAGCTCGGCGACGTTGCCCTCCTTGTCGCGCAGATCGTCCAGCAGTCCGCGAAGCGCCCCTCGCACATCCGCCTCACTGATCTGGACAGCCGTCTTTTCCAAGTCGGCTTGCGCACACTGCCGGGACAGCTCGGCGACCAGCCCAGCACGCTCTGCTTCCATCTCGGCAATCCGCTCTACACCGACGCGACGAACGACTTGCCCGACATTCCGTGCCGGTCAGCGCAAGTGATATCATGAGCGCATCGCTATGAACTTCGGGATCTTGTGATGGCCAGCTATCCGACTTCTTCCCCGCCCGTGGCCCGTGACAAGCGGGCCAATGAAGAAACACGACCTGTCGGCGCCTTCTTCAAGGCCGCATCCGCGCGCAAGCTGGTCGGCTGTTTTTCCGGCCCGGCCGATCTGGCAGAGAATCACAGCAGGTACCTGAAAGCCAAACTGCGTGCCAGGGCAAAGAGTTCTCGTTGACACCGGACCCCTCGTCGCGCTGATGAATAAACGCGACCGGTATCATCAGCGATTCGTCGAACACCTCAAGTTTTTCCAGGGTCAGCTCGTAACCACCTGGCCAGTCCTGACCGAGATCACCCACCACGTTCCAACCGGCAAGGCGGTGGAGGTTATGGCCCTCGTGCGTGATGGCGCGTTCGAAGTAATCGAACTCGCGGACGCTGGCGGGCGCATACACGACTTAATGAAGAAGTACGCAGACCGTCCGATGGATCTGGCCGACGCATCGCTTGTATGGGCGGCCGAGCAGACGGGGATCGGGCAGGTGTTCACCATCGACTCGGACTTCACCGTCTTCCGCCTCGCGAACGGCCGGCGCTTGCAGGTACTACCCTGACCGGAGACGTAAGTCGCCTGCTGGACATTTTGGGTCACGACGCCCGCCGCCAGCGCGGCCGCAGGACGGTTTCGGACTCCCATTCGATAGGCGGGGTCAGCTCGGGATCCCGTGGGGACGCCATTCAGACGACACGCGTTTCTCATAGAGCGCCTCGAGGGCGGTGTGGCCCCCGCGGGGATGAGAACCCCGGAGGGGTTTGACAAAATCGCCGGGAGCGATTTTGAACAGTGGAGCAAAGCGACGCTGGCCCCGGAAGGGGTGGAGCACATGGATGTGCGGAATAATCCCCGTGGGGAAGCCATTGACGGCCCACCTCGCGGGACTGCGCCGGCGGCGTCTCGCTTCCGGCGCAAAGCTCCTCGCGGCCAGTGTGAGCCCGAGGAGTTGGGCAGGAAACGAACATGCCTGTGCCGTCGGGAGGAGATGAATCCAAACGTGGTGCAGCATGCGTAATAGCAAACGTGACAACTTCCCGGGACGCCTTATGGCGGGCTTGGCGGGAGGGAGTGATGAGCCGAGGGAGCAACAATCCAAAAGAAAAGCCGCATTCCCTTCTCCGCCAACTCCGCCTTTCTGAGTGCCCCATGGGCGTCACGTGCCGATCGGAAGAGGCGCCGACAGAAAGAATGTTCCCAATAGATGATGTCAGTCGCGCGTTCCGCCATCCATCTAACTGAACGGGGATCCGGTCATCCGGCGCGGCATCGCGCGCCTGCTGGCCTGGTTACCGACCGTGGACTGCGAACAGCGCGCACAGCGGTACGCGGAGGAGTTCCTGCGCATGCGAAAATTCTGCTTCTGCGCAGGCGGCTTCGCGAAGCGCGCGATCGGCGATGTGCGTGTGCTGTTTTGTCAAGCCACGCCGCGGGCTGCTGGTGCTGTGGCTGGAATGGCGCTCGGAGCGGTAGGCCGCGGGGACGAGACCTCCCGGCCGACCGCAGTCGCCAGTCATACCGGTACTAAAAGAAACGGGCCGCCTGCGCGGCCCGTATTCCCCTGGGTAATCGGTGTCGCTGTCTTACTTGTCGTCGGCCTTCTTGCTTGGTGTCTGGGGAGGCTGCGGGGGTTGGACGACGGTTTCATTCGTCTTTTTCTGAACCGGAGCTGAACGGCCGGCGACTGCAGACATGGCGTGGAGACCACGGAACTGGGTCACGACCTGTTGTGTA
>JBQTIC010000035.1:0-32010 GCA_052388435.1 Chromatiales bacterium | reverse complement strand
TGCGGCAGCGTCTTCTCCACCTCGTCGATGATGAGCCGGAACACGCGCGATTCGGTAAACATGCGTCTCAGCAATTTCTTGTGCTCGGCGCTGCCTTTGCCACTGAGGAATTGTTCGAGCGCGGTGCCGACACCGTACCAGCCGGTGATCATGTGGCGATTCTGCGTCCAGGCGAACACCCAGGGGATGGCGCGGAGCTGCGCGAGCGTCTTGGCGCCGAAACGGCGGGCCGGGCGCGAACCGATGTTGAGCAGTGTCAGCTCCTCGACGGGACTCGCCGCCTCGTAGTAGGCGACGAGGCCTGGTTGATCGACCAATGCCCGATAGGCCGCGTGCGAGGTTTCCGACAGGGTCTTCATCGCCTCGTCAAACTCCGGTTGGGGTTTGAGTTCCTCTTCGCGTCCTGACATGAGCGAGTGCTGAAACACGCTCGCCGCCAGCAGTTCCATCGAATACTGGGCTGTGCCCTTGTTGGCGAACTTTGCCGATGCGACTTCACCCTGCTCGGTCATGCGCATCTGGCCGTGGACTGAGCCGGCCGGCTGCGCGGCAATGGCATGCCCGGTAGGTGCACCGCCGCGGCTCACCGAGCCACCACGACCGTGGAAGAACGATATCGGGATGCTTAGGTCGTTGCCGACCTGCGTGAGCGTCTCCTGGGCCCTGGACAGTTCCCAGTTGGCGGTGAAATAGCCGCCATCCTTGTTCGAGTCGGAATAACCGATCATCACTTCCTGCACGCCGCCCGATTGCTTGACGGTCCGCTGCACGATCGGCACCGCCAGCAGCTCGCGCATGATCTGCGGCGCGGCGTGCAAATCCTCGATGGTCTCGAACAGGGGCACCACCATGATGCGGCAGCTGTCCACGCCCGCCTGGTCAGTGAACAGCCCGACGTACTTCGCGAGCAGGTAGACGCCCAGCACATCGGCCGCGCTCTGGGTCATGCTGAGCACGAAGCCGCCACAGGCTTCGTTGTCAACCAGCGCGCGCGGCTCGACCACCAGATGCAGCGTGCCCAGTGTCTCCCTCGCTTCCTCGGGCAGGCCGCTCAGATCCGGATAACGCTCGATGGGTCGTGTCAACTCGGAGACGATCCATTTTTTCCATTCAAACGAGCTGAAATCCGGCGGCTTGGCATTCTCAAGCTTCTCGTACACCGCCGCGAGCGTGCGGTTGGTCACCGTCGTGTTCTGACGCAGGTCCAGGCTCACCGTTCGGAAACCGAAGATTTCCACTTCACGGCGCAGCGGCTTCACCAGTGCATTGGCAACGTTCTCGCAGCGCGCGCCGATCAGCCCCTCCTCCATCGCCTTGAGGTCCTCGACCATCTGCTCGGGGTTGAAGTAGGCGAAGGAGGTATGAATGGTTGTGTCACGCTCCACCGCGCTCAGCGTTGCATCGAGCTTTCTCTTGATGCAGGTGGTGAGCTGTCGGAACACTTCACCCGGATTGCGCTTCGCGATCGCCTCGCTGTCACCGCTGCGATACAGATTGTCGGCGAGTAGCGGGACAAATGTACCCGGCACCTGCACCGCGTGGCTGGCAATGCTCAGCTTGCGGCTTAGTTCCTCCAGTTGCCGGCGGTAACGGCGCAACGCCGCGAGCTGGTTCTGCTTGAGCGTACGGCGGGTGACATCGTTGCTGACAAACGGATTGCCATCGCGATCACCGCCTATCCAGCAGCCGAATTTGAAGAACGGCGGGATATGGAAGCTGTGCTCGGGATATGCCTCCGCCAGGGCCTGTTCCAGTCGCCGCATCATTTCCGGCGCACGCTCGTACAACGACTCATTAAAGAAGTGCAGTCCCCAAGCGACTTCCTGATCGACGGTGGGCTTTTCCAACCGCAGCTCACCGGTCAGCCAGAGCAGATCGATATCGTTGCGCAGTTGATCGATGAAATCCTCGCGCTCCCGCGGAGTCCAGCGGCTCGACTCCATCTGCACCAGCAGCAAATAGATGCGGCGGTGGATCTCAAGTACGGTAACGCGTTTGGCCTCCGTCGGATGTGCGGTAATCGTCGGCCGCACCCGTGCCCTATGCAAGAGCTCCTGGACTTCCCCGGCGGATACCCCAGCCGCCGCCACCTGAGCCAGGACATTGCTAAAGGTGCCAGCAATCGCGTCGAACCCGCGTTCGGTCTGGGTGAGACGCCGTCTGCGCACCGACGCGTTCTGCTCCGCAATGCTAAGCAGTTGGAACCAGATCCCGTGAGCCTGGAGCGCACGCAGCAGCAGATCCCGGTTATCCTCCGGGAAGGGGGCCTCACGCTTCACAACAGGGATGAGTTCCGGGTGCCGGACGCGGATGACGTCAACAAGCAACGCGAAGAGGAGTTGGATGACCTCCTTGGCGTATGCCACGGAGTCGGCGCCGATCGCACCTTCGCCTGGCGCCGCCGAGTCAAGAAACTCGAAGTGCTCCTGAGCTTCGGTCACAAGTCCCCCGGACCCCTCGCCGGGGTACTGCTGCTAGATGGTGTCACACCACTTTGTCGCGCACCGGCCTTCCTGCAAAGAACAGTTCCAGATTCTCCAGCACGCGCATCCCCATTGCCACGCGGGTTTCACGCGTCGCACTGCCGAGGTGCGGCAGCAGCACGACGTTCTCGAGCGTCAGCAGATCTTCCGTTACTTTCGGCTCGCTTTCGTACACGTCCAGGCCGGCAGCCTTGATGGTTCCGTTCCTGAGCGCTTCCACCAGGGCCTTCTCGTCGACCACGTCGCCGCGCGCCGTGTTGATGAGGATGGCATCGCGTTTCATGGCCCTGAGCCGCTCGGCGTTGATGAGATGGAAGTTCTCCTTGCCACCGGGGCAGTGCAGCGACACGAAGTCCGCTTCCCTCAGCACCTCCTCGATGCTGCCGCACTGTTTCGCCTGCAGGTCCTTGATGGCATCGGCCGATGGCGGATACGGATCGAAGAACGTTATGCGCATGCCGAAGCCGTGGCGTGCCTTGTGCGCGGCGGCGCGCGCGATGCGGCCCATGCCGATGAGGCCGAGCGTCTTGCCGGTAACCCTGGTGGAGATCATGTGTGTCGGACGCCAGCCCGCCCACGCCTTCGTGCGCACATGCCGTTCCCCCTCCCCGGCGCGGCGCGCGGTCATCAGCAGGAGTGTCATTGCCAGATCTGCCGTGCAGTCGGTGAGCACGTCGGGCGTGTTGGTGACGGTCAGCCCGCACTGCTTCGCTGCCTCCAGGTCGATGTGGTTGAAGCCCACGCCGAAGTTGCCAAGGATCTTGCAGCGCATGGGTTGCGCGCTCAGCACTTCCGCCGTCACCTTGTCCGATACCGTCGGACACACCGCGTCGCAGTGGCGCAACGCCTCTTGAAGCTGCGCCACGTTCATCGGCGTGTCCGTGGAGTTCAGAGTGGCGTCGTAGCGCTGCTTCAGCTCCTCCTCGACCTCCTGCGGCCAGGCGCGTGTGACCAGTACCTTCGGCTTGCTCATGCCCTCTTCACACCCCTACTTAATACCGTGTTTTTTGCGCACCTCGGCCACGGTCTTGCCGATGTCCGCGGGCGTCGGCGCCACGGTAACCCCGCACTCCTTAAGAACGTCCACCTTTTCCGCCGCCGATTCGCCATAAGCGGAGATAATCGCACCCGCGTGGCCCATGCGGCGGCCCTTCGGCGCGGTGAGGCCGGCGATGTAGGCGACGATGGGTTTCTTCATGTTCTCCCTGGCGAAGCGCGCGGCCTCCACCTCCTGACCGCCGCCGATCTCGCCGATCATCACGATCATGCTGGTGTCCGGATCCTGTTCGAACAGCTCGAAGTGATCCTTAAATGAGCTGCCGTTGATAGGATCGCCGCCGATACCGATGCTGGTGCTGACGCCCACCCCTAACGTCTTCATCTGCGAGGCGGCCTCGTAACCGAGGGTTCCCGAGCGGCCGACGATCCCGACGTCGCCTTCACGGTAGATGTGGCCGGGCATGATGCCCATCATGCACTTGCCCGGGCTGATGCTGCCGGCGCAGTTAGGGCCGGTCAAAACCATTTTCTTTTCGGCCCGATAGCGGCGCATGTAGCGTTTCACTCGGATCATGTCCTGCGCCGGGATGCCATCGGTGATGCAGACGCAGAACTTTATGCCCGCATCTGCCGCTTCCATGATCGAGTCCGCCGCGTATGGCGCCGGCACAAAAATAATGCTGGCGTTGGCTCCTACTTCCTGAGCCGCTTCCTTCACGGTGTTGAACACCGGTCGATCGAGGTGCGTGCTGCCGCCCTTGCCCGGCGTGACGCCACCGACGACGTTGGTTCCATACTTGATCATGTCATTGGCATGGAAGCTACCGATCTGGCCGGTGAATCCCTGGACGACGATGCGTGAGTTTTTGTCAAGAAGAATAGCCATGTCGTAGTTCTCCTGGAGATCTTTCTACACCCGGCCGGTGTGCTTCTTCCACGCCGCGACGACTTTCTCTGCCGCCTCGGCGAGGGTCTCGGCGCTGATGATGGGCAGCCCGCTCTCCTTGATGAGCTTGCGGCCCGCCTCCACGTTCGTGCCTGACAGGCGCACGACGAGCGGGACCTTCATCTCTACCTTCTGCAGCGCCTGGATGATGCCCTCGGCGACCCAGTCGCAGCGGTTGATGCCGGCGAAGATGTTCACCAGGAAGGCCTCCACTTTCTGATCCGAGAGCACCAGGCGGAAGGCCTTGGCGACACGCTCCGGATTGGCACCGCCACCGATATCGAGGAAGTTGGCCGGTTCGCCGCCCGCGAGCTTGATCATGTCCATCGACGCCATGGCCAGACCCGCGCCATTGATCATGCAGCCGATGTTGCCGTCCAGACCGACATAAGAGAGACCACGGTCGGCCGCCTGCATCTCGCGGGGGTCCTCCTGGGACTTGTCGCGCAGCTCGGAGACGTTGGGATGCCGGAACAGCGCGTTCTCGTCGAAGGACATCTTTGCGTCGAGCGCGATGAGCTTGTTGTCCTTCGTGACCACCAGCGGATTGATCTCCACCATTGTGGCATCCAGATCCCGGAAAGCGCGGTAGCAACCCATGAAGGTCGTCACCGCCTGACTGATCATCGACGACGGCAGCTTCAGCGCGAAGGCCATCTCGCGCGCCTGGAACTCCTGCATCCCCACCGCCGGTTCAATGGCGCAGCGGACAATCGACTCCGGCCGTTCCTTGGCGATCTCCTCGATCTCCATACCGCCTTCCGCGGAGGCGACCACCGCCACCCGCTCGGCGGCGCGGTCCAGCACAAAAGCGACATAGATCTCCCGGTCGATCGCGCAGCCCGCCTCGACATACAGACGGTGCACCACCTTGCCGGCGGGGCCGGTCTGGTGGGTGACGATCCGCTTGCCGAGCAGATCGTCGGCGGCGTCCCATATCTCATCGTCATTCCTGCAGATCTTGATGCCGCCCGCCTTGCCGCGCGCACCAGAATGGATCTGCGCCTTCACCACCCATACGTCGCCGCCGATCTCCTTCGACCGGTAGACCGCCTGCTCGGGGCTGTAGGCCAGGCCGCCGGGCAGCACGCTGACCCCGAAACCCGCAAGGATCTCTTTCGCCTGATACTCATGGATTTCCACGGTGTCTCTCCTCCGGTAGCTGTCAATTCAATTTTTCTTGCCCTTGGACTCGATGACGTCGGCCATGCGCACGACGTTCTCGGCCATGCGCGCGGAAGCCGCGTCGATCATGCGACCATCGAGCTGTGCGGCGCCCTTGCCCGCCTTCGCCGCTTCATCCAGGGCCACGAGGATACGCTTGGCGCGCTCCACTTCCTTCGGCGGCGGCGACATGACGTCGTTGGCGAGCGCGATCTGCGAGGGATGAATGGCCCACTTGCCCTCGTACCCTAAGGCCGCAGCGCGACGCGCGGCAGCAGTGTAACCCTCCGGGTCGTTGAAATCGCCGAAGGGACCATCAATGGCGCGGATGCCGTAGGCACGGCAGGCGATGACCATGCGTTGCAGCGACGAATGCCACTGATCGCCGGGATAATCCGGATTAAGTCCGCCGATGACCACGGTGCGAGCGCGGCACGAGGCGGCAAAGTCGGCGACGCCGAAGTGCAAGGCCTCCAGGCGCCTGCTGGACTGGGCGATCGCCTCGACATTGGCCATGCCCAGCGCAATCTCGATCAGGCACTCGATGCCGATCGGCTTCTTGATCTTCTTCGCCTCCTCGATCTGGGTCAGCATGCAGTCGACCATGTACACGTCCGAGGGCGTGCCTACCTTCGGGATCAGGACGGTGTCGAGCTTCTCGCCTGCCTGTTCCACGATGTCCACCACGTCGCGGTACATGTAGTGAGTGTCCAGGCCGTTGATGCGCACGGATACGGTCTTGCCGTTGCCTGCCCAGTCCAGATCGTTCAACGCCTGGATGATGTTTTTACGGGCCTTCTCCTTGTCATCCGGCGCGACCGCGTCCTCACAGTCCAGGAACACATAATCCGCCTCAGACTTCAATGCCTTCTCGAACATGGAAGGGTTGGAACCGGGCACGGCCAGCTCGCTGCGCTGGAGCCGGGTCCGCACAGGCTTGTATTGGGTGAAGCTCATGGATATCTCCTCGCCGATATGGGGCGCCGGCTCCTCCCCGAGCCCGCGCAATTATTTTCACTAGATCAATTGTTGTTACGTCCGGCCTGACTGGAATGCCGCCATTCTCAAATCTTGCGCGCCTCCTCGACCGCCGGCCGGGCCGTCGCCCGCAGATACTCCTGCGCCGCTGCCGCGCCCGAGCCTGGTTCAATCTTGATTCCGATGTCGCGCATGGCCATCTCCGCGCCATTGATGGCCGCCAGGATCATCAGCTCGTTCAGATCGCCCAGATGCCCGATGCGGAACAGCTTGCCGGCGACCTTGGCCAGCCCGATGCTGAGCCCGAGGTTGTAGCGGCGGTACGCGACGCGCACCACCTCGGTGCCGTTGAATCCCTCCGGGACCATGATGGCGGTGACGGTGTCGGAGTGCCACCTGGGCTCCTTGGCGCAGAGCTTCAGCCCCCAGGCCTTGACCGCGGCGCGGGTGGCCTCGGCGAATCGGTGATGGCGCGCAAAGACATTCTCGAGGCCCTCCTCCAGGATCATGTTCAGCGATTCACGGAGCCCCCGCAGCAGGATCATCGGCGGCGTGTAGGGGAAGAAGCCCAGGTCATTGGCCTTAATCTGATCGTTGAAGTCGAAGAAGCAGCGCGGCAACCTGGCCGTCTTGCTCGCCTCAAGTGCCTTCTCGCTGGCGCAGACAATACCCAGGCCCGTCGGCAGCATGAAGCCCTTCTGAGAACCGCTGACGCACAAATCCACGCGCCATTCGTCCATGCGGAAATCGATGCTGGCCACGGAGCTGACACCATCAACGAACAGCAACGCTGGGTGCTTCGCGTCATCCAGCGCCCTGCGTACAGCGGCAACATCCGAGGTCACGCCGGTCGCCGTCTCGTTCTGAGTGGCAAAGACGCCCTTGATCTCGTGGTTCCGGTCGGCCTTGAGGATCTCGGCGTATTTCTCGACTGGCACACCCTCGCCCCAGTCCACTTCCAGCGCCTGCACGTTAAGACCGAAGCGCTGGCAGAGATCGATCCACAGGTTGCTGAAATGTCCGAACCCGGACATCAGCACCTTGTCAGCGGGTGACAGCGTGTTGGCGACCGCTGCCTCCCAGCCGCCGGTACCGGAGGCGGGGAAGATGAACATGCGCCCGGTGTTCGTCTTGAATACCTTCTTCATGTCTTCATACAGCGGCTTGGTGAAGCTCGGCAGATCCGGCGCACGCATGTCCTCCTGGGCGAGAAGCATTGCGCGGTTGATGCGATCCGGCACGTTGGTAGGACCGGGAATGAACAGGAAATTACGACCAGCCATGATTATTCGTCCTCCACTAACGCCCCTAGAGAGTCGGCGCGCAAACGCGCCCCCCCTGATATCATGATTTTCGTCAGCCGCACGGTGGGAAACGACAGCGATGTACGACCGCAGGCTGCACGCTGGTCATCACCCAGACGCGCGAAAACGGCCCCCTAAAATCCCGATGCAAAGTACCACGTAGAATCGCGCGCGCGCAAGCGGAAATCAGACCGAAAACAGACGCTTTCGGTCCGTCGCGACGCAACATCAGCGGGTCGGAACATCCTTACGCGGCGAGGCTATCGACAACCGCCGAGAATCGTTGACCCCGCTCCGACGGGCATGCAGGATTCAGCCGCCAGAACCCGCGGCCGAAACCCAGGTTATCCGCTTTAGCAGCAGCACTTCGCAGGCCCCTTCGCCGGTATCGTCACGACTGAGAGAGCTACGCCAGTGCCAGCCGTCAGGGGCCTTGACCTCGATGAGCGCGCCGCTCAAGCGTACCAGATCATCACGTTCGATCCGCCTGAGCTTACCGGCGAGTTCTGGTGTCGCCGGGACCAGGTGAATATTGGCGCTGTGGGTTTCCACTTCCCGCTGCGGCAGCGGCATCTCCCCTGTCTGCCAGAAATACCAGCGGCTGCTCTGGCTGATCCGGAACTGTTTATAGATCCGTGGGTCGGCCATGACTCCCCAGCCGACCGCAATATCCATCGGCGACAGATCGGACTCCCGTCCGAGGCTGTACTCTTCGGTCGAGAATACACGCACGGTCTCGTTGTAGGGTTCAAGCTCAGTGATGGCGTAGGCGCCGTTCGCCGTCGCGACCTTGGCGTTCGTCGGCGTGCGCAGGAAAGCGTGCCAGAGGAAGTAGCCGACGGCGGCGATAATCAACCACGTTCGAAATGGAGGATTCAGCATTGGAGTACAAAAAGGTTATGGCTTTATATTGCCCGCCGACTGAAGCGTGATCTCCCCAACCCAAAAAGGTGTCTTAAGGAAGCTCTGAATAAGTCCATCCGGGACTTCTCAGAGCACATCCCTGTGCCGCAGGAACCTCTGACTTAATCAGAGGTTCCTTAACGGCCAGTAAGCCGCAACCCCCTTGTTATAGCGGCACGAACGACGGTTTCATGAGTGTGGCGGAGATAACGTCGACTCATCCTAGCGCAGCGGTCAGGTCCTTCTTCAGATCCTCCACGCTTTCCAGTCCAACAGACAGCCGGATAAGACCCTCGCTGATGCCAGAGCGCTCGCGTTCGGCCTCCGTCAACCGCCAATGCGTCGTGGTCGCGGGATGCGTAATGGTGCTCTTGGTGTCGCCGAGGTTGGCAGTGATCGAGAAAATGCGCACCGTGTCGATGACACGCCATGCCGCGGCCCGTCCGGGTTCGACTTCAAAGGCAACGATACCGCCAAACCCGGTCTGCTGGCGCCTGGCAAGTTCATGCTGTGGGTGTGACTTCAGCCCTGGATAGTAAACGCGCCTTACCTTGGGCTGTGATTCCAGCCATGATGCCAGTTCCAGCGCCCGCTCCCCGTGTGCCTGCATGCGCAGGCCGAGCGTCTCCAGGCCCTTCAGGAACACCCAGGCGTTGAACGGGCTCATCGAGGTGCCGCCGTTGCGCACGACTCCGAACACCGCCTCACCCAGCAGTTTCTCCGGACCGACAACGGCGCCGCCGATGCAGCGACCCTGACCGTCCAGGTACTTGGTCGCCGAATGAATCACGATGTCTGCGCCCAGCTTGAGCGGCAACTGCAGCGCCGGAGTGAGCAAGCAGTTGTCCACGATCAGCAGGCAACCGCGTGCATGAGCCATCTCCGCCAGACGCGCAATGTCGGCGATCTCGGTCAGCGGGTTGGATGGCGTCTCAAGAAACAACAGCCTGGTTTCGGGACGGATTGCCGACTGCCACGCCTGGTAGTCCGAGAGTGGCACGAAGGTGGTATGGAGATTGAACTTTGCCAGTAGATTCTGCAGCAGGTTCACGGTCGTGCCGAAAACACTCTGCGAACAGACGATGTGATCGCCGGCTCTGAGCAATCCCAGACACGTAGTGAGGATGGCGCCCATCCCGGAGCCCGTCGCCACGCCGCGTTCGCCGCGCTCCATTGCCGCCAGACGCTGCTCGAACGTGCGCACGGTTGGATTGGTGAAGCGCGAGTAGATGTTGCCCGGTTCATCGCCCCTGAAGCGCGCCGCGGCCTGGGCGGCGCTCGAGAAGGTAAAGCTCGAGGTGAGGAACAGGGGTTCGCTCTGCTCGCCCTCCTGCGTGCGCACCTGCCCGGCGCGCACTGCGAGCGTGTCGATCTGGTACTGGTCGTAGGGCTCTATGGTCATGACGCCACCTCAATGATTCCTCGCCCCTGGCGGAAGGAAGAGGAATGGAGGAGAGGGTAATCTGATCTCGATACGGACGCCCCTCTCACTCACTACTCTCGCACGGGGGAAGAGGGAACTCATGATGCGCCGTGATTTTGGATTTGAGCGGGACCGCGCGGGCACAAAAAGAACCCGCGTCAGCTGAAGCGGGTGGACTGGCATCGCTTTAGCTGATTTTGCTAGGAAAAGGGGCCGGAGTCATTTTTCCTTCTGCTGTTTGTAAACCCCACGGCGGGGCGAAGAATGACTCCGGTCCTTTTCTTGCAGCGCCCGCAAGCTGACATCAAATCGGCGCAACCTCTGGAAGGTTAAGAGAAGCCCTGCAGCCTGTCAATGAACGACAATCCACCTCGCGGTGCGGGTGCGCCTTCCCGATCGCGCTCAGGCGGTAGCCGTGAGATCGTCGCTGAGCTCGGTGGCATCCCGCCGCGATCTGGCCTCCTCGGAGCGTAGTTGCCCGATGCGGTCCAGATAACCCTGACTGACATCGCCGGTGACGTACTTGCCGTCGAAGCAGGAGGTGTCGAATGTCTCGATCCGGGGGTTGCCGCGACGGGCGGCGTCGATGAGGTCATCGAGATCCTGGTAGATGAGCCAGTCGGCGCCGATGAGCTTGCCGATCTCCTCCACCGTGCGCCCGTGCGCGATGAGTTCATCGGCAGTGGGGATGTCGATGCCGTAGACGTTCGGGTAGCAGACCGGCGGCGCGGCAGAGGCGAAGTACACCTTGCGCGCTCCCGCCTCGCGCGCCATCTCCACGATCTGCCCGGAGGTCGTTCCGCGCACGATGGAGTCATCCACGAGCAGCACGTTCTTGTCGTGGAATTCGAGATCTATCGCGTTCAGCTTCTGGCGCACTGACTTCTTGCGCATGCTCTGGCCGGGCATGATGAAGGTGCGCGGTATGTAGCGATTCTTGATAAATCCCTCGCGGTACTTAACGCCGAGCGCATTGGCAATTTCCAGCGCCGCGGTGCGGCTGGTGTCTGGGATCGGGATCACCGTGTCGATGTCGTGGTTCGGCCGCAGGCGCTCGATCTTGGCAGCGAGCTTCTCACCCATGCGCATGCGCGCCTTGTGCACCGAGATGCCGTCGATAATGGAATCCGGACGCGCGAGATACACGTACTCGAATATGCACGGCGAATAGCCGGCGTCCTCCGCGCACTCACGCGTGTGCAACACGCCCTTCTTTTCGATGAACACCGCCTCGCCGGAGCGGATGTCGCGCACCAGCTCAAAGCCGAGAGCGTCGATGGCGACACTCTCCGAGGCGATGATCCACTCCGCGCCGTCGTCCGTCTCCCGCTTACCGAAGACAATCGGGCGGATGCCGTGCGGGTCGCGGAAACCGACAATGCCAACGCCGCTGATCATGGCAATCGCCGCATAGCCGCCGCGGCAGCGCCGGTGCGCGGCGCGCACGGCGGTAAAGATGTCCTCGGCGCCAATGCGCATCTTGCCGAGCCGCTGCAGCTCGTGGGCAAATACGTTGAGCAGCACCTCGGAATCGGACTCAGTGTTTATGTGGCGCAGGTCTTCGCGGTAGAGGTCCTGCTTCAGCGCTTCGGCATTGGTCAGGTTGCCATTGTGGGCAAGGCAGATGCCGTACGGGGAGTTCACGTAGAAGGGCTGCGCCTCCTGCGGAGACTGGCAGCCGGCGGTCGGGTAGCGCACGTGCCCGATGCCCATGTTGCCGATGAGGTTCACCATGTGGCGGGTGTGGAAAACGTCGCGCACCAGACCGCTCGACTTGCGCAGAACTACCCGCCCGTCGTGATAAGTGGCCATGCCAGCGGCGTCCTGACCGCGATGTTGAAGGACTGTCAGGCCGTCGTAGATGGCCTGGTTCACCGGACTCTTACCGACGATGCCAACGATGCCGCACATGAACTGCCGCTCGCTCAAAGCCAGCGCATATTGTAGCGCCGCGCCTGCCAAAAAGATGCGTGTCTGCTCACTCGGGAAGATACCGGGCAAACTCGGGCGGGATCTTGCCGCGCAGCCACATGGCCATTGGCAGCACCTTTGGCACCACCGCGGACTGTTTCCACCAGGGGTCCTTGGTTATCGGGGTGAAGCTCGCCAGGAATACCAGCAGTGTGACGACCGCCACCCCGCGCAGCACGCCGAAAACGACACCGAGCACGCGGTCGGTGGGCGACAGACCGGTCGCGGCGATGACCCTGCCCACGATGTAGTTGATGATCCCCATCGCGAGCAGCGTGGCGAGAAAGAGCAGCCCGAATCCCACAACCCACTGCGCGGAGGGGAGACTGACCGCCGAGGCAACCCACTGCGCAGCCTGCGGATTGAACGTGCGTGCCACCCAGAAGGCGACAATCCAGGCCGCGAGCGACAACACCTCGCGAGTCAGCCCGCGCAGCAGGCTCAACAACGCAGAGATGGCAATGATGACGAGAAAGGCTACGTCGACGGCGAGCATCGCGTGTCCGCGCTAGGAGTCCGTCGGACTTAGGCCGCGGTGTGCGACGATCGCGATTTTCGATGGATCGACCGGCCCACGGTTTCGCGTAGCGGCAGTTGCGGGACCGAGTCGGGCCGCCGGAAGCGTGACGATGTCGGTGCATGGGCCGCCGCTTCCGCACCCGCCGCTTCGCGCAACGGGTCGCGGCCGTATACGTTTTTGGCCAGCAACGCACATGGCGCCTTAAGTCCGACGGACTCCTATGGGTACCGCACCAAGATGCCTTTCAGATTCAGATCCTTATCGAGCTTGTCGCGCGTCTCCTGTGCCTTTGCCCGAATCAGCTCCGGGCCGACGCGCACGCGGAATTTTTGTCCCTCATCCCCATCGACCTTCTCGACAAAGGCCGTGTAGCCTTCCTTCCGCAGCCGCTGCTCCAGCTCCTTGGCATTCTGCTCGCTGGCAAAGCTGCCTAGTTGCACCGCCCATGCCGTGATGCCAACGCGCGTCGCGGCGTTTTCGCCGCCAGCGTCCTCGGGCACCGCAGGCGCAGATGATGGAGTGGACTCGCTTTCATCAAGGGGCTTCGGGACGGCGGCGGCAGGGCCGAGAGGCTTGGCAGGCGAGGTCGGCTGCACTGGCGACTCTGGCGCTGCGCCCGTCGCTGCGGGTGGAGGAGCCACGGGCGACACGGGCTGGACGGGTTCCAGCGGCACGATCTTCGAGCTGAACTCTTCCGACGGGCGCGGCGGGATGTTGGTCGCCTCGATCCTGGGTTCCTCAATCGCGGAATCGTCGAGCAACATAGGCACGAAGATGACGGCCAGACCAACCAGCACCGCCGCGCCGACCAGCCGTTGTCTGAGCGCCCGGTCCATCCTGACCGCTAATCTACCCCGCGACCCTCGCGGTCGAGCTCCGCAGCCACCCCTGCCACGGTAAGGAAGGAACCGAACACGAGCACGCGGTCCCCCGCCTTCGCCTCGCCCCTGACAGCCTCGTAGGCCGCCGCCACCTCATCGTAGAGGTGCACCGGCGCACGCACACCCTGTGCCTTCAATTGATCGTGGAGCTGCGCGGCCGTCGCGCCGCGGCGCGCGCTCAGCGTTACCAGATGCCACTGATCGGCAAGTCCCTGCAAGACCGCAAATACGCCGGCGATGTCCTTGTCCCTGAGCATGCCCGCCAGGAAATGCGTCTTGCCCGACGGCGCCGGCTGCGCACGCAGGCTCTCGGCCAGCACTCGCGCGGACTGTGGATTGTGGGCGACGTCGAGTATCCACGTCACCGGGCCCGGGAAGACCTGGAACCGGCCGGCGAGGCGAACCTCGCGCAAACCCCGCTCGATCGCCACACGTGGGACTGGGCACCGGCGCTCGAGCGCTTCCACCACGCCCAGCACGCCGGCCGCGTTCTGGAACTGAAAGGTACCGTGCAGACGTGGCGGCGGCAGGTCCTGGTAGCGCCTGGACCGGCTCCACCACGTCCAGCCGCCCCTGCCCGCCTCATAGCCGTAGTCGCGACCGAGGACAGCGAGCCGCGTGCCCAGTTGCGCCGCGCATTCCAGCACACTGCGCGGTGGCTGCGGATCGGAACAGACAGCGGGGCGATCGCCGCGGAAAATGCCCGCTTTCTCCCGCCCGATACTCTCACGATCCGGACCGAGCCAGTCGACGTGGTCGATATCGATTGTGGCGATCAGCGCCACATCGGCATCGATGAGATTGACGGCATCCAGCCGCCCCCCCATCCCTACCTCGAGAACGGCAACGTCGATCCCGGAGCGCCTGAAGATGTCGAGCGCAGCGAGCGTTCCGAACTCGAAATAGGTGAGAGACACATCGCCACGGGCGCGATCGACCCGATCGAAGGCAGCACAGATAGTCTCGTCGCTGGCGACCTCGCCGGCAACCCGGATGCGCTCGTTATAGTGGATGAGGTGCGGCGAGGTATAACGCCCGACCCGGTAGGAGGCAGCGCCAAGTATGGCGTCAAGCATCGCCACGCTGGAACCCTTGCCGTTGGTGCCGGCCACGCTGATCGTCGCGTAATCGGGCTGGAGGACCTGCATCCGTTCCGCGACCGCGCGGCAGCGATCCAGGCCAAGCTCGATCTCCCTGACGTGCAGCGACTCCTGCCACGACAGCCATTCGCCGAGGGCGCGAAAACGCGGCGGCAGGGACTGTGGAATGCGTGCAAGCTCGGGGGTCATTGCACAGCGCGGCAGTTAATCTGATTGGGCATGATACAGGATGTCCGTGCGGGGCCGGGCTAGCTCGCGGACTGGGTCAATATGGCGAGCATGGAGGCGATCCGCTCGCGCAGCGCGCGGCGGTCGATGATGGCGTCGATAGCACCATGCTGGAGCAGAAACTCGCTGCGCTGAAAACCTTCAGGTAACACCTGTCTGACGGTCTGTTCTATGACGCGCGGCCCGGCAAAGCCGATGAGCGCGTTCGGCTCGGCGATATTGATATCCCCCAGCATCGCCAGGCTCGCGGAGACGCCGCCCATGGTCGGATCGGTCAGTACCGAGATAAACGGGGTGCCGCTCGCGCCCAGTCGTCGCAGCACCGCCGCGGTCTTGCCCATCTGCATGAGCGACACCAGCGCCTCCTGCATGCGCGCGCCACCGCTGGCCGCAAAGCTCACCAGAGGGATGCGCTCCTGCACGCTCACGTTGGCGGCGCGCACAAAGCGCTCGCCCACGACCGAACCCATCGAGCCGCCCATGAAGTCGAATTCGAAGGCGCAGGCAACAACAGGGATGGACTTGACGGCTCCCCTGATCGCCACCAGAGCGTCCGTCTCGGCAGTGTCCTTCTGCGCCTGTGCGAGCCGGTCCCGGTAGCGCTTGCTGTCGCGGAACTTCAGGAAATCGACGGGCATCACCTCCGCGCCGATTTCCAGACGGGGTTCCAGGTCGAGAAACCTGTCCAGGCGCCTGCGCGCATCGATGCGCATGTGATGCGTACATTTCGGGCACACATAGATGTTGCGTTCGAGTTCGGCGCGATAGAGCATCGCCTTGCAGGCAGGACAACTGGTCCACACTCCCTCCGGCACGACACGCTTGCTGGTGCTTTCGGTGCGGATCCGCGATGGCAGCAGCTTTTTAAACCAGTTCATTATTCAACAGTTCATGCAGGATGATTCCCAGTAATTCCTGACCCGTGATTCGTGACGTCTTAACGGTTTCCGATCATGAATCACGAATTACCGGGAACGGCGTCCATGGCCGTGCGCAGATCGGAGAGGAACCGACGCGCGCTGTTGCTCAGGCCGGTGATGTCCTGACCGCTGTTCTCCATCGTCGCGACCAGCGCGCTGCCCACGACCACCGCGTCGGCAATGCTGGCGACCTGTGCCGCGGCGACCGCGTCCTTCACGCCGAAGCCCACGCCGATGGGCAGGCTGGTGTGACGGCGAATCCTCTGCAAGCGCGCGGCCACATCGCCGATGTTGAGCGTGTTGGCCCCCGTCACGCCCTTCAGTGAGACGTAGTAAATGAACCCGCCGGCAGCGCTGCAGATTCGCGCCGCGCGGTCGTCATTCGTCGTCGGCGCGAACAGAAATACCGCATCGATCTGCCGCGCACACAGCACACTGGTGAACTCGTCGGCCTCTTCAGGGGGCAAGTCGACGGTCAGTACCCCATCCACACCAGCCGACGCGGCGGCTTCGGCAAACTGCCCGTAGCCCATGACTTCAACCGGGTTGAGGTAGCCCATCAGCACCACCGGAGTGGTGGCGTCGGTAAGGCGGAACTCCGCCACCATGGCGAGCACTGTGCGAAGGCTTACGCAGTGCTTCAGCGCGCGTTCGCTGGAGCGCTGGATGATGGGTCCATCCGCCATGGGATCCGAGAATGGCACACCCAGCTCGATGATGTCGGCGCCCGCCTCCACGAGGGTGTGCATCAGCGGCACGGTGGCGCGCGGGTGCGGATCGCCGGCGGTAATGAACGGAATGAGCGCCTTGCGCTGCACGCGGCGCAGCGCTTCGAAACAGCCCGGGATACGGCTCATGAGCGCGCCGACACTCTCACCTGGATCAGAACTTGATGCCCTGGCGCGAGGCGACGGTGTGGATGTCCTTGTCGCCGCGTCCCGAAAGGTTCACCACGATGATCACATCCGTGCCCAGGGTCGGCGCGAGCTTGTTCGCATAAGCGACGGCGTGACTGGACTCAAGCGCCGGCATAATGCCCTCGGTGCGAGTAAGGTCATGGAACCCCGCCAGCGCCTCATCGTCGGTGATCGCCACGTACTCGGCGCGACCACCGTCCTTTAACCACGCGTGCTCGGGACCAACGCCGGGATAGTCGAGCCCAGCCGAGATCGAGTGCGTCTCGATGATCTGCCCGTCCGCATCTTCGATCAGATAAGTGCGGTTCCCGTGCAGGACACCTGGCCTGCCGGCGCACAGTGATGCCGCGTGTCGTCCGGTGGCGATGCCATCGCCGGCCGCTTCCACGCCATACATCTTCACAGCGTTGTCGTTGATGAACGGGTAGAAGAGGCCCATGGCATTGGAGCCGCCGCCCACGCACGCAATAAGGGCATCGGGGAGGCGGCCGCGCTGCTCCACACACTGTGCCTTCACTTCACGTCCGATGACCGCCTGAAAATCGCGCACCATCGCCGGGTAAGGATGCGGGCCCGCGACCGTGCCGATAATGTAGAAAGTGTTGTCGACGTTGGTGACCCAGTCGCGCATGGCTTCATTGAGCGCGTCTTTGAGCGTCTTCGAACCGGACTCCACCGGCACGACCGTCGCACCGAGGAGCTTCATCCGGTAAACATTCAACGCCTGGCGCTTGATATCCTGCGTCCCCATGTACACGACGCATTCGAGCCCGAGCCGCGCCGCCACGGTGGCCGTCGCCACGCCGTGCTGGCCCGCGCCCGTCTCCGCGATGATGCGCGTCTTGCCCATGCGGCGGGCGAGCAGTGCCTGGCCGACGGTGTTGTTGATCTTGTGCGCACCGGTGTGATTGAGATCCTCGCGCTTCAGGAAGATGTGCGCACCACCCAGACGCCTGCTCCAGCGCTTGGCGTAGTAGAGCGGCGAGGGCCTGCCCACGTAGTGCCGCAGATCCTCGTCGAGCTCGCGAATAAACTCAGGGTCCTTGAGGTAGCGCTGGTAGGCTGCCGTCAATTCGAGCAGCGGCTGCATCAAGGTCTCGGCGACGAAACGACCGCCGTAGACGCCGAAGTGCCCGCGCGCGTCGGGCAGTCCGGTGGATTCGTCACTCGTGTCAGGGTGAACCGGACGCGCCTGGTCTGCCGCCTGTGGAACTGCTCCCACGTTGCACCTCTTGCATGAACGCCTGCATTTTCGCAGGGTCTTTGACACCCTTGGTCGCCTCGATTCCCCCGCTTACATCCACAGCGTAAGGGTGCACCTGGGCGATAGCGGCTCCGACATTAGCAGGTGTAAGGCCGCCTGCCAAGACAAGCGGTTTACCGATGCTTTGGGCCGCTAACGCCCAGTCAAAAGCGGTGCCGGTGCCACCATAGAGGCCCTCCTCGTAGGCATCCAGCAGCAGTGCCGCGGCGTCCTGATACAGGCCCGCGATCTGCGCCAGGTTTACACCGGGATGCATGCGAATGGCCTTCACGTAGGGTTTGCCGAATCCCCGGCACTGCTCGGGCATTTCATCGCCATGAAACTGGAGGACATCGACACAGACTTCCGCGAGCGTGCGCGTGATCGCCCGGCGCTCGGCATTGACGAATAGCCCGACCTTGGCCACGAAGGGCGGCAGAACCGAAGTCACAGCGCGCGCCTGCTCGCTGCTCACTGCGCGTGGACTCGCGGGATGGAAAACCAGACCGATCGCATCCACACCGAGCTGCGCCGCCGCGATGGCGTCCTGCGCGCGCGTGATACCGCAGAACTTCACACGGACTCTTGACATATGCGGGCTAGCCTTGTCCCGATCGCTGCGGACCGGTCTGTCATGTCACTGCTCGAGGGCGCCGGGAACGATGCCTTTCGTTGATACGAAATGGAAGTTCGAGCGGCGACGGATCTCCCTCGCCTGCATTGGCGGGGGCACGCTGGCCTTGAGTTCGGGATCGCGGCGCGTGTGAAATCCGAGACTTCATTCCGGGTTCTCCAGCGGCAGACGACTGCGATCAACTGCTGATTGCCGTGAGAGCATGGCGTACCGCGGTGGTGGCGGCAACTCGAAGGATTCGGGGTACATGACGCGCACAAGATACAGTCCATCGGCTGGCGCCGTGACACCCCCCTGGCGGCGATCGCGGCTCTCCAGCACTTCGCGCGCCCAGTGCACCGACGCCTTACCTGCGCCGATCGCCATGAGCACGCCAGCGATGTTGCGCACCATGCGCTGCAGGAATGCATTGGCCTCGATCTCAACGACGACCAGGTCGCCCTCGCGCCATACGTCCAGCCGCTTCACCTCACGCACCGCGCTCATTGACTGACACTCCGCGGCGCGGAACGCGGAGAAGTCATGCTCACCCACCAGCAATGGCGCCGCCTGCTGCATCTTCGCCACGTCGATCAGCCTGTGCTCCCAGGTCACGCGCCCAGACAGCATGCCCGAGCGTCCCGGACTGTTGAGGATTACGTAACGGTAGATGCGGCCGGTCGCCGAATAGCGCGCATGGAACTGCGGCGGCACCTCCCGCGCCCAGGTCACGCTGACATCGTCCGGCAGGTTGCTGTTGGCGCCGAGGACCCACGCGCGTTCGCTGCGCCGGGCGTTGGTATCGATATGGATGACCTGCCCCAGGGCATGCACACCGCTGTCTGTCCGGCCGGCACATACAGGTTTGACTGGCTCGCCGGCAACCCGCGAGAGCGCCTGTTGCGCGCATCCCTGGACGGTGCGCACGTCCCTCTGCTCTCCAAGGTATTGCCAGCCCTGGAAGCCGCGCCCGTCGTATTCCAGCCCAATAGCGACTCTCATGGCGATCGACTTATGACCAGCAGGGAGGCATATCACAGCCAGAAACTGAACGGGCAAGGGCTCGCACAGCGCGCACCCTTGCCCGTCATCAGAGAACACGCGGGGCTCTAGGTTGTCAGCTCACGCAGCAGCCGCTGCGCCTCTTCACGTTGCCTCTCGCTGCCAGCGTTGGCGACTTCGTCGAGGATCGAGCGCGCACCGGCGGCATCCCCGAGCTCGATGTACGCCTTGGCGAGATTCAACTTGGTGTCCAGTTCATCGGCCGTGCCTTGACTATCTCCAAACGGCGAGTCGGTAAGGCCCACCGTTTCCGCCGCCGAGGCGGGCTTGAGATCGTCCCGGAACAAACCGCCAGCGGCGTCCATCTCCGTTATGACACCCGCATCAAGGGTGAGATCCACCGTATCAATGTCGGCCTCGTCCTTCATGCCGACCGTCTCCTCAAGCGACCTGGTGATGTCATCGAGGGTGAGATTGTCACTGTCCGCGGGCAGCTCATCCAGGGTCGACTCTTTGCGTGCAGCGCCCGCACCGGCCTCCAGGTCAAAGAGGTCGGCGGTGAGGTCGAGATCATCGGCGGTAGCCGCCGCGCCGCTGTCGACAACCGCCAGGCCATGCGCAGTCACCGCCTCCCGGGAAGCGGCGAGGTCATTTTCGAACAGCCGCACCGTGTCGGCATCAAGGTTCATTGGGTCGACATCGAAGACCTCGGGCACTGGCGGTTGCGAGGCGTCTGCGGAGAGATCAAGGCTGCCGATATCGAACTCCAGCGGGGGTGACTCCGCCGAGGACGGCGCGATGTCCACCATGGTCGTCAATGCCTCCGGCGGCGTTGGTTCCTGCTGCGCCTCCTGGCGGACCGGGAAATCGACCACGTTGGTGGGGCCGAACGGTCCGGCCTCGCCTTCTCCCCCGCTCAGGTCAAACTCGACCAGCGTTTCCGCGGCCGATTCGGCCTTTAGTAGGTCCGGCTCGCCACCCGTCACGTCGAAATCCGTGCCCGTAATGGCGCCCTCGGGTTCGGCGAGTGTTGCCATTGCCGAATCCGCGGTCTGGACCGCCCCGCTCTTGGTCAGACTCAGCAATTCATTGACTGCCGGGCTTGCCCCCTCGATCGCAGAAGGTACGGACATGTCCAGCAGGTTGTCGATTGGACCGCCGCGGTCGGCGGAGATGTCGAGGATCCCGTCCGCCTCCGCCGCCCTGTCCCCTTCGGCGGGCGCAGTGATGTCCAGAAGATCCAGTGCGGATTTCTCGCTGGCGCCAAGATCAAAGTCCAGTACGTTGTCGCGTTCCGCCTGCGCTTCGGTGGGTGCAAGGTCCACGATTGCCGCCGCGCTCTCCTGCGCCGAGGTAACGGTGCGGCTCATCTTCTCATCGATGGCCGTAATATCCACAAACTGTCGGGACGGCGCTTCGGAGACCGGCTCCAGTGGCAGGCCGGCCGCAAACAGCTCCCGGTTCGGAGACATCTCGCGCCACATCGCCACGGCGCTCTCCCACAACAGGCCCGTACCTCCGACGGCGCCATGCAGGCGGCGAGCCGCTGCCTCGTAGGCCGTTTTGTTGTTCGAGGAGTAGTGAACCTCAAGCAGGCGCAGCTTGTACTTGTGTTCGTTCGGGTAGTTGACGATGGCCTCCTTGATTAGGCGTTCGGCCTCGTCAAAGCGCTCATAAGCCAGGTAGACGTTCACCTCGGCGAGAGGATCCTCCGCGGGCTCGCCCGGCGCAGCCTTGGCGACCGGCGGCGGGTTGATGATCTGCGTCGTGTCCTGCGGCGCGAACAGCTCGCCGGCCCCGAACGACGGCTCCTCCAAGTCGGCCTCAGCAATAATCATGCGGTCACGAGCGGTAATCTCTGCAGCAGCGCTCTCCTGCATATCCGCGACTGTGGGAATCGACGGCGGAGCGGGCTCCGCGCCCCGCCGGGCGATGAGCGCAACGATCCCCGCCATCACTGCTGCCAGTGCCCCCAGCAGTGTGAGTACGCCGCCCGGGACGGCCGCGAGCAGCCCCCTCGGGAGCAAAGTCCCGGCCCACTCATTCAGTCCGTGGATGAGACCTTTCCGTTCCTCCGGCGACACCGCTTCCGTGGGCGCTGGTTCCGCCTCGGCGGCGGCCGCAGGCGCTTGCTCGGGCGCCGCTTTGGCGGCCGTTGGCGCAGGGGTGTCCGGCGGAGTATCGCTTACCGGCGCCGTCGGCGGACTTTCCGCAGAGCTTGGTGGCTCAATGCCAGTCCCGGATGGCGCGGGAGGGCTTGCCGGCGGCTCGATCGCAGCGACGGCCGCGTCGCTGTCGGGTTCCCGGGGTGACGGCGGCATGCCGGTAGGTGTATCTACCTGCTGGTCCAGCGAACGCCAGCTCTCGGCGGTGATCGGCCCTAGCGCCACGGGCGCCGCGGCGGCCGGTGCGCGTGGGGCATCGGCCAGTTGGTACACCTCCTGGTCCAGCGAACGCCCGCTCTCAGCGGCGCCAGCGGTGAAGGTCGGCGCAGGAGCAGCCGACGCACTGGCCGCCGCGGCGCCCGTGGCCTCGGCCAGCTTGCGCTGGAGATCTGCCAACTGGTTGTCCTGTAAAGCGACGCGGCTCTTCAACTTCTCGATGATCTCCTCAGACTCAACAAGCTGTGCACGCAGCTCCTCGTTCTCGCGTTCCCTGGATACAAGCGTCTCCTTGGTGAGCGCCAGTTCTTCGGTGCTGCCTTTGCCGGAAGCGCCGCCTACGGCCCCGGCGCCGCTGCCGTCCTTGGCGCTTAACAGCTTGAGCTTGTCTTCGCTGGTGGCTTCCTCCGCCTCCGCTATACCACCGCCGGTAGCGGGAGCCGCCGTTACGGTGACGACCGCGCCGGCGGGCTGAGTCGGCGCGGCCACGGCACTGCGCTGGCGGTACTCCTGCCAGAGCGCATGGTGTTGCTTGACTTCAGCCAGCGCCTCCTCTCGCGAGACGGATGCAAGCGTGCCCTGATCGGGCATCTTCAGCACGTAGCCCTTCTTCAACAAGTTGATATTGGCGCGAATGAATGCCTCCGGGTTCGTGCGCAGGAGGGCGATCAGCATCTGTTGCATGGTGACGGAGGAGTTCGGACGCATGGCCTTGGCCGCGGACCACAGCGTCGGGTAGGTCCTGTCGGCGGTTTGCGCTGTGCGCGCGCCGCCATAGTGGTACACCTCGTGATCGATCGAGCGCCAAGCCTCGCCCGTCGGGGAGCGGGGCCCCGGCGCAGCACGGCTCGGGGCCTCAGCAACTGACGGCTGCGATGATGGCACGGCGGCAGGCGGCGGCGCCCGCTTGACCTGTGCGGCGCTCCATGCGATGCGCCGATTAGGGTCGTAGAGCGGTGGGTCCAGCAGTGCTGTGTACTCGCGTATCAGGCGACCTTTGGACCAGTTAACTTCAATGAGAAAATTCAGAAACGGCTCGCCGATGGAATCACGCGTAGTGATGACGATGTAATCGGGGCCCTTATGGGTCTCTTGAACGTCGAAGCGAAACTCCGTCAGGATTGCCGCATAGCTGACGCCTGCGCGCTCGAAATGTTCGGGGCTTGCAACACGGACGTTCAGGGTATCAATCTCATCGCCGGTCGCGCTCAAAATGGGAATGCGGGCATTGAGCGGCTGACGTAGCGATGACCGCAATTCCAGGTTGCCCAGGCTCAACGCATGGACGCCGACGGGCGTGGCCATCAGCGCCGCCAGACCGAGGAGCAATAGCCGTCTCATTTGCCGTACCTTACCCGATCAGTTGAGTCAAAGTGCTCGCGGTTTTTCCTCGCTCGCAGCCCCCGCATCCGGCTCGCCAGTGGGTCTGCCCGAAAACCTGCGAATGGACTTTACAATTGACACTTAACTGTAGCTCACAAATAGTCTTTTACCAAAATTTCGGCGATTTGGATACTGTTCAGGGCCGCCCCCTTGCGGATATTGTCGGAAACAACCCACATGTTGAGTCCACGGGGGTGGGAAATATCCTCGCGCAGGCGTCCGATGTACACCGGGTCGCGGCCGGTCGCATCAGTCACCGCCGTCGGGTAACCGCCGTCCTTGTGCTCATCGAGGACGACAACCCCGGGAGCGCGCTCAAGCAACTTGCGTGCCTCCGCGACCGTCAGCTTGCTGCGGGTCTCGATGTGCACCGCCTCCGAATGACCATAGAAGACCGGCACACGCACCGTGGTCGGGTTCACCAGTATGGACTCGTCCTCCATGATCTTGCGCGTCTCCCACACCATCTTCATCTCCTCCTTGGTATAGCCGTTCTCCTGGAAGACGTCGATGTGCGGCAGGCAGTTGAAGGCGATCTGCTTGGGATAGACCTTGCGCTCGGCAGGCTTGCCGCTGAGTAGGGCCGCGCTCTGCGCGGCCAGCTCCTCGATCGCCTCTTTCCCCGTGCCGGACACCGACTGGTAAGTCGCCACATTGATGCGCTCGATACCCACCGCATCGTGGATCGGTTTCAACGCCACGACCATCTGGATGGTGGAGCAGTTGGGATTGGCGATGATGCCACGGTTCTTATACTGAGCGATGGCGTGCGGATTCACCTCCGGGACCACCAGCGGAATGTCCTTCTCGTAGCGGAACTGCGAGGTGTTGTCGACCACCACGCAGCCGGCCTGGACCGCCCCCGGCGCATAGATCGCGGACACGGGGGCGCCCGGAGAGAACAGGCCGATCTGCACGCCCGCGAAATCGAAGTCCTCCAAGGCCTGCACGGTCAGAGACGCGCCGTTGAAATCCACCTGCCGGCCGGCCGAGCGGCTGCTCGCCAGCGCATGAACCCTGTTCGCGGGGAATTTGCGCTCCGCCAGGATCTGCAGCATGCATTCACCCACGGTGCCGGTGGCGCCGACGACGGCAACATCAAAATGGCGACTCATAAGCGGATCTTCAAGGGATCATCGTCATTGACAGAAATTCGGAGAACCAGGGTTGCAACGACTTACCGGAGAGCGCTCAGAGTGCCGCCACAATGGCATCGCCCATCTCCTCCGTGCCGACGCGGGTCATGCCCTCCGACAGGATGTCCGGCGTGCGCAACCCCTGGTCAAGGACCCGACTCACGGCACCTTCGACGCGATCGGCCAACTCCGGCGCCTGCAGCGAGTAGCGCAAGGCCATGGCCACGGACAGTACGGTCGCGATCGGATTGGCGATGTCTTGATCTGCAATATCCGGGGCCGAGCCGTGTATGGGCTCGTACATCCCCTTGCCGCCTTCATCGAGCGACGCCGAGGGCAGCATGCCTATGGAGCCGGTAAGCATCGAGGCCAAGTCGGATAGTATATCGCCAAACATGTTGGTGGTGACGATGACATCGAACTGTTTCGGGCGGCGCACGAGTTGCATTGCGCAGTTGTCCACGTACATGTGGCTGAGCTGCACCTGCGGATAATCCCGCGCCACCTCCTCAACGACATTGCGCCAGAGCTCGGTGGCCTCCAGCACATTGGCCTTGTCGACCGAGCACAGGCGTCCATGGCGTTTCAGCGCCAGCTCGAAAGCCACACGGGCAATGCGGCGGATCTCACCCTCACGATAGACCTCGGTGTTGAAGCCCTCGCGCTCGCCGGTGGGCAACCGGCGCACGCCGCGGGGCTCGCCGAAATAGATGCCGCCGGTAAGTTCGCGCACGATGAGGACGTCGAGGCCAGCGACCACCTCCGCTTTCAACGTCGAGGCGGAGACCAATTGCGGGTAGAGAATGGCCGGGCGCAGATTGGCGAACAGACTTAAGGCCGCGCGCATCTTGAGAAGGCCCTTTTCCGGGCGCGCGGCGATTTCTAGCGACTCCCACTTCGGTCCTCCGACGGCGCCGAGCAATACGACGTCGACCTCCCTCGCCTTGCGCAGCGTTTCATCAGGCAACGGATTTCCGATGGCGTCGATGGCGGCACCGCCGATGAGCGCCTGTTCGTGATCGAGCTTGAGCCCGTGACGATCGCGGAGGCGGTCGATGACCTTGATCGCCTGCCTGACGATGACCGGGCCGATCCCGTCGCCCGGCAAAACCAACATGCTCTGCGCTGCCATGGTGCGGCCCCGACTGCGTGCAAAGGGTGAAAATTCAAGCATTAACGCCCGCCCCGTGACAAGATCGGCGTGCCCCGGGAGTGACCGCGGCCCCGCCCGCGGCGTTAAAGACCTGTGTGTTCATGCCGATGATCAGGTAGTCGGGAAGCCGCGTGTGCTTCGGAGAGGCACCGCCTCGGGTGCAGCCGCGCCACTGGGGTGGCCAGATTCCGGACGACACGGACGTGGGCGCGTGGCGCAGGTGGCCGCGCACTCAATGAGGGGTCTGGATCCGGGACGTTCCGCCCTCGCGCTGCCAACGTCCACGGACGGACGTTGCCGGCAGGGAGCACGCTTCTTACGCGTGCCGATACGCCGAGCACAAAACTGCCGCTGGCTCATTACTCCGAGTCTATGGGCTTGCATCATGGAGCGGCCTTGCGGCATCGCCTATACTACGCGGCTCTTTGCCCGGGCGCCCATTCCGCACGCACGCATGCACGAATCGCTGGCGCGGTTGCAGCCGTATCCCTTCGAAAAGCTCGCGCGACTGCGTGCCGGCGTGCGGTCGGCGGCTGCCCGCGCACCCATCGACCTCTCCATCGGCGAACCGCGGCACGAGACGCCGCGTTTCATCGTGGACACGCTCGCGCAGCATCTGCCGGAGATGGCCCGATACCCCACCACCCGCGGCTCCGAGGAGTTGCGCCGGGCGATCGTCAACTGGCTGCTGGCGCGCTTCCACCTGCCGGCGAACAGCTTACTTCCGGATGTGCATGTGCTCCCGGTGAACGGCACGCGCGAGGCGTTGTTTGCGATCGCGCAGTGCGTTATCAGTCGTGTGCGTACCGATCCTCTTGTGGTCATGCCGAATCCGTTCTACCAGATTTATGAGGGGGCGGCCTTGCTCGCCGGCGCCACACCGTGGTTCATCAATTGCCTCCCCGGCAACGGCTTCGAACCCGATTTCCAGCAGGTGTCGGATCATGTCTGGCAGCGCTGCCAGCTCCTCTATGTGTGCTCGCCCGGCAATCCGACTGGCAATGTCCTGGCGGAAGATACCTATGCGAAGCTGTTCGCCTTGGCTGACCGGTACGATTTCATCATCGCCGCCGATGAATGCTACTCGGAGATTTATCTGGACGAGGCTCACCCTCCCACGGGTCTGTTAGGTGCTGCGGCCCAGCATGGGCGCAGCGACTATCGCCGCTGCATCGTCTTCCACAGTCTGTCCAAGCGATCGAGCACCCCTGGCATGCGATCGGGCTTCGTGGCCGGCGACCCGGGAATAATCAGACAGTTCCTGCTTTACCGCACCTATCACGGCTGCGCGATGCCGTTCTACGCGCAGGCGGCCAGCGCCGCTGCATGGCAGGACGAGGAGCATGTTCGCGAGAATCGGCGCCTGTACCGGCAGAAGTTCGATGCCGTACTCCCCATCCTCGAGCCCGTGCTCGATGTGCAGCGGCCCGCGGCCGGCTTCTACCTCTGGCCGCGAGTAGCCATCGACGACACCGAGTTCACGCGCGGGCTGCTCGCCCGCGAGAACGTCACGGTTCTTCCGGGCAGCTACCTCGCGCGCGACGCTCACGGCACGAACCCGGGCGCCCAACGCGTGCGCATTGCGCTCGTACCGCCCCTTGCGCAGTGCGTTGAGGCGGCACACCGGATCCGCGTTTATGTCGAATCCCTACAGTAGCAACATGAATGAGGAACACGCGATGTCCCCGCTACAGCAGATCATCGAGGATACCTTTGAACGACGCTCCGACATAACACCGTCTAAGGCGCCCAAGAAGCTCAAAGATGCCGTCGCGCGCTGCCTTGATGCGCTGGACAGAGGCGAGATGCGCGTTGCAGAGAAGAAGGATGGCAGGTGGGTCGTGAACCAGTGGCTCAAGAAGGCCGTGCTACTCTCTTTCCGCATCCAGGACAACCGCGTGATGAAGGGGGGATGTACGAATTACTATGACAAGGTGCCGACGAAATATGAGGGCTACGGCGCCAGGAAATTTGCCGCTGGGGGTGTGCGGGTCGTTCCCACCGCCGTAGCCAGGCGCGGCAGTTACATCGCACCGGGTGTGGTGCTCATGCCGTCCTTCGTCAACATCGGTGCCTACGTCGACAGCGGCACGATGGTCGATACGTGGGCGACCGTTGGGTCATGCGCCCAGATCGGAAAGAACGTGCACCTTTCCGGTGGCGTGGGCATAGGCGGCGTGCTCGAACCCGTACAGGCTGCGCCGACTATTATCGAGGACAATTGTTTCATCGGCGCGCGTTCAGAGGTCGTCGAGGGCGTTATCGTCGGCGAGGGCGCGGTCATCTCCATGGGCGTCTACATTGGGAGCAGTACAAAGATCTTCAATCGCGGGACCGGCGAGATCACCTACGGCTATATTCCGCCCGGCTCCGTTGTCGTCTCCGGCAACCTGCCGGCAAAGGACGGCAGCTACAGCCTCTACTGCGCGGTGATCGTCAAACAGGTCGATGCCAGGACCCGCGCCAAGGTCGGCATCAATGAACTGCTGCGAGAAGTGTAAAAGAAACGCTTCGTAGACCCGCCTATGCCGCCCGCTTGATGGCGGCGGCGACAGCGTCGGCGATCTGCTGCGCGAGCGCCTTCACCTGTGCGGCGTCCCGGCCTTCGACCATTACGCGCACCAGCGGCTCGGTGCCTGAGGGACGCAGCAGCACGCGACCCGTCTGCCCAAGTTCGCTCTCCACCGCGCGGACAGCCTCTTTCACGGACGGCAAACCCAGTACGTCGACACCGTTCTTCTCGAGGCGGACATTCACCAGGTGCTGCGGGTACTTTGTCATGCCGGCTTTAAGAGTGTTCAGCGGCGTGCCGTTGCACGCCATTGACTCCAGGACGTGGAGCGCAGAGATGATGCCGTCACCGGTCGTGGTCACGTCCAGACAGACGATATGACCGGAGGTCTCCCCGCCCAGACTCCACCCGTTTTCCTTCAGCATCTCCAGGATATACCGATCGCCGACCTTGGCGCGCTTGAAATCCAGCCCAAGCGTGCGGATCGCGTGTTCGAGCCCGAGGTTGCTCATCAACGTGCCCACCACGGCGCCCTTGAGCATGTTCTTGCGCATGCGCTCGCGCGCGATGATGAAGAGGAGTTCGTCGCCATCGACGATCTCGCCCTTCTGGTCGACCATGATCAGTCGATCGCCGTCGCCGTCGAGGGCCACCCCGGCGTGCGCTTCGTGCGCCAGCACCTGCTCCTGCAGCGTGCGCGGGCTGGTTGCGCCGGTCGCGCCGTTGATGTTCAGACCATCCGGCTCGGCGCCGATGGTGATGACCTCGGCCCCCAACTCCTCGAACACGCTCGGAGCGATCTGGTAGGTTGCGCCGTTGGCGCAGTCCACCACCAGCTTGAGCCCCGCAAGATTGGTGGCGTAGGGAACGGAACGCTTGCAGAACTCGATGTAACGGCCGCGTGCATCTTCGACGCGGTAAGCCTTGCCGAGATTGCGTGACTCGACCACCTGCATGGGCTTGTCGAGTTCCTGCTCGATGGCGGCCTCGACGTCATCCGGCAGTTTCATGCCATCGCCGGCAAAAAATTTGATGCCGTTGTCGTAGTAAGGATTGTGCGAGGCACTGATGACAATACCGGCGACCGCGTGCAGCGTACGGGTGAGGTAGGCGATGCCCGGTGTTGCCATCGGACCGAGCAGGTAGACGTCCATCCCCGCTGCGGAGAGGCCGGCCTCCAGCGCCGACTCAAACATGTAACCGGAGATGCGTGTGTCCTTGCCGATCACTACCCTGCCGGCGGACTGGCCATTCGCCAGCACGCGACCGGCCGCCCAGCCCAGTTTCATCACAAAGTCAGGTGTGATCGGGTATTCCCCGACCTGGCCACGAATTCCATCGGTTCCGAAATAGCGGCGGGACGTACTCATACGGGTTCCTCATGTTCCCGGACTTGAGGCCAACACACCCCCGGTCTGCTGACCGGGGCCCTCCTCTATCGGCTTGAAAACCTGCAGGCTTGAGACCGCGAGACGCGGCGCGCCCGCTTATCTTTGATGGGAACTCGCCGGACCGCCGATCGGGGTGTCCTTCGGCGGCTGCGGCATGGTGCCCGGCGGCGGCGTCACCTCCGGGGCACTACTCTTCGGCGGCCGCCGATCATCATCAATCCAACCTTGAGGCGGACGCGGTTCACGGCCGGCCATGATGGCGTCTATCTGTTCGGTATCGAGAGTCTCGTACTTCATCAACGCCTTGGCCATGATGTGCAGCTTCTGGAGATTCTCCAGCAGGATGTCCTTGGCGCGCTGGTAGTTGCGATCGATGACACCGCGCACCTCCTGATCGATAGCGTGCGCCGTATCATCAGAGACCTGCTTGTGCTTGGTGACCGAGTGGCCAAGGAAAACCTCACCTTCGTCCTCACTGTAGGTCAGCGGCCCTAGCCGATCCGACAACCCCCACTTCGTCACCATGTTGCGCGCGAGCTCGGTCGCTCGCTCGATGTCGTTCGCCGCGCCGGTCGTGACAGATTCCGACCCGAAGATGATCTCCTCGGCGATGCGGCCGCCAAAGAGCGCGGCAATCCGGCTCTCCAGGCGCCGGCGGCTGGTGCTGTAACGGTCCTCCTCCGGCAGGAACATCGTGACGCCCAGGGCACGGCCGCGCGGGATGATGGTGACCTTGTAGACGGGGTCATGCTCGGGCACCAGCCGGCCCACGATCGTGTGGCCCGCCTCGTGGTACGCGGTCATGCGCTTTTCCTCCTCGCTCATGACCATGGACTTGCGCTCCACGCCCATCATGATCTTGTCCTTGGCCTTCTCGAAGTCCTCCATGTCGACCAGGCGCTTGTTGGCGCGCGCCGCAAACAGCGCGGCCTCGTTGACGATGTTGGCCAGATCCGCGCCGGAAAAACCCGGCGTGCCGCGCGCGATGATGGACGCCTTGACATCGTCGGCCACCGGCACCTTGCGCATGTGCACCTTCAGGATCTGCTCGCGGCCCCGTATGTCGGGCAGCGGTACCACGACCTGCCTGTCGAAACGGCCGGGCCGCAGCAGCGCCGGGTCGAGGACGTCGGGCCGGTTGGTGGCAGCGATAACGATGACGCCCTCGTTACCCTCAAAGCCGTCCATCTCGACCAGCAACTGGTTGAGCGTCTGCTCACGCTCGTCGTGCCCGCCGCCGAGACCCGCTCCACGGTGACGGCCCACTGCGTCGATCTCATCGATAAAGACGATGCATGGCGCGTGCTTCTTGGCCTGATCGAACATGTCGCGCACGCGCGACGCGCCGACGCCTACGAACATCTCGACAAAGTCGGAGCCGGAAATGGTGAAGAACGGCACTTTCGCTTCCCCTGCGATGGCCTTGGCCAGCAGCGTCTTGCCCGTGCCGGGCGGGCCCACCATCAGCACGCCGCGCGGGATCTTGCCGCCGAGCTTCTGGAATTTACCGGGGTCGCGCAGAAACTCCACCAACTCGGCAACCTCCTCCTTGGCCTCATCGACACCGGCGACGTCGCTGAAAGTGACTTTGACCTGATCCTCTCCGAGCAGCCTTGCACGGCTCTTGCCAAAGGACAGCGCGCCGCGGCCGCCGGCTCCACCCTGCATCTGCCGCATGATGAAGACCCAGGCGGCGATGATGAGGATGATCGGGAACCAGGAAATGAATATCTGCGTGAAGATGCTCTGCTGCGCGGGCGGCTTGGCCTCGATGCGGACGTTGTTGTCGAGCAGCGTGCCGATGAGCGCGGAATTGTTGGTCTCGGGGCTTTGGGTCACAAAGTCGGTGCCGTCGGCCAGCCTGCCCTGGATGGCGGAGCCGTCAACGATCGTTACCCGGTCGACGCGGCCGCTTTTAACGTCAGCGATGAACTGCGAGTATTCCACGGTGTTGACGTTGCCGCGCCGCTGCCCGAAGTTGTTGAACACGAGCATCAGCACCAGCGCGATGATGACCCACAGGATCAGATTCCGAGCCATATCATTCAATGTCTTACACCTCTCTAACCTTGACCACTATACACCATTTCACCGGGAACGTTTTGGCTGAACCAGAATGGGGCCCAAGGCGGCCACGCAAGGGCACGCCACAGGGAGATGCGTGCGACAAAACGTCGCGCGACCCGGGAGTCCCTCGGACGGGGCCAACAACAAAATCGCGCCTCATAACCAGACGGGCAAGCCGCAAGGATGAGACGAGCACCATTTTGCTGGGCGCGCGTCGGCTCGTACGCCCCGCGCTAAGGAACCTCTGATTAACTCAGAGGTTCCTGCGGCACAGGGATGTGCCGCCATCTTCGAAGGCGGCAAGCCGTTGAAGATGAAGCAAAGCAAAAACCACGCTTTTTGCTTGCGTGCTCTGAGAAGTCCAGGACGGACTTATTCAGAGCTTCCCTAAT
>JBQTIC010000034.1:0-77198 GCA_052388435.1 Chromatiales bacterium | reverse complement strand
GAACGCCGCTGAATGATTACGACGGGGACGTCTCATGCTCTTTTCTCCTTCTCCGGGCGAGATCTCTCGCCTACAGTAGAGCAGAGAATCCACTTATCCTACTGCCTTAATCACCGGGGCCAGCTCTTACGACACAGTTGCGGCAACTCCACCGGTTTAATCCCCGTGGAAGGGCCCTCCTCATACCACTCGCTTGGTGGGTGCTAGCAATTTCGCGAACTGGCAACTCGAACCAGCTCCAAACGCCCCCGAGAGCATCATGCCCCAATAACAAAGACGGGTTAATGGCTGAACGACTGGACGAAATAACTCGACGGCGTAGGTTGCGACGATCTGACAGTGCGCCCGCTCTGCCGCAGCGGCAGCGACGGCGGTAAGTTGGAGGCGCGTATCGGGATAAACCTGCAATCCCGGGTAGATAAGCGAGAACAGCAGACGGGTATCGTGTGGAATTGACGCCAATCGCCTCGATGCGCGGTGGTGCTCGCGCCGCGGTTAATAGTTGAGTCGGGGATCCGGCGACTGCTACCGGACCCCTGTTTTTACGTAAGGTTCCAGACCGCGCCTTGCCTGGTGCGTCCGTGGCCGCTTCGACTAAAACGTGAACAGCACTTGCGCCTCGATGAGCGAATAGTCCTGGTCGCCGTAGATCTCCTTAGCAGCCTGGCCAGGAAACGCCATGGCACCCAGCAACACGACATAGACGTTCTCCGTTGGATACCACTCCGCATAGATGTTGACCTCCGGTCCCCAATCCCTGCTGGTGATCTCCGTGCCTGGAATTCCGAGATAGTTTTTCTCGTCGAAGGTCTGGTAGAAGAAGAGTCCCCCTATGGCCCACTTCTCGGCGGGGACGGCCGTCAGCTTGACCATGTGCACCTTCTGGTTGCGGTTAAAGAGCAAGTACTCGCCGTTTATCTCTCCCTGGTACCATGTACCCCAGCCGCGACCGAAGTAGAAGAACAGGGAATCGAACGTCTCGTCCGTGGAGTCCGTCAGATCTGGATCACCGGACCAGAACCCGTAGCGGTAGGCCAAGGTTGGTGTCCAGGGTAGCGTGGCGAAATTGTACTCGCCCTCCAAATACCACGCGTACGAGTCGTACTCGATGCCCCGTAAATGGCCTTCGCCTTCGCCGAACGTCTGCGCATATTCGCCATGAAACGTGAAGTTGGGCAACGCTGCGACTTTGACACCATTGGCGCGTATATCAAAGATCTCGCGGCCCTTGCGCTGCGAGAACACAACTGCCACTGAATTCAGGGCGTTCTGATCGAACACGCTCAAGTACATGGCACCGAGCTTACCGTTGGCACCTTCCTCGCCCAGCAGGTACTCGACGTTCAGCCCTGCCACCTCGGTGTCGCCCTGACTGAAGTCGAACTGCCCATTTACGGTGTTAACCTCGTTTCCCGCCGCCTTCAACCAGAACAGGTCGGCCCGTACGGGGTCGCCGTTAACGCGCACGATGGCCGAGTTGCGAAACGCCGTATGGGGCGCCGACCAGTAGAGGTGGTCGACCGCGTCCAGGGCACCATCGCCGATCAGGAACTGATCCCCCACGACGAAATCCTGAGCCCCCACCGAGAAATCGATCGTCTCTCCGCGCCAACCGACGTAACCGTACTCGTGATCAACCCTCGAGATGTCACCCGCCGTGTACCCGATCGGATCACCATCACCCTCGCTGAACTCGGCCACCCCTGAAACCGCGCCGTACACGGTTCCGACTTCGCCCATGTCGTAGATCATATTGAGCACGGGCTCGAAGTAAAACTCGTAGCTGTCGACCGTTTGGCCCGTGTCCTCGCCGGTTACTAAGTCGATGCGGCCCAACCCGTAGTTGGCGTCCCAGGCACCAAGCGCGTACGCGCTGGCCTTGAACCCGAACCCGGCCTTGAAGCCGCCCTTCTCTAACAACGTATATTCAGCCTTCGCCGACTGCGGCATACCAATCGCGCATGCCACCAGAACGGCCGCCCATGCCCGGGATACTCGTATTACCGAATGAATCTCGCGATTTCTAGACATGTTTGATCCCCTCTCTTTTCGGAGCTTGCCCCTGAGACCCGCGAAGCCTATCGCTACCGGGCGGCGAACCTTCTGAACCGCGACCACGTTGGCGGCGACAGGAGATTCCGCGTATTTTGTGCCGTCCTGTGGCGTTCATCGTCTCGCCCTGAGACTAGCAAATTATCTTCGGCGTGCATAGTGCCATCAATCGGCTTGCTGGGCCTCGCGAGGAGTACAGCCGGCCCTGACATGCTTAGGTCTCCCGGGTCAAGGACAATGAAACAGCCGCGCTTGAGTTTACTGAGGGCTATACTGGGTAGCGTTCTTTACAGATGGTGTCCACGCGGGACGGCTTGAGTTCAGCATCGGCGACGCCTTTCTGATTAACGATTGCAACTTCGACGCCAGTACGTTCGGTCATGACGATGGCAGTTACTGGCTCGCGCCTACAAGGCTTGTGACGCCTCAATGGTCTTGAGCGCCAACGATGGCGGTGCCTGGCGTGCCGACGCCTTCTATATCAAGGGTGACCGGCACCAGGCCTTTACACGGATCGGCGGCTTGAACGTCGCGTACCTGATTGGCGAACAAAGTTCCACCGGCAAGCTCGGCGCAATGGTGGCCGCTATCCCCGATGCCGACAATTCAATCAATGCAGCAAGAGATGGTATGGAGATCTACGACCTGCGCGCTCTCGACGTCGGATCCCGCCAATCTCTGGCCTGACTCTCTATGGTGAATTGGCCTTCGAACGCGGTGAAAATCAGACGGGTGGTTTGGAATACGACTCCTGGGCTGGTTATGGTGAAGGCAGTTACGCCTTCGAAGAGTGGTTATGGCATTAGCGGCGATGCCCATGAGCAAATCTGCGGCGCCGACGAGAACCCGGCCGCGTACGAGGTGCCGCTGCTGTACACTTTGTATCAGGGCGAATCCCCAGTGCGGCAAGATTCAAGGCGCATGCAGATTGCGCTGCTGCACCAGGATGGTTGCGATCTCTTCGATGGAGATCGCGGTGGCGTTGATGTAGGGGATACCCTCGGCACGAAACAGCGACTCGGCGCGGGCAACCTCCAGGCGGCATTGTTGCAGGCTGGCGTAGCGGCTGTTGGGGCGGCGCTCCTCGCGTATTCGGCAGAGGCGTTCGGGCTGGATGGTGAGCGCGTGCAGCTTGTGACGAAAGGCGTGCAACTGCGCCGGCAGCACTGTGCTGCTCAGGTCTTCCTCGGTGAGCGGATAGTTGGCCGCGCACAGGTTGAACTGCATCGCCAGGTAGAGACAGGTTGGCGTCTTGCCGCAGCGTGACACGCCAGTGAGGACGATATCCGCCTGGCCCAACTCCTGCACGCGCACGCCATCGTCATGATCGAGCGTGAAGTTAAGGGCGTTGATGCGCCGATCGTAACTGCCCGGATCGCGGATGCCGTGCATGCGACCTGCTTTGTGCGAGGAGTGCGCGTCGAGAACCCGCTCCAGGCGGCCGATAAACGTGCCGAACAGATCGAACACATCGCCGCCGCTGCTGGCAATGATGGCCTGCGCGTCGGGATCGGTGAGCGTGCTGAAAACCAGCGGCGGCACGCCCTCCTCGCGGAGCGCCGAGGAAATCTGTGCGGCGGCGGCATGAACCTTCTCGCTGCTGTCCATGAAGGGCAACCAGGTACGGTTGAAGGCGATGTCGGAGAACTGGGTAAGCAGCGTTTCACCCAGAGTTTCGGCGGTGATGCCGGTGCGGTCCGACAGGAAGAAGACGCGCCGCGCCATGGTTCATTGTAGCGTACAGTTGGCGACCATGAAGTCGTCGTGCCTTGATCTAACGCGGATAAGGTGAGCATGGATTCTTATACGATCGCCTTGGATCAGCTGGGCATGCGTGACGTGGCGCGTGTCGGCGGCAAGAACGCTTCGCTGGGGGAGATGATCCGTGCGTTGACTTCAGCGGGCGTGCGCGTGCCCGAGGGCTTCGCGACCACCGCGGACGCGTTTCGGGAGTTTCTGGCGCGCGACGGCCTTGCTGAACGCATCCACAGGCTGCTCGACAGCTTGGATGTGGACGATCTCGAGGCGCTGGCCGGGACCGGCGGTCAGGTGCGCGGCTGGATTGCGAACACGCCCTTTCCGGAGCGGCTGGAGCGGGCGATCGAAGAGGCCTACCAGGCGATGGCCTGTGGCTATGGTGGCGATCTGTCGGTGGCAGTGCGTTCGTCGGCGACGGCGGAGGACCTGCCGGATGCGTCCTTCGCCGGCCAGCAGGAAACTTACCTCAATGTCGGGGGTTTAGACTCTGTCAAGCGCGCGATCAAGGACGTGTTTGCCTCGCTCTACAACGATCGCGCCATCGCCTATCGCGCACACCATGGCTTCATGCACCGGGATGTCGCCCTGTCCGCCGGCGTGCAGAGGATGATACGCAGCGACCTCGCCGCCAGCGGCGTGATGTTCACGCTGGATACCGAGTCGGGCTTCCGCGGTGTGGTATTCATCACCGCCGGTTACGGTCTGGGAGAGACCGTGGTGCAGGGTGCGGTCAATCCTGATGAGTTTTACGTCTACAAGCCGGCCTTGGCCGCAGGACATCACGCCATCCTGCGCCGCAATCTCGGCGCCAAGGCCATCCGCATGGTCTGTGCCGATGCCACGACGACCGGGACCGGCGTGCAGACGCAGGCAGTGCCGCTTATCGAGCAGCAACGCTTCTGCATCGATGATGGGGACGTGCTGGCGCTGGCGCGGCTGGCCGTTGCAGTGGAGAACCACTATCAGCGTCCGATGGATATCGAATGGGCCAAAGATGGCGTCGACGGTGAGCTGTATCTGGTACAGGCGCGTCCGGAGACCGTGCAGACCCGCAGCGGCAGTACGCTGCAGCGCTATCAATTGACGCAGAAAGGCGAGGTCATCGTTAGCGGTCGCAGCATCGGCAGCCGCATTGGTGCCGGCACTGCGCGTATTGTCCGTGACGCCGCGGACATGGGACGCGTGCAGCCGGGCGACGTGCTGGTGACGGACATGACGGATCCGGACTGGGAGCCGATCATGAAACGCACCGCCGCCATTGTCACGAACCGCGGCGGGCGCACCTGCCATGCCGCCATCATTGCCCGCGAACTCGGAGTGCCGGCGGTGGTCGGCTGCGGTGACGCGACGACGCGCGTCGGCGACGGCGAGGAGGTTACTATCTCCTGCGCCGAGGGCGACACCGGTTACGTGTACCGCGGCCGCCTGTCATTCGACGTCCGGCAGGTCGATCTCGAGGGTATGCCCGAATTACCGGTCAAGATCATGATGAATGTCGGCAATCCGGAGCGGGCGTTCCAGTTTGCGGCGCTGCCCAATGCCGGGGTCGGCTTGGCGCGGCTCGAGTTCATCATCAACAACATGATCGGTGTCCATCCGCAGGCGCTGCTCGACTACGGACGGCTACCGGCGGAGTTGCAGGCAGAGATCGGGAAGCGCATGGCCGGCTATGCCGATCCGTTGAACTTCTACGTCGAGAAGCTGACGGAGGGCATCGCCTGCATTGCGGCCGCCTTTGCGCCGCAGCCGGCGATCGTGCGCCTGTCGGACTTCAAGTCCAACGAGTACGCCACTCTGCTCGGTGGCGACCGTTATGAGCCGCGCGAGGAGAATCCGATGCTCGGCTTTCGCGGCGCGGCGCGTTACCTCGCAGCATCGTTTCGTCCCTGCTTTGACCTGGAGTGCCGGGCGCTGCGCCGGGCGCGTGAGGATCTGGGCCTGACCAACATCTGGGTGATGGTCCCGATGGTTCGCACCCTGACGCAGGCGAAGGAGGTCGTCGATCTGCTCGCGGAAAACGGACTCAGGCGTGATGATAACGGGCTCAAGCTCATCATGATGTGCGAACTGCCGGCGAACGCCATCCTGGCCGAGAGCTTCCTGGAGTATTTCGATGGCTTCTCCATCGGCTCCAATGACCTGACGCAACTGACTCTCGGACTGGATCGGGACTCAAGCCTAGTTGCCGGCAGCTTTGACGAGCGCGACCCCGCCGTGCTCGCCCTTATCGCCCGCGTCATCAAAGTATGCCGACAGGCGGGCAAATACATCGGCATCTGCGGCCAGGGCCCGTCAGACCATCCCGACATGGCGCGCTGGCTGCTCGATCAGGGGATCGCCAGTCTGTCACTCAATCCCGATGCGGTCATCTCCACCTGGTTGGATCTCGCGGCGCATGTGGCCAAGAGGTCCGCTGATCGCGAAGAAGGCGCGAAGGGCTGCTGACGCGCGGTGGACTAGAGCCGCTTGAGCAGGCGGTCCACGGCCGCTGGAAAGTCATTAACGGTGAGCGCCGGGCAGACCGACGGGTCTCGCTCATCTTCAGGCCGATATTTCCCGGTACGAACCAGCACGCCCGCAATGCCGGCCTGCTGCGCGCCCTCGATGTCATCGTGCAGGTCATCGCCGATCATCACGGCTTCCTCGGCGCTGGTGCCGACATCGCGCAGAACCGTGTCAAAGTAGGGCTTAGCGGGTTTGCCGACCACCTCCGCTTTCACCCCTGCGGAGTATTCGAGCGCGCTTACGAACGCGCCCATGTCGAGCGACAGACCGTCGCGCTCTTTGAAGTAGCGGTTCCTCGCCATCACGATCAACGGCAGCCCTTTCATTAACAGCCGGAAGGCTTGATTGAGGCGATCGTAGGTAAAATACGGTCCGGCATCGCCCATCACCACGGCGTTCGGATCCGTATCTCGCGGGCCCATCTCCGATTCGATGTCGGGGTGGACGAGGTAATGTGGCCTCAGCCCGCGCTGCGCGAGGAGCTTTCTGGTTGCCATCGGCGCGGTGAAGATCTCCTCGCTGTCGACAGCGAAACCCATCTGTGCGAGCTTCTTGAGGATGGCGCTGCGTGGGGAACGCGTGGTATTGGTCAGGAAGCGAACGGTCAGCTTCGCGGCGCGCAACCGTTCCAGCGCGGCAACCGCGCCGGGTAGCGCTTCGTCACCGACGTAGAGCACGCCGGAGAGATCGATGAGCACGGCCTTGAGCGGATCTGGCAACTGCATGGCAAAGCCCCGCCTCGTCCGATAGCATATCAGGCCCCCGCCAGCGTGCGCACTTGCACCCGTTGCGGGATCAAGGAGGGTAGAGATGATCCGCTGCTCGCGGGCGGCATTGCACCTCGTGGTGCTTGGCTAAAGTGAAACTCTTCGCGCTCATCTTCGTCCGTGAGCGCCGAGATGATGGGAATCGGCCGTGTGGTTACAATTAGACACATCCCGTCGAGGACATTAAAGACTCGACAGCTGCCCGCCAATACCGCTGACGGCGCGTCGCTGCTACGCCGGTCGGCCGCCAAGCAGTGCGCGCAGACGTAAGAATTCGCGGCGGGTGCACGGGCCGTTAGTCGTGAAGCTGGGCTCGGGGTCAGTGAGATACGCCTGCTTTATCCGCGTCACGCGATCCCTTGCGTGGCGCTTGCGAATCTCCTCTGGCGAGAGGCCATAGACCCGGGCAGCGTTGAGGCCGAACACCTTCGCCCGCAGTGTGGATGTCAGCTCGGGATAACCATACTTCTCCTGCAACTCGGGCGCGATCTGGAAGGTACGAAAGGCCTGGATCTGATCCTGCGGGCTGCCATACCAGATTGAATCCGTTCCCCACAGCACGTTGTCCTCGCCCACGTACTTGAAAAGCTTGCCGAGTACATGGGCAGCCTGTTCCGGGTCGCGCATCAGCATGCGCCAGGTGCTGCCGAGTTCGGCGTAGACGTTGCTGTTCGGCGCAACGTTGTTGTCCTGCATCGACTTGATGAGCGAATCGACGCCCGCGTCTGCGTCCTGCGCGCCATAGGTTCCTTCGCGGCGATCGGGGTCATAACCGCTGTGATAGATGAGAAACTTCACATCCGGATAGCGTCTGGCGACGACGCCAACGTCCCGGCACGACGAGAATTCGTACGCCAGGTTAAAGAGCGGGATGCCTTTGTGTACGCAGATCAGCTTTACGTTGAGCGCACGCGCCTGCTCGATGAAGGGAACGCCCAGCCTGTCATCGTCCAGCCAGAATCCCACGCCAGCCGGTCCCCACTGGGTGTAGGTCTTCCAGGCCACGACCCCGTATCTCTCCTTCTGCTCGGCCATTGTCTCGATCGCGCCGGGGAGATTGGGGTGCACCAGGCCGTGGATCATCAGGCGGCGACTGCCATCCAGCGCCTCGGCGAGGCCGCGCGTCGCCGCCGCTTCGGCGGTGCTGAGAGGGTTATCCTCGGGTGCCGCCGGCACGGCGGACAGCACTGCCATGTCAGTGTCGCTGTCCAGGAAGACCTCGCGGAGGAAGTGCTCCGCGGAGAAACACTCAATACGGCCGTCACCGCAGCGCGACTGCGGAAAGAAGCGCAGCATATAGGTCCAGCGATTATCGAGCCGTCGCCACGGCCCCTTCGGGTTCACGTGATGACACTGCGCGTCGAAGATGAACTCGCCGCCGCCGATGGCGGCCTCTGCCAGCGCAGGGTCAAGCGCAGCCTCGCCGGGCAGATCAAACTGGCCCCCGAACATGCCCAGGTGGGCGAACGCTTCGTTCATCGCCAGCAAACTGGCCGCAGCGCCGCATGATGACTTGAGAAAACCGCGTCGGCTCTGATGCAGTCGCCTGGCGAGTTGCGTGGCTCGCTGGCGCGCGATTTGTTTCGCGAGTCGGGCTGCGGCCGACAGCGGCCGAGGCAGGAATTCGCCATTGCTGGTGCTGTCCAGCTTGATGGGCAACCGCCTGCCTTCCGGATCGAATTGCTCCGCCACTGCAGTTGCTCCAGCCTGCGCTCTGCGTCAAGTGTGGACCGCCGCGTTGGACAAGTCCACACCGGATAACGTGCTGTGGCTATCGATCCTCGGCGCAGCGCCAACAGGCCTGAAACTGCGGTTCCAGCCACTCCCCGCACCGGGGGCACCGCCAACGCGCGCCCGTGTCGGGTTGCCGGGCAAGGGTCGACTCAACGATGCGTTCCGCGGTCGCCGCCTCAGCCTCGTCCAGCACACAAAGCTCGGGCCAGCATTCCTGTGGCGGCAATTCCCCGATACCGCCGGCCAGATAGTCGTTACGGACCACGCAGGCGATGCCATGATCGTCAAGCACGCCTTTAAGGAAGCCGACGAGGACGCGGTCAGCGGCGCAGAACACCCGTTTCATTTCCCATGCCCGACGATTAATCACCGATACCGGGATTTGTGCGGCAATCCACAGGTCATCGCGCCGCCGAAGTCTACACTGCGCGCGTGCGCAGACGACTCAGCCTAAGCGTGGCAGGCCAAACCTGTACCCACAAGTGTCGAGTGCCCACTGCTTGCCAGAGCTGGCGCGTATTTTCTTCGAGCAAGCGCGGCGGCTATGAGTCACCGCTGCGGCCTCACGGCCGCTACTTGGGCGCCCCGATCCCTGGCGCGGCGTTGCGCCTCCCTGCCGGCCCTTCCGGCCTCGCCGCCATCGCGCGACGCTTCGTTCGTTGCGAGGGAAGCAACGCCGCGTCAGCGGCCCACTCTCCGGGCCGCCCGGTCGCTGCCGCTGAACGCCTAGCGTTCGGCGGCAGTCGATGCCGGGACCCCTCCGAGCCCGGATAGCAAGCGATCGCCGGCTGCCGAATCCCACTCGCGGGGTCCCATCGCCCGCGCCACGAGCTGGCCACCGGGATCGATGATGTAGGTTATGGGAACGCCCCAGCCCCAATAGCTTTCCGGCGCTCTGGCGAGTCGAACGTGGAGTAGCGGCATGTGGATGTCGTGCCGCCTTGCGAAAGCGCGCATGCTCGCCTCGCCATCCTCGTCAATCGCGATGGCAAAAAACGCCGCTCGCCCCTTCCAGCGTTCGCTCAAGCGATCGAGGCTCGGTAACTCCTTCACACACGGCGCGCACCAGGTGGCCCAGAAGTGCAATACCACCCAGCGTCCGCGATAGTCCGCCAGGGTCTTTCCCTCATCGAGGGCAAGCAGTGGCGCGGGCTGCCTGAGGGCATCGAGCCGTAATGCCGCTGGAAAATCCGTTTCACCGGCCGACGCAACGCCGGCAAGCAGCAATCCTGACAGCAGAAGTGTACGCATCGCCGGGAGCAAGAAGGCTGGGCGCAGATCAGAATAGGTAGGTGATGCTGCCAAAGACTTTGAGGTCCTCGCCCAGTTGCACGGCATTCAGGTCATGGTAGACCGCGTGATGATAAGACAGTTCCGCGACCCAGTGTTCACCAAAGTTGACCTGCACGCCGGGGGTTAGGTAAACAGTGTGCCCACCGGTATCTGCGAGTGTCTCACCGCCTTCTTTCTCCTTCCCGCGCAGCTCGCCCGCCACGCCAAAGGACAGGAATACGCTCGTCGATACGTTACCGATCGTTTCCGGGTACACGCGGTAGCGGCCGGTCAGATCGTAGTTAAGCCAGTCGCCAAAACGGTGATCAACATCACCGACCTCGCCCTCTCCCGTGATGCCGCCGAGGGCGTTGCCGGAAATGGCCGCGCGCTGCAAGGCATAGTTGAAGGAGGCGCCTGCCAGGAGATCGGTCGATCCCGTACCGAGTTGGGTGTGAGCGTCCAGGAATTCATCTCCCGCATCGGTGCGGGCATCGGTGTCGCCGGTGGGTAACTTGACACCCGTGGTGGCGGCGAGCAGTAACGTGCTGTCCAGGGTGTGATGTGCGAGAAAAGTGTAGCGCGCGAGCAGCGACACATCACCGATGCCCGCTGCACTGCCCTGATCGTTTTCCAGTTCGATCTCGCGGTCTTCTTCGTGAAAATGCAAATGCCCATTCTGCTCAGTGACGCGGATCGGTATGTTTGACGACAACAGGAGCCCTGCAACGTGCGGCACGCTGTAGAAGCCGGTGAGATCCGTGGTCCAGAAGCGCTCCTGCGCGCCGGGATTGTCGATCTCGTCAGAGCCATCATAAACGCTGTCATTGAGGGCGTAGCGCTGCGCGATGCGCAGGCCGGAGCCACGCTGAGTCTGCAAGGGCGAAATTCCCTGATGGATGAGGCAGAAATCACACGCCAGCGCCGGCATCGGGGCAGTCACGAACGTGCATGGCAGAAGGGTCGTGGACAAAGTCAGTACGCGCAGTCTCATTGCTCCACCCCCGCGGCGGATTATCGTCGTTGTTGTCTGGAGACCTCGAAAGGGCGCCGTGCAGTGTATCGGAACGCAGGCGCAGGGCAATGCGACAGAATGCCGCACCGGTAATGATGGAGAAGATAACCTGAAGCGGCGCGGAGGGTGAGATGCGAGTGTGGTCAGAGCGTCCGAATTTCGAAGCCGAGGTGGCGATGGCGCTCCAGCGCATCGCGACTGGCGATGACAGCCGTGCTCGCCAGAGCGGGCCTCAGGTATTCGCCGCCGACGCGCTGCAGGTCTGCGATGCTCACGGCGAGCACGCGGCTGCGGTAGCGGCGGCGAAACTCGGGCGTGCGGCCGTGCAGCGACTGGTAATGGGCCTGGATCGCCTCGCCGGCCGGTGAGTTCGGCTGGTCGATCGCCTGGATGACGCCCAGTATGGCCTCCTCGATCTGCCTGTCGGTGTGCGCACCCTGCAGCCAGCTCAAGGTTTCGTCGAAGTCGGCAAGCGTCCCCTCCAGACGCGGATCACGGTAAGAGAACAGGCGAAAACTCGCCGAGTCGGAATCGTAGCTCGCACCCGCGCCATAAGCCCCACCCTGTTCCCGTATGGCCCGATGCAAGTAGCCGTTGTGCAGGAATTTGCCCAGCACGCTGAACACCGGCGCGTCGGGATGATCGGCCGGCACCGCCGGATAGGCGCGGGCACAGAAGTTGACCTGCGTGTTGGTGACCCATGCCTCGCAAACTTGTGCTGGGGCTGCATTCCAGCCAAAGGTGCTGCCGCCAGTGGATGCGCGCCGGCCGGCGAGGCTGGCGGCGACCCCCTTCAGGAGCGCCTCTCGGTGCTCCGCCTGGCCGACCAGCAGCAGGCGCGGCGGCTGAGCGGCGACCTTCTCGCCGATGCTCCGCAGGCGGGCGGCAAGCTGTTCGAGCGCGTCCGCATCCTTCAGGGCTGTGTCGAGCTGCTTCAACCGCGCGATGGATAGCGGCCCGTCCCAGAGATTGTCCAGTTGCCCCACCGTGCCCATCCCGGAGGCCGCGGCAAGGATGGCGAGCGTGTGCCCGCGGTCGGTAATTGACGATTCCTGGGCCGCGCGCATCTGCGCGACCAGGTCGCGCACCCGCTGCAGCTCATCGAAGCGGGTCGTGTCGACGGTCTCCCGCAACAACCGCAGCAGATCGCGATGGTTGCGGGTGAGACTCTTGCCGGCAACCGTGAGATACCCGCGCGCGATTTGCGGATCGCGTACGTCAGCCCGCAGGGACACGGAGGCTGATAGGCTTCCGAGGCGGGCCTGCAGTTGCTGGGTCTCTCGGTAATCGCGCCCGCCGCTGCCAACCTCGGAGAGCAGCGCATAGAACAGCACCAGCGAATCCAGTTCGTGTGTCCCGAGCGCCGGCAACTCTGCTATCCATTGTGCGTACACGAGCCCGTTGGTGCCGGCCCCGTACCAGGTCAGCGGTGTGTCGCCGGCCTGGAGCGGCTCTCCGCTCGGGATGCGCAGATCCGGCGGGACATCGGCGATGCCCACCTTCGGCAGCAGGCCTGGGTTGTTCCCGTGGCGCTGGCGCTGATCCAGCTTCCGCGTCCGCTCCACCAGTTCCCGTTTCTGCGTCTCGGTGAGCGTGCCGGCGATGCCGTCGAGGCGGCGGCGTTCTGCCCGCTCGCGGCGGTGTGCCAGCCCGGGATCGGGACTCATGACCAGGCGGACGCGGTGCGGATTGTCGATGAGCCCTTGCGCAAGGCCTTTAACGAAACCGGGATCCCTGATGTTTTCGCGCAACTCACCGAGGGCGGGTTCGATGTCAAGGAACGCGAACGGATCGCCGCCGTGCACCGTCGCTCCGAGCACGCGGCTCAGCAACTGCAGCCCATGAGGATAGTTACCGCCGCCCAGCTCGCGCTGCGCGATCTCCATCTGCGTCAGTACCGCCTCCACCGTGTCGGTGGGCACGCCGTCCTGAGCCACCTGCCGCAGCACGTTGAGGACGAGTTGTTGGACGGCATCCGCGTCCTCGGGATTGGAGCCCTCCAGGCCGCAGACGAACATTGCCTCGCGCGCCGAGTCATCGAGGCCGCAGAACTCGATAGGCGCCGTGCCCAGCTCGGTGGTCTCCAACGCCTGGCGCAGGGGCGAGCCGCTGTGCTGGAGCAGGACGTTCGCGAGCAGCAGGTCGCGCATGACCTGACGGGGATCGCCCGCCGCGCCGAGCAGCCAGCCCAGCGCGACGTAGGTCCGATCGCGCAGATCGCCGTCCCCCTCATGGGTGTAATAGCCGCGCACGTGCACAGGCTGGCGATAGCGTCGCTCATCGCCAAGATCGAAATGGAACTCCTCGCGCCCGAAATGTTGCAACGCCGACTCTTCGAACTGACGCTGGTGTTCCAGTACCGGGAAATCCCCGTAGGTCATGAACGTGGCGTTGGAGGGGTGATAGTGACTGCGGTGAAACTCCTGTAGCTGCGCATGCGTCAGCGCCGGGATGTGTTGCGGATCGCCGCCGCTGTTGTAGTGATAGGTGGTCGTCGGGAAGAGCAGTGACTGCAACTCCATCTGCACCTGCGCCGCCGGCGCGCTCATGGCGCCCTTCATCTCGTTGTAGACCACGCCGCGATAGACGAGCGGCGAGTCAGGGTCGTCGGGCCGCGCGAACTCGACCCGGTGTCCCTCCTGCGCGAAATCGAGCGGATCGAGGCGCGGGAAGAACACGGCGTCCAGATATACGCTGAGCAGGTTGTCGAAGTCCCTGCGGTTCTGGGTGGCGAACGGATACGCCGTCGAGTCGCTCGTGGTAAATGCGTTCATGAAGGTATTGAGCGAGCGTCGCAGCATCATGAAGAAGGGATCGCGCACGGGGTAGCGACGGCTGCCGCACAGCACGGTATGCTCCAGGATGTGCGCCACGCCCGTGGAGTCCCTGGGCACCGTTGGAAACGCGATCATGAAGCAGTTGTTGCGGTCCTCCGCCGCGAGATGAAAGTGCGTGGCGCCCGTGCCGCGGTGCCGGTACTCCTGCATGTCGAGATTCAATGTCTCGATCCGCTGCCTGCGGAGCAACTCGAAGCTCGTTGCTGTCATGGTGATCTCTGCAAGGTAAATGACCGCGAAACCCCCGCCGGCGGCGATCCTAGTTCTGCAGCATGCTTCGCAACATCCAGGCCGTCTTTTCGTGGACCTGCATGCGCTGGGTCAGCAGGTCCGCCGTCGGTTCGTCGTTTGCCCGCTCGACAAGCGGGAACACCGAACGCGCCGTGCGCACCACCGCTTCCTGGCCCTCGACCAGCAGCTTGATCATCTCCTCGGCCGAGGGCGCGCCCTCGCTCTCCGGGATCGACGCTAGCCGCGCGTACGCCTTGTAGGAGCCGGGCGCCGTGAATCCCAGCGCGCGGATGCGCTCGGCGATGAGGTCCACTGCCAGGGCCAACTCGTTGTATTGCTGCTCGAACATCAGGTGCAGCGTGTTGAACATCGGTCCCGTCACGTTCCAGTGAAAGTTGTGCGTCTTCAGATACAGCGTGTAGGTATCGGCGAGCAGTCTGGACAGTCCCTCGCTGATAGCCGCACGCTCGCGCTCGCTGATGCCGATGTCGATCGGCGGGGCCGTGACCGCGTGTGGAGTGACACTTCTTGCCTTGTTAGCCATATCGCACCTCTTCGTTTAGTCATCATTGACCTGCAAGTCTAGTGCAGGCGAAACGACGGCTCCACTTGATTATTTCAACACCAGCAATAGCTTTTGATTATGGCCCAACCGCCACCGCCGGCACCTTCAATGGCCGCACACCCGGCAGGTCGCAGGCGAGGATGGCGTCGCGGAGCACATCGGTCGCGCGCATGCGCGTGAAACTCTTCCGCCACGCCAGCGCCACTCGTCGATCCGGGGCCGGCCGGGTGAACGGCAGATAGCGGACCAGGTCGGACTTGCCCGCATGCTCCGCCGCCGCAGTGGAAGGCATGACCGTCACTCCGGCGCCCGAGGCCACCATCATGCGCAGGGTCTCAAGCGAGCTACCCTCCAGGATGCGTGTCATCGCTCCGGCCGTCTCACTGGAGCGGTTGAGGGCGGGGAAGACCTGCAACACCTGGTCGCGGAAGCAGTGACCCGCCCCCAGCATCAGCATGTCCTCGCCCCCCAGCTCCTCGCCTCGGATGGAGCGTCTTCCGTCCCAAGGATGTCCACGCGGCACCGCGACCATAAAAGGTTCGTCGTAAAGCGCCCGCACCACGGTGCCAGGCTCGTCAAAAGGCAGCGCGACGACCACCACATCTATCTCGCCGTGCTTTAGCTGCTGGGCGAGGCGCGTCGTGTAGTTCTCCTGAATGAGCAGCGGCATCTGTGGCGCCCGCTTGCGCAGCCTGGGGATGAGCTGCGGAAGCAGGTACGGCCCGACAGTGAAGATCACACCGAAGCGCAGCGGCCCGACGAGCGGGTCCGCCCCCTGCCTCGCCAGCTCCCTGAGCGCGGCAACCTCATCCAGCGCCCGTTGCGCCTGTTGCACAATCCGTTCGCCCACCGCGGTCAGGCGCACCTCACCAACACGGCGCTCGACCAGCTTCACGCCCAACTCGTCCTCCAGCTTGCGGATGGCCACGCTGAGCGTGGGCTGGCTTACAAAGCTCCTGGCGGCCGCGCGGCCAAAATGCTTCTCGCCCGCCAGGGCCACCAGATAGCGCAGTTCGGTCAGAGTCATGAGCGGCTATGCCTGTTCGACTTATGTGCCTCCTTGTGGTTCATCGGGACGTCGCGACGCGAAGCGCCGGCCGGAGAAATCTTCGCCGCTCAGGCCCGGTGCTGTTCCAGGAACTTGTCGGCATCCAGCGCCGCCATGCAGCCGGCTCCCGCGGAGGTCACGGCCTGCCGATAAATCGGATCGGCCACGTCGCCGGCCGCGAAAACGCCTGGCACGCTCGTCGCGGTCGCGAAACCGTTGCTGCCGCTCCTGACCAGGATGTAGCCATGCTCATTCATGTCAAGTTGCCCGCGGAAGATCTCCGTGTTGGGGCGGTGGCCGATCGCGATGAACACGCCATGCGCGTCGATCTGCCTGGTGGCGTTCGTCTGATTGTTGCGCACGCGTATGCCCGTTACACCCGCCTCATTGCCAAGCACTTCGTCCAGAACGTTATTCCACTCAATGGCGATTTTGCCGTCCTTGGCCTTTTCGAGCAGTCTGTTGCTGAGGATCTTCTCCGCCCGGAATCGGTCGCGCCGGTGCACGACGGTGACGTGCGAGGCGATGTTGGAGAGATACAGCGCCTCCTCGACCGCTGTATTGCCTCCGCCGACGACGGCCACCGGCTTGTCCTTGTAGAAGAAGCCGTCACAGGTGGCGCAGGCGGAGACGCCGCGCCCCTTGTAGGCTTCCTCGGAAGGCAGCCCGAGATACATCGCTGAGGCGCCCGTGGCGATGATGAGCGCATCGCAGGTGTACTCGCCGCCGTCGCCCTTCAGCAGGAAGGGCCGGCGCGTCAGCTCCGCGGTGTGTATGTGATCGAAGATGATCACGGTGCCGAACCGCTCGGCGTGGCGGCGCATGCGCTCCATCAACTCCGGCCCCAATACGCCGGCGTCGTCCCCAGGCCAGTTGTCGACATCGGTGGTAGTCGTCAGCTGGCCACCCTGTTCCAAGCCGGTGACAAGCACCGGGTTCAGGGCGGCCCGCGCGGCGTACACGGCAGCGGAGTAGCCCGCCGGCCCGGAGCCGAGGATGAGCAATCGCTGGTGTCTGGCGGTCATGAAAACATTTTCCTTGGTTGGCGCGTGTCAGGCAAAACAATCTGTACATGCCGAGAGGCCGCAACGCGGCCCCTCGACGGCTACCGCTAAGTGTTGAGTTACAGCGCCTCGGCATGCTCCTTGAGGTACCTTGCCACGCCGTCTGCATCCGGCCGCATGCCGGATTGGCCTCTTTGCCAGCCGGCCGGACACACCTCGCCGTGCTGTTCGGTAAACTGCAGCGCCTCGATGATACGGATCATCTCATCAACATTGCGGCCCAACGGCAGGTTGTTTGCCACCGCATGCTGCACGATGCCCGCACGATCGATCAGGAACGAGGCCCGCAGCGCCACACCGTCGGGATGTTCCACGCCGTAGGCGCGCATGATCTCGTGCCTGATATCGGCCACCATCGTGAAGCCGACCGGCCCGATGCCGCCCTTCTCCACCGGCGTGTTGCGCCAGGCGAGATGGGTGAAATGAGAGTCGATAGAGACGCCGACCACTTCGACATCCAACTCGCGAAAACGCTTGATGCGGTTGTTGTGCGCAATAATCTCCGAGGGGCAGACGAAGGTGAAATCCAGTGGCCAGAAGAACAGCACCACGTACTTGCCGCGCAGGTCCGACAGGCGAAAGTGTCCCTGAATCCCGCCGTTGCCAAGAATGGCCGCCGCCTCGAAGTCAGGTGCGGGCCGTGCTATCAGAGTCGTCATAAAGTCTTCTCCTGAGCTGGTGGATAAAAGGAGTTTAGAGAACGGCACCCACCATACGTTCCACGAACCTGGCTGTAAAATTGATTATCCACATGAAGATGTTAGGTTCCGTCTATCGCTCGACCGCGCCGGGCATTGTTCGTACACTGGCCGCGCCAGTGTCCGGAGTCCGCGATGCCTTCCTCGACGTGGTTTCACAAATCAACAGACACGAGCTGGCTGACGCGCTCGACCCGACCAACCGCGAGGTGTCTGCGCGATTCGATTTCAAGGGCACGAATGCGCGCGTCGAACAGGCGGAGCTGGTGCGCACCCTGCAAGCACCCCCGGATTTCCAGGTCAGGCAGGTCCTCGACATTGTGCAGGAAAAAAATGGCCAAACGCGGGGGTAGACCTCGCCAGCCCTAAGATCGACCTGCCGGTCGTCACTGGAACTACGGTGCGCCAGACAGTCACGGTGCGCGAGCGCATCGACGCCGAGCTGGCGCGGCAAATCATCAGGCTGGTCAAGGACGGCGGGTTGAAAGTGCAGCCGCAGATCCAGGAGAGGCAGGTGCGCATCAGCGGTAAGAAGAAGGACGATCTCCAGTCAGTCATCGCGATGCTGCACGGCGCAAAGCTTGGGCTACCGCTGCAATACGTCAACTCGCGCGACTAGCGGTCACTCCCATGGTATGCGTGAGGATCTGAGCGAGCGGCGCTTCGACTGCCCTTACTGCGGCGAGCTCATCAGCGTGGTGCTCGACCTTTCCGTCAGCGCGGAGCAGGATTATATCGAGGACTGCGAAATCTGCTGCCAGCCAATCCATCTGCGCATCAGCGTGGAGGAGGGTCGTCTGTGCGGCTTCCGGTACGACCGCACGGATTGACACCCCGGCCGCCCGAACCCGAAGGCATATACGTGCTGACCACCGTCATTATCCTCGCACTGCTGGCCCTGGCCGTCTGGTTCTGGGCGAACAGCACACGCGCCCGCGAGATGACCCTGCAGCACTGCGGCCAGGTGTGCAGGGATGCGAACGTCCAGTTCCTCGACCAGACGGTAGCGCTCTCCCGCCTGCGGCTTGCTCGCGATGCGCGCCAACGGCTGCTGCTACAGCGCACTTACTCTTTCGAGTTCAGCACCGACGGCCAGGATCGCCATCGCGGACTGGCCGTCGTGCTCGGCTTGCGCATCGAGTTTGTGCGGCTGGAGCACCCCAGCGGGCCCTTCATCATGACGCCGGGGGGGCTGCATGTTGTGCAGTAGCCGTCTAGGCATCGACCTGCACGCGCACAGCCGCGCCTCCGATGGCACGCTGACGCCCTCGGAGCTTGTTGCACTTGCGGCCGAGCGCGGCGTGCAGGTACTGGCGCTGACCGATCACGACACCACGGCGGGACTGGCCGAAGCCGCTGCAGCCGCGTCCGCACACGGCGTGCGTTTCGTTCCCGGCATCGAATTGTCGGTGCTCGCGGAGGGAAAGCCATTACACATCGTCGGCTTGGGGATAGACGCTGCCTCTCCCGCGATGCAGACAGCCGAAGCCCGCTTGCTGGAGATACGCCGCGCACGCGCGCACGAAATGGGCGAGCGCCTGGCGAGGCTCGGGTTTCCCGACGCTTATGCCGGCGCCTGTGGGCAGGCAGGACATGAGCGGCCTGGCCGCGTGCACTTCGCCAACCATCTGCTCACAAGCGGCCGGTTCAAGGATACCGCCGACGTTTTCAAGCGGCTGCTCCAACGCGGCAAACCGGCTTACGGTCTGGCCGCCGCTTGAAGATGCAGTCACATGGATATGTAAGGCGGGCGGTATTGCTGTACTTGCGCACCCTTTACGCTACAAACTCACTGCTGCGTGGACGCGCCGACTGGCGGGGGTGTTTACGGAAGCAGGCGGTGCCGCAATCGAGGTTATCTCAGGCAAACAGAACGCGACGGAGACTGCGGCGGCAGGTGATCTTGCGCGCCGGTTCAAGCTCCGTGGTTCGGTGGGTTCAGACTTCCACTCTCCGGGCCGCCCGTGGTCGGAGCTTGGCGCGGCGCCACCGCTGCCGGCAGATATCGAACCCGCGTGGAATCGGCAGAGGTAAAAGCTGCCTGGACTTAACGCCGGCCTGGGCCGTCCTTACCCATCCAGTAATCGACGTTTGCTGCGGGAGGACTTCAAGCGGCTGCGCTGCTGTTTGCCTTCGAGGCGTCGGCGCCGGGCGCTCAGGGGCACTTTCGTTTTCTTGCGCGGCGTGGGGGCGACGAGGGCAGCGCGTACCAGTTCGACCAACCGCGCAATGGCGTCCTCGCGGTTCCGTTCCTGGGTGCGGAAGCGGTTCGCCTTGATGATGAGGACTCCGTCGGTGGTGAGCCGTTGACCTGCCAGGCGAGCAAGACGGTGCCTTACGGCGGGCAGCAGTGAGGGTGAGCGCGCCACATCGAAGCGTAACTGGACAGCGGTTGCGACCTTGTTGACGTTCTGCCCGCCCGGCCCGGCGGCGCGCACGAAGCTCAGCTCGATCTCGTGCTCGGGGATCCATAAATCTGGGCTGACGCAGACCATCGGCGGCATGGCGATATGATAGTCGCTTGAACGATCTTACGTCGTCGCCCGGGGTACCCCTGGACATGCTGCCATCTCACTTCTTCAAAGGGTTCCTCGCCAGGTACAAATGACTACAGCCACCCGGCCCCTTGCAGGGGTAACCGTTCTGGTGACGCGTCCTGCCGAGCATGCAGAGTCGTTGTGCCGGATGATCGAGGCGGCCGGCGGGCGCGCCATCCGCCTGCCGGTCATCCGCGTGACCTCGATACCGATCAGTGCGGCGACGCAGACCGCACTGGATCGTGCCGCAAGATATCACGTCGTCATCTTCGTCAGCCGCAACGCGGTGCGCTACGGCGCGCCGCTGCTGCGCTCCCTCCTTGCGGCGAACGCCCAATGCAGCGTGCTAGGCGTCGGTCCCGCGACAATCGACGCCTTGCGTGAGGCGGGCCTGAATCCCATGCCAGCTCCGCCTGGGACCGAGGAAAGCAGTGAAGGGTTACTGAGGCTGGATGTACTCACAGCGCCACGGGTCACCGGGCAGCAGATGCTGATCGTGCGCGGGGTCGGCGGCCGCGAGCTGCTGGCGGACACCCTGCGGCAGCGCGGCGCGGAGGTTTGCTATGCGGAGGTCTACGGGCGGACGCCGAACGATGTCGATATCGCCTCCGCGATGACCGGTGGTGGGCGGCCGCGGGTGGCGATCATTACCAGTGTTCAAAGTCTGGAGCGCTTTGCGCAGCTCATCCGCGCTCAGGGACAGGATCGATTGTTCAAGTCACCGCTCGCTGTGCTCAGCCGGCGCATTGCAGAGCGCGCGGTGGAAGTGGGATTCAGCGGTGCGACGGAGGTGGCGGCGCAGGCAAGCGATGCCGCGCTGCTGGACGCGGTGATAAGTTTGGCGCGGACTCGGTACTGAGTAACCGGCACGAAATAGCTGTTCCAGTTACACCGGCGTCCGTAGTCATTGCTGAGCGCGGTGTTCGAGCGGACGTTACATGGCCTCAACCCCAAGCCTCTCCCAGAGGGAGGGGGAGTACTCCTAGCCGCAGTATTGCTCGAGCAGCGTGGCCTGCGCGGAGCGCGGTTTGTGCGAGCCAGGGTTGAGGCGCTTGTAGGCGCCATCCTGCTGCAGGACCCAGGCGTTGACGTTGTCGGCCAGGTAAATCGTCAGAGCCTCATCGACGACACGGGCGAGCAGTCGCTTGTCCTCGACGGGAAAACACACCTCGACGCGGCGGTAGAGATTGCGCTCCATCCAGTCGGCGCTGGACATGAAGACGCGCGGCTCGCCGTCGTTGTGAAAATAGAACACCCGCGAGTGCTCGAGGAAGCGCCCGACGATCGAGCGCACCTGGATATTGTCGGAGATCCCCTTCGCGCCGGGCCGCAGCACGCACACGCCTCGCACGATGAGATCGATCTTCACCCCCGACTGCGACGCCTGGTACAGCTCGCGGATGATGCTCGGGTCGGTGAGCTGATTCATCCTGGCCATGATGCGCGCCGGTTTCCCGGTATTCGCGAGCTCGGCCTCTTTGCGGATGAGATCGACCATGCCCTTGTGCAGAGTAAAGGGCGACTGCAGCAGCTTCTTGAGCTTGCCCGGTCGGCCGAGGGCGGTGAGCTGCTGGAAGACCTTGTGCACGTCCTCGCAGATGGCGGTGTCGGAGGTTAGCACCCCGAAGTCGGTGTACAGCCGCGCGGTGCGGGTGTGGTAGTTGCCCGTGCCGAGATGCACGTAGCGTTTGAGCTGCCGCTCCTCGCGGCGCACGACCAGCGCAAGCTTGGCGTGCGTCTTGTAACCGACCACACCGTAGACCACATGCGCGCCCGCCTCTTGCAACTGGTCGGCGAGCTCGATATTGGCTTCCTCGTCGAAACGCGCGCGCAGCTCGATGACGACGGTGATCTCCTTGCCCTTCCTTGCCGCTTCGATAAGCGCCTGCGCGACGACGGAATCCGCGCCGGTGCGGTAGAGCGTCTGCTTGATCGCCAGCACCTGCGGATCGTTGGCCGCCTGGCGGATGAAATCGACCACCGGCACGAACGACTGGAAAGGGTGGTGCAACAGCAGGTCGTTCTTGCGGATGGTCTCGAAGATGTCCTTGTCCGTGTCGAGCCGCTTTGGGAGACCCGGCGTGAACGGTGTGAACTTCAGGTCCGGGCGGTCGACGAGATCGTGGATGGCCATCAACCGCGACAGATTGACGGGTCCGTTGACGCGGTAGAAGTCCTCCTCGCTGAGATCGAACTCGGCGAGCAAGAAGCTCATCATCTCCGGTGGACAGTTGTCGGCGATCTCGATGCGCACGGCGTCACCGAATCGCCGCGAGGGGAGCTCACCTTTCAGCGCGCGCAGCAGGTCGTCGACCTCCTCGTCGTCCACGAACAGATCGCTGTCGCGCGTAACCCGGAATTGATAACAGCCCGTCACCGTCATCCCCGGGAACAGATCACCCACATGGGCGTGGATGACGGAGGAGAGGAACACGAAGTCGTGCGGGCCCTCGGCATAGCTCTCCGGCACATTGATGACTCGCGGCAGCGAGCGGGGCGCCTGCACGATGGCGATGCCGCTCGAGCGGCCGAAGGCGTCCTTGCCCTCCAGCGACACCATGAAGTTCAGGCTCTTGTTGAGTATCTTCGGGAACGGGTGGGCCGGGTCAAGCCCAATGGGGCTCAGGACCGGCAGCAGGTCCCGGTGGAAGTACCGCTTAACCCAGTCGGCGAGCCTGGCGCCCCAGTCTGCGCGCCTGGGGAAGCGGATGTTCTCCCCGGCAAGGCGGGGGATAAGGACCTCGTTGAGCACCCGGTACTGCTCGGCCACCAGGGAATGGGCACTCTCGCTGATGCGCTTGAGCTGCTCGGCGGGGCTCATCTGGTCGGGAGCTCGTTGGGCCGAGCCGAAGACCGCTTGCTGTTTCAGACCGGAAACGCGGATCTCGAAGAACTCATCGAGGTTAGTGCTGACGATGCAGAGAAACTTCAGCCGCTCAAGGAGCGGCAGCGACTCGTCCTTCGCCAAGTCAAGCACGCGCCGGTTGAACTCAAGCGCCGAGAGTTCCCTATTGATATAGAGGTCGGGCCTCTGAAGGTCGATGGCGTCCATGGAGTGGCGATCGAGACGAATACGCAGTAAAAGTCGGGATTGTTACCGGTGTGTGACAATTGGGCGGCGCAATCTTTCCGGCCGCCCAATGGGAATATGAACAAAATCGCGCCGCGACGGCTAAACGGCACTTTTGTAACGACTCTATATCTCAATCTCACGTCGCATGTCTTCATCGGCGAAGTCGCGCCCACGCAGAACGCTGGCGCAGAAAGCGGATCGTCACTGGCTGTACCAGCGCGCAGTGCAATGCGCCAAAGCGGAGGTCGACTTTGTCGATGAGACCTTTCGCGAGCTGCGCGGCCGCGATCCGGCCGTTCTGCGGGAGGACTTCTGCGGCACCGCCCTGGTCGCCTGCGAGTGGGTACGTCGGCGCGCGGGCAACCTTGCCATCGGTGTGGATCTCGACCCCGCGGTGCTCGCGTGGGCCCGGCAGCACAATCTCGCGAAGCTCAATCCTTCGGCGCTCGCGCGCGTTACCCTCCTTAACGAGGACGTGATGAAGGTCAGGATGGGGCCGGTCGATGCCCTGCTTGCCATGAACTTCAGTTACTGGACCTTCAAGAACCGGGAGGAGTTGCGCGCCTACTTCGAGCGCGCCCGGCACGGACTCGCTCGCGACGGTCTACTCTTCCTTGACGCCTATGGCGGTTACGACGCCTTCCGCGTCTTGCGGGAGCGCACCTCGCATCGCGGCTTCACCTATGTATGGCGCCAGGCGTCCTACAACCCGGTTTCCGGCGAGACCACCTGCCACATCGACTTTACCTTCCCCGACGGCTCACGCCTGCCGCGCGCCTTTACGTACCACTGGCGGCTGTGGACCCTGCCCGAACTGCGCGAGGTGCTGGGCGAGGCGGGCTTCTGCAAGACCACCGTCTACTGGCAAGACTGGGACGAGGGAAAAGACGAGCCCGCCGGGGAGTTCCACCCGACCGAAATCGGCGAGCCGGATGCCGGCTGGATCGCCTACCTGGTCGCAGAAAATTGATACAGGGTTGGCGGTCCCTGTGCCGTCACAATCCTGTAACAAACCCTTCATCTAATGGCAAACAAAGGGTGGTGCCATGGTGCCTCCCGATGATTCCTACTGATGGAGGTTCGAAGAGTTATGAAACGCGCAGAGAATCTACTGAGCTTGGTTGCGGTCAGCATCACGCTGCCGTTTATGGCAACGGCTGTTCGCGCCGAGGCCCCACCGCTGGACGCCGCTCTAAAGGAGTACCAGAAGGCGAGCGGCGTGTCCGGCAATCTGTCGAGCATCGGCTCCGATACCCTTAACAACCTCATGACCCTCTGGGCCGAGGATTTCAAGCGCTTGTATCCCAACGTGAACATTCAGATCCAGGGGGCCGGCTCCTCCACCGCCCCGCCGGCACTGACCGAGGGCACCGCCAACGTCGGCCCGATGAGTCGCGTAATGAAGGACGAGGAGATCCAGGCGTTTGAATCCAAGCACGGCTACAAGCCCACGGCGATACCGGTAGCGGTGGACGCCCTGGCTGTCTACGTCCACAAGGACAACCCCATCCAGGGTCTGAGCATGGCGCAGGTCGACGCCATCTTCTCGGCCACCCGCAAGTGCGGCCACGACAAGGACATAGTGACCTGGGGCGACATCGGGCTCACCGGCGAGTGGGCGACCAAGCCGCTGCAGCTCTTCGGCCGCAACTCGGTGTCCGGCACTTACGGCTACTTCAAGGAGAACGCCCTGTGCAAGGGCGACTTCAGGGACTCGGTTAATGAACAGCCGGGTTCGGCTTCCGTGGTGCAGGGCGTGACCAAGTCGCTCAACGGCATTGGCTATTCAGGGATCGGTTACAAGACCTCCGGCGTCCGCACGGTGCCGCTGGCCGCGAAGAGCGCCGATTACGTGGAAGCCAGCGCCGAAAACGCCCTGTCCGGAAAGTATCCGCTGGCGCGCTTCCTGTACATCTACGTGAACAAGGCCCCGAACAAGCCGCTGCCGCCGTTGGAGCAGGAGTTCATCAAGATGGTGCTCTCCAGGAGCGGCCAGGACGACACCATCAAGGACGGTTATATCCCGTTGCCGGCCTCGGTCGCCGAGAAGGGATTGGCGCTGATCGGCGCTGGCGACGATACCGCGGCCACCGCGTCCGCTGATTGATGCGCAGCCGTCACCCGGGGAACTATAAGGCCCTGCTCCCTGAGCAGGGCCTTTTTTTACATGCCGGCCTGCTATCGGGCATTTTAATTCGGGCACGCCTCGCAATCATCGCTCCTCGCTTGCGATAGCCATGGCCACGACCCTGGATGCAGCCAGCAGCCTGGCCCGGGCAGATGCCGCGGTAGCGCGCCGCCGTCGCCTGTGGCGTGAGGTGAAGGACCGGGCGTTCAAACATCTCATGGGGGTGGGCGGGTCAGCCGTGATTGTGGCCATTGTGCTCATCTTCTTCTACCTGCTCTACGTGGTTTATCCGTTGTTCAAGCCGGCACACATGGAGCCACTCGCCTCCTACGTGTTGCCCGGCAGCGGCACAGCGAAGACGCTCTACATCGCCACCGAGGAGTACGGTGAGGTGGGCGTGCGCGTTGCGGACGACGGGACGATCATGTTCTTTCAGACGCTGGATGGGACGGTGCGGTCGAAGGTCAAACCGCCCGCGCTGGCGCAAGCGGACGCCGCCCCGTTCGCCGCCGGCTACCTGCCGCAGGGGATGCTGGCCTTCGGCTTGAGCGATGGCACGGCCCTGATCATGAAGCCCGCCTACCGGGTCACCTATCCAGACGACAAGCGGCAGATCGATGCGGCGCTGACCTATCCGCTCGGCGAGGCGGCGGTGGTGGTGGACCCGAGGGGCCAGGCCCTGCATCGGCTCGGCGTTCAGGGCGACAGCGACGGTGCCACGATCGTGGCCACTACGGAGGACAGGCGCATTGTGCTTGCGCGCTTCGGCAACGAACAGGCGCCTCTCGAGCTCGACGGCGCAACGGCAACGCTGACGACCGAGCGGTTCGAGCTGCCCATCGACGGTGCCCATGTCACGCACCTGCTGCTGAACATCGATCAGCAGGAACTGCTGATCGCGCGGGAGGACGGTGGCATCGATTATTACAAGATCAGCGAGCCCTCCGATCCGCAGCTCATCGACCACGTGGCCGCAGTCCCGGCGGGGGTCGACATCACGGATCTGCGCTGGCTGGCGGGCGGCATCTCTGTACTCGTTGGCGACTCCCGTGGCGTGGTGACGCAGTGGTTTCCGTTGCGTGATCGCAACAACCAGTACACGCTCGCCAAGGTACGCGAGTTCAGAGTGGGCGAAAGCCCTATCGTGGCCATTGCCCCGGAGTTCTTCCGCAAGGGGTTTGCGGCGGTGGACCAGGCCGGCCGCGTCGGTCTGTTTCACACTACGGCGGAGCGAACGCTGGTCGTGGAGAGCGTAACTGGCAAGGGCCTGGCGACTGCCGTCATCACGCCCCACGCCAACCGTCTCCTCATGGAAGACAGCGCGGGCACGCTGCACTTCTGGAAGGTCGATAACGAGCACCCCGAGGTGTCCTGGCACTCGCTGTGGGGCAAGGTGTGGTACGAGAGCCGGCCGGGCCCGGAATACATCTGGCAGTCCTCTGCAGCCAACAGCGATTTCGAGCCCAAGTTCAGCTTGACGCCGCTCAGCCTGGGCACGCTCAAGGCGGCCTTCTACGCGATGCTGTTCGCCGTGCCTTTGTCGATCATGGGCGCCATCTATACCGCGTATTTCATGAGCCCGCGCATGCGCGAGCTTGTCAAGCCGACGATCGAGATGATGGGCGCGCTGCCCACTGTGATTCTGGGTTTTCTCGCCGGCCTATGGCTCGCGCCGCTCGTGGAGGCGGAGTTGACCGGCATCCTGCTGCTGTTGATGCTGGTGCCTGTCATGGCGCTGGGCGCCGCCTGGGCCTGGTCGAGACTCCCGGACCGCTGGCGCCACCGTGTGGCGGACGGCTATGAGGCGCTGCTGCTGGTGCCGGTTATCTCCCTGGCTTGCGTGCTCGCCATGAGCCTCAGCACTCCGATCGAGAGCTGGCTCTTCGACGGCAACATCATCCGCTGGATCACCGAGCACCTCGGCCTGCGCTTCGATCAGCGCAATTCACTGGTGGTAGGCATCGCCATGGGCTTCGCGGTGGTGCCGATCATCTTCTCGATCAGCGAGGACGCCATCTTCAGCGTCCCGCGGCACCTCACCATCGGCTCGCTCGCCCTCGGGGCCACACCCTGGCAGACCTTGGTCGGCGTCGTGCTGCTCACCGCCAGTCCCGGCATCTTCTCGGCAGTGATGATCGGACTGGGCCGGGCGGTCGGGGAGACGATGATCGTGCTGATGGCCACCGGCAACACGCCGGTCGTCAACCTCAACATCTTCGAGGGCTTCCGGGCGCTCTCGGCCAACACCGCGGTCGAGATGCCCGAGTCCGAGCTCAACAGCACCCACTACCGCGTCCTCTTCCTGGCGAGCCTGCTGCTGTTCCTGTTTACCTTCGTCTTCAATACCGCCGCCGAAATCGTCCGCCACCGCTTGCGCGCCAAGTACAGCCATCTATGAGAGAGCCGTTTAAGACCTGGCTGCAGAGCGGGGCGCCCTGGGTGTGGCTCAACGCCGCCATGGTCACTGTCGCCCTGATGATGGTGGTGGGCCTGCTCCTCTTCATCGCCGCGCGCGGAATGGGGCACTTCTGGCCGGGCAGCCTGCTGGCGTTCGACTACACGGAGCCCGACGGGCAGGTCACCAGAGTGCTCGGCGAGGTCGTCGATCGCGAGACCTTGACTGCGGCACGGCTGAAGGCGATCGGCGTCACCCCGGCGCCGGGAAAGAGCGCGGTGAAGCGCGTGCTGATGAAAGTCGGCAACCGCGATCTGACCGGCAACGACTTCCGCTGGTTTACCCGCACCGGCAGCATCCGCAACAGGAGCTATCCAGCCGATGCCATGGTGCTCGAGCGGGAGGAATGGGGCAGCTTTTTCGGCTTTCCGGTTGCGCTGAAAGAGAACGGCGAGGCCGTAAGCGGCGCACGGCCGCTGCGTACTGAACTTCAGGCCCGGCTACGTCGGCGCCATGAGATCCGCGATCGGATCACGCACATCGAAAAGGATCGTATCGGCGCGATCAATTACGCCATCGAGCAGTTGCGACTCGAGGAGCGCAAGCTTGGCCTGGAGAAGTCGCCGGACGCCGCTGCCAGGCAGCGCATCGGCGAGGAGCGCGCGACGCTCGAGGCCGATTACGGCAAGCTTACGGAAGAACTCGGCAAGCTGTACACCGAACTCGAGCGCGATGCGCTGGTGATGCGGACTGCGGACAGTCGGGAGGTCGAAATCCCCCTCGCCAAGGTCATTCGCGCTTACCAGCCGAACGCCATGAGCATCTTCGGCAAGCTCAAGCGTTACGCCAGCAAGCTCTGGGAGTTTGTCGCCGACGACCCGCGCGAGGCGAACACCGAGGGCGGCATCTTCCCGGCCATCTTCGGCACCGTCCTCATGGTGATGATCATGGCGGTGCTGGTCACCCCGGCCGGCGTCATCGCCGCGGTGTATCTGAGCGAATACGCGAAACAGGGGACGTTTACGCGCGTGGTGCGCATCGCCGTGAATAATCTCGCCGGCGTGCCCTCGGTGGTATACGGGGTCTTTGGTCTGGGGTTCTTCGTCTACTTCCTCGGCGGGAACATCGACCGCCTTTTCTACGCGGAGGCCCTGCCGGCGCCCACCTTCGGAACGCCCGGCCTGCTCTGGTCATCACTGACCCTGGCGCTGCTGACGGTCCCGGTCGTCATCGTCGCCACCGAGGAGGGGCTGTCGCGGATCCCGAAGTCGATCCGCGAGGGCAGCCTCGCGCTCGGCGCCACCAAGGCGGAGACGCTGTGGCGCACGGTGTTGCCGATGGCAACACCGGGCATGATGACCGGCGTGATCCTTGCAATCGCGCGCGCCGCCGGTGAAGTCGCACCATTGATGCTCGTCGGTGTCGTGAAACTCGCGCCGTCGCTGCCCCTCGACGGCAACTTCCCCTATCTGCATCTGGACCGCAAGTTCATGCACCTGGGTTTCCACATCTACGATGTCGGCTTCCAGAGTCCCAACGTCGAGGCGGCGCGACCGCTGGTTTACGCCACGGCCCTGTTGCTCGTAGTTGTGATTGTCATCCTGAATCTGGCGGCCATACGCATACGCAATCGCCTGCGGGAGAAGTACAATGCAGCTGAAAGCTGAGGAAGTCCTTTTGAACCATCCCCCGGAAACGCCCGCTCACCGCGTCGCACCTCCCACGCACGCGTTTGACATCAGCGCGCTCGAATCACGCGCCGAGGCAAGAGCGGGCGAGGAGAGCGAGCCGTGCCTTACGGTGCAGGGCCTCAATCTCTATTACGGTGAAAAGCAGGCCCTCAGGGATATTCACCTGGTCATCCCGCAGAAGCAGGTGACCGCCTTCATCGGCCCAAGCGGTTGCGGGAAGTCGACACTGCTGCGCTGCTTCAACCGCATGAACGACCTCTATGACAACGTGAACATCACCGGTTCCATCTTCCTGCACGACCGCGACATCTACGACAAGTCGGTCAACGTGGCCGACCTGCGTCGGCGCGTAGGCATGGTGTTCCAGAAGCCCAATCCCTTCCCCAAGTCAATCTACGAGAACGTCGCCTATGGGCTGCGCCTGCTCGGCATCAACAAGCGGCGGGCGCTAGACAGGATCGTTGAGAAGTCGCTGAAAGGGGCGGCACTCTGGGACGAGGTGAAGGATCGCCAGCACGACAGCGCGCTCGGCCTTTCCGGCGGTCAGCAGCAGCGCCTTGTCATCGCGCGCGCGATCGCCATCGAGCCGGAGGTGCTGCTGCTCGATGAGCCCGCCTCCTCGCTGGACCCGATCTCCACCCTGAAGATCGAGGAACTGATCTACGAGTTGAAGGCCAACTACACGATAGTCATCGTCACTCACAACATGCAGCAGGCGGCGCGCGTCTCCGACCACACTGCGTTCATGTACCTCGGCACTCTGGTGGAGTGCGGACCCACCAAGCGGATCTTCACCAACCCGAAGGAAAAGCAGACCGAGGACTACGTCACGGGCCGTTACGGATAGGGAATGTCTGAACAAGTGACTCTGATGCAAGACACGTCGTTTCGGCGGAAGCCGGAATCCGGTGAAAACAGTCTGCTACTGGATGCCGGCGTTCGCCGGCATGACGGCAGGTACGCGTCGGCAGAGTTTCCCTGATTCTTGAGCCCGTTAATCTATTGCTTCGCGGAGGTCAATCATGCAGTTGCCCGCGCACATATCGCAGGAATTCGAGCACGAACTGGAGGACATCCGCGCCAAGGTGCTGACCATGGGTGGCCTGGTCGAACAGCACCTGACCAAGTCCCTGGAAGCCCTGCAGCAGCGTCGAGCCGATCTCGCCGACGAAGTCAGCAGCAGCGACTTCAAGGTTAACGCCCTGGAGGTGACCATCGACGAGGAATGCACGCAGGTCCTGGCGCGCCGCCAGCCGGCCGCGAGCGACCTCCGGCTGGTGCTCGCGGTCATCAAGATCATCCGTGACCTGGAACGCGTCGGCGACGAGGCGGCCAAGATCAGCCGCATGGTGCTGGGGCTCATCGAGACGGAGAGTCCGAAGTCCTACTACATCAATGTGCTGGCCATGGCCAACCACGTCCGCCGCGTGCTGCATGATGCCCTCGATGCCTTCGCGCGCGCGGATGCGAATGCGGCGCTGCGCATCGCGCGCGAGGACCCGTCGGTGGACCGTGAGTACGACGCGATCATGCGCCAACTGGTCACCTACATGATGGAGGATCCGCGCAGCATCTCGACCGTGCTCGACGTCGTCTGGATGGTGCGGGCGCTGGAGCGTATCGGCGACCACGTCAACAACATCTGCGAGAGCATCATCTACCAGGTCAAGGGTATGGATGTCCGCCACATCAGTCTCGACGAAATCAGCACCGACCTCTAGGGCGAGGACGGCACGTTGAGCGCTTCCCCGGCCCCGGTGCATGTTGACTGAGTACATTTCTGATCTGGCGGTGCAGGTCCTGGACCGCACGCACTACTTCGGGGCCGGTTTCCTGATGGCGCTGGAGAGCATGATCTTCCCGGTACCGAGCGAGGCCGTCATGCCGTTCGTCGGCTTCCAGGTGGCGGATGGCAAGTGGGATCTCGGAATGGCAATCTTGGCCACCAGCCTGGGCTCGCTCGTCGGCTCGCTGCTGTCCTATGCCATGGGCTATTACGGGGGCAAGCCGTTCATCCTCAAAGTGGGCAGGTATCTGCTGCTCAATGTGCACGACCTGGAGCGCACCGAGGCATTCTTCCATCGCCACCAGGGCGCCTGGACCGTGTTCATCGCCAGGTTCATCCCCGTGGTCCGCCATCTCATCTCAATCCCAGCCGGCGTCGGCCGCATGCCGCTGCTCCCGTTCATGATCGTCACCGTCCTCGGGGCGACGATGTGGAACGGCTTTCTGCTGTGGCTGGGCATGAAGCTGCGCGAGCACTGGACGGTTGTGCAGACCTACTCGCACCAGATCGACATCGCCATCATTGTGCTGCTTGTCGCAGGCATGGTCTGGTACGTACGGGCGCGGCTGCCGCGGGTGCGTGGCGGCGAACCCACCTGAGTCTGCGGCGGGCTCAGGCCAACTCCGCCTGGTCCAGCACAGAGATACGCGCCGGCGGAAAATCGCAACAGAACACACTCCCTTTGCCGAGCGTGCTGTCGATCTGTAGTGTCGCCCCGTGGCGGTTGAGGACGTGCTTGACGATGGACAGCCCGAGGCCGGTGCCGCCGCTGTCGCGCGAGCGGCCGGCGTCGACGCGGTAGAACCGCTCGGTTATGCGCGGCACGTGTTGCGGCGGGATGCCGATGCCGTTGTCCTCCACCGAGAAGCGCGCGCCGCCCTCGTGACGGCACCACTTTATGCGAATGATGCCGCGCGGCGGCGTGTACCGGACCGCGTTGGTGACGATGTTTGAGAAAGCGCTGTATAGCTCCTTTTCATCACCGAGTATCTGGAGATCCGGGTCGATCTCCAAATAGAAGAGATGCCGGCTGTCGCCGCCGAGAGTCTGGGCCTCGGCGTGCACGCGCCGCACCAGTTCCGCGATGGCGACCTGTTCAGAGGGCGCGGGTGACCTGTCGTTCTCCAGCCGCGCGATGAGCAGCAGGTCCTGGATCATGCTGGTCATGCGGTCGGTCTGCGCCTGCACCTGTGCCAGTAGCGGTCGCCAGGCCTCAGGGCAGTTCCGCTCATCCGCACACAGCGTTTGCACGTAGCCGCTTACCACGGTGAGCGGTGTGCGCAGTTCGTGCGAGACGTTGGCCACAAAGTCACTCCGCATCTGACTCAAGCGCACCAGGCGGGTTACGTCGCGCGCAACGAACAGGCGCTGGCCTTCGGCGTAGGGGACGACCTGAAGGCTGAGACAGGTGTCGGGCTTTGAAGGCGAGGGGATTTCGACCACCTGTTCCTCGGGCGCAGCGTGCGCGAGCAACTGTGCGACCTGGGGATGACGCACGAGATTGGACAGGCGCTGCTTCAAATCCTCCGGCCAGCGGATGCCGAGAAACTCAACGGCGGCGGCATTGGCCCAGAGGATCTCGTTGTCACGCCCGAGAATGACGGTGGCGTCCGGGAGCGCTGCAGTGGCGTCCTGCAGTTCATTGAGCAGGGTGGTCAGCTTGCGCTTGCGGCGCCGGTGCCGCGAGCGATGATAGTCCACCTCCCGGCAGATTGCCTCGAACACGCCCTCCACATCGGGGGCAGGAAACTGCTTGCGGTCCCGCACCCAGCGCAGTAGCTGCATCAGCTGGCGTTGCTGCCAGGCAGCGTAAAGCAGCGCCGCGACCAGCCAGCAGATCAGAAGATGCCCGCTGATCAACCCAAAGAACGTTGCGGTGAGGGCAATGAAAATGACGCGCCAAAGGTCCGCTTGCATGGTGGCATTCGCAAGGGAATCACGCGGCAATGATACAGAGGCCGGTTGCGGCACGGCAAACGCCCGGGGTGGATGCTTACTGGGCAGAAAATCGGTACCCCACGCTGCGCACGGTCTGTATGAACTGATCATAGCCGTGGGTAGCGAGCACCTTGCGCAGCCGCCGGATATGCACATCGACAGTACGTTCCTCGATGTACACGTGGTCGCCCCACACCTGGTCCAGCAACTGGCTGCGGGTGAAGACCCTTTCGGGGTGGGCGATAAAGAAGTGCAGCAGGCGGAACTCGGTCGGGCTCAAGGCTAGCGGCGCACCACGAGCGGTCACGCGGTGCTTCTCGGCGTCTAAGTGCAGCCCTTCCACCTCTACCGAACCCGTGCCCGCCGGGGGCATGGTCCGGCGCAGCACCGCGCGCACGCGCGCCAGCAATTCCTGATTGGAAAAGGGTTTGGTGACGTAGTCATCGGCGCCGCTGTCCAGTCCACGCACCTTGTCGGTCTCCTCGTCACGGGCGGTGAGCATGATGATGGGGATGGTCTGGGTGCGCGGATCGCGCTTCAGGCGCCGGGCGAAGTCCAGTCCGCTCACCCCTGGCAGCATCCAGTCGAGCAGTATGAGGTCCGGCGGCCCGGTCGCGATGACATCGCTGGCCTCGTCCGCCGTCCCGGCCTCCCGGCAGCGGAAACCCTCGACGGACAGGGTGAATTGCAGCATCTGCCGGATCGCCGGCTCGTCATCGACGATCAGGATCTGCGTGCTCATGCCAGTGTGCCAGTCCACTCGCGCAGGATTCAATCGTAGTCATGTTACAGGATTATGAAGGCGAGCCGCGGGGTTGTAACAGGACTGTCATCGTTCGGCCACGCTCCTGTCACATTACGATTTTACTGTCTCCTTGCAGCAGCGCTGAGGCGGGCGACAGGGGGAGCCTTGAGCGCAAGCCTACCTGGCTCGGCAGAGCCACACTACGAGGAGAACGCACATATGTCTGGTCTGAAAAAGAGACTGCTCAGGACGGTGCTCGCGGCATCGGCCTTCGGGGCAGCGCCCGCATTTGCGGCCAATGATGCCATGCTGGAGTTGCTCAGGGTTCTCAAGGAAAAGGGGACTCTGGATGCGCAGGCCTACGAGGCACTCGTCAACGCAGCAAAAGCCGATGACGAACACGTCACCTATGCCAAGGACGAAATCAAGCGCATGCAGAAGGAGACGCCCAAGATCGATACCAAGGGCAAACTCGAGATCAGCTCGCCGGATGGCGACTTCAAGTGGAGGATCGGCGGTCGCGTTCATGCCGACGCGGCGTTTTATGACAACGACACGGGTGACGGCGGCGAGACCACAACGCTCGCCAGCGGCGCCGACGTGCGCCGCACGCGTCTGGACGTTACCGCCACGCTGTGGAAGGCCTGGCAGCTGAAGGTCCAGTACGACTTTGCAGACAACGGCGATCAGATTGATGAAGGCATCCGCGACGCGTACTTGAAATACACGCTCGATACGGTGCTGCCGGTGACCTTTACGGCCGGCCACTTCAAGGAATTCATCACCCTTGAGGAAATTACCAGTTCCAACGACATCACCTTCATCGAACGCTCGATGGCCGCACAGGCATTTGATGCATCTAATGGCCGCCGTTTGGGCGCGGGCGTGAACACATACGGCAATGATCTCTGGACGCTGTCCGCCGGCATCTTCGGACGCCAGCTTGGCACCGGTGAGAACGACCTCGGAGGCACCGACGATGACTCCGATCCCATCCTATTCACGGGCCGCGCCACGTTCTCGCCGATACATGCGCAGAACCGCGTAGCCCACATCGGCGTCGCCGGTTCCTACTACAGCCCCGAGGACGATAATGCGTTCCGTTTCCGCGCCCGTCCGGAGGCGAATATCGGTGCTGATCGGCTGATTGATACCGGGACCCTTCTGGGCGACCACGTGACCCGTTACGGCGTCGAAGCAGCGGGAGTCTATGGACCGTTCTCCCTGCAGGGCGAGTATCTGCGCACCGACTTGACCGGCGACGAAGTCGGTGACCCGGACGTAAGCTTCGACGGCTGGTACGTGTTTGGCAGTTGGATCCTGACGGGCGAGTCGCGCGTCTACAGCTTCGAAGACGGCGTATTCAAGAACCCCAAGCCGAATGGCATCGTCGGCAAGGGCGGCATCGGGGCCTGGGAACTGGCTTTGCGCTACAGCTCGCTCGATTTGAGCGACAGCGATGGCACTATCGTCGTCGACGGCGGCAAGGAAGACAACCTCACCGTTGGCCTGAACTGGTATCCCACGCCCAACTTCAAGTTCATGGCCAACTACGTAAAGGTGCTCGATCTGGAGTTCGATACTCCGGGTGCCGGACTGGAAGGTGCTGAGCCCAGCGCGTTCCAGCTGCGCGCGCAGGCGTACTGGTAGACACGGACCGCCCCGCTCTTCTGATTCGGGCGACTCTCAATCACCCCGGGAGGGCACAAGCCCTCCCGTCTTCTTTATAGCCGCGCAGAAGCCCAATCATACAAGCTTGGCATGCATCGACTGACTTCACAAAATTCTCTGCTGGGTATCGCGCGCCCACAATCCCGCTGGTACAGTGCGTCGCGTGGGACAGTGAAGCATGGTTCCACATTCACCGGGTGTCGGAGTTTTCTGGATGGAAGCATCGACACCTTCACATGGACAGCTGTAATGGAAATGGAGGACCGCCTATGTCTGTGGTCAAGAAGCTTTCTCTCGCGTTCCTGCTTGGTGTCAGCCCTTTGCTCTCCGCGGGCGAGATGGTTGACATCAATAGCGCCGATGCCGCCACCCTTGCCAAGGAGCTGACGGGGGTGGGTGAGGCGAAGGCGCAGGCGATTGTTGCGTACCGCGAGAAAAATGGCCCGTTCACGTCGGTGGAGGATCTCGCCATGGTTGATGGCATCGGCGAGAAAACCGTCGCGGCGAACAAGGAGAAGTTGACGGCTTCGCGCTCGGCGCAGCCTTAAGACTCCTCGCCAAACCTTTGGGGTCCTTTCCTCATATCGCTGTGGGGAGGGGCCCCTCTTCCTAGAAACCCTCCAGCCCAACCGTTTGTTGTTCGCCGCAGCACGCCTGCGGTATTCTGCGATGCTTGATTGTCACGGGCGCGTGTCCTGGCGCCGTACGCCTGTTGCTCTCTGCATCGACGATGGACAAACGCTACTACTCACCCGCCGATATCGAAGCCGCGGTCCAGGACCGTTGGCAGAAGACCCAGGCCTTCCATGTCGTGGAGGACCCGGTGCGCGTGAAGTACTACTGCCTGTCAATGTTTCCGTACCCGTCGGGCAGGCTGCACATGGGACACGTGCGCAACTACACCATCGGAGACGTCCTGGCACGCTATCACCGCATGTGCGGCCGCAACGTGTTGCAGCCGATGGGCTGGGACGCCTTTGGCCTGCCGGCCGAGAACGCGGCGATGCAGAATGGTGTTCCGCCAGCGCAATGGACGTACGAGAACATCAAAGACATGAAAGAACAGCTCAAAAAGCTGGGGTTCGCGATCGATTGGAGCCGTGAGATCGCCACCTGCAGCCCCGGCTACTACAGGTGGAACCAGTGGCTGTTCCTGCGCATGCTGGAGAACGGGGTCGCTTACAAGAAGACACAAGTCGTCAACTGGGATCCGGTCGATCAGACCGTGCTCGCCAACGAACAGGTCATCGATGGACGCGGCTGGCGGACGGGTGCGATCGTGGAGAGGCGCGAGATCCCGGGCTACTACCTGCGCATCACCCGCTACGCCGAGGAACTGCTGGCCGACCTCGACAAGCTGCCGGGCTGGCCAGAGCGCGTGCGCACCATGCAGGCCAATTGGATCGGCAAGAGCTACGGCGTCCGCTTCGCCTTCCCCTACAAGCTACCGGCCGACAGCGCTCCTGCTTCGGCCTCTCCCGCATCAGCGGGTGAGGGTGAGGGGTTATTGTGGGTCTTCACCACGCGCGCCGACACCATCATGGGCGTGACCTTTTGCGCCGTGGCCGCCGAGCACCCGCTTGCTACTTACGCCGCAAAAAGGAATCCGAAGCTCGCGGCATTCGTGGACGAGTGCAAACGCGGCACGGTCATGGAAGCTGACCTGGCGACGATTGAAAAGAAAGGCATGCCCACAGGGGTCTTCGTCACCCATCCGCTCACCGGCGCGCAGATCGAAGTGTGGGTGGGCAACTACGTGCTGATGGGATACGGTGAAGGAGCGGTCATGGCGGTGCCGGCGCACGATGAGCGTGACTTCCATTTCGCCGAGAAGTATGGGCTGCCGATCAAGCAGGTCATCGAGATTCCCGGCAGGAAGTTCTCCGCGGACGCGTGGCAGGACTGGTATGGCGACAAAGAGAACGGCCGCTGCGTGAACTCCGGGACATACGACGGCCTGACTTACGAGCAGGCAGTCGATGCGATCGCCGCCGACCTTAAGCGCAAGGGGCTCGGCGAGAAGCAGTTGCAGTGGCGCCTGCGCGACTGGGGCATCTCACGGCAGCGCTACTGGGGCTGCCCCATCCCCATCATCCATTGCATGGCTTGCGGCGATGTACCGGTTCCGGACAGCGAGCTGCCCGTGGTCCTGCCGGAGGATTGCGTACCGGACGGAACGGGAAACCCGCTCGCCAGACGCGAGGATTTCCTGCGCTATACATGCCCCCGTTGCGGGGATCCGGCGCGGCGCGAGACAGACACCATGGATACGTTCGTCGACTCCTCCTGGTACTACGCGCGGTACTGCTGCGCGGACAACGAGGCAGCGATGGTAGATGAGCGTGCGCATTACTGGATGCCTGTCGACCAGTACATCGGCGGCATTGAGCACGCCATCCTGCACCTGCTCTACTCGCGGTTCTGGAGCAAGGTGATGCGCGATGTCGGCCTGGTTCGGTACGACGAGCCGTTTGCGCGACTGCTGACACAGGGCATGGTGCTCAACCATATCTTCTCGCGCCGCACCGGCAAGGGCGGCGTCAGCTACTTTGCTCCCGAAGAGGTCGAAGTTCGGGTCGATCAGGACGGCCGCATCGTTGGTGCGACGGCCCTGTGCGATGGACTGGTGGTGAACTACGATGGCGTCGGCACCATGTCGAAGTCCAAGCGCAACGGTGTGGATCCGCAGGCGCTCATAGAACGCTACGGCGCTGACACCGCGCGCTTCTTCGTCATCTTCACGAGCCCCCCCGAGCAAACCCTGGAGTGGTCTGACGCTGGCGTCGAGGGCGCGTACCGTTTCCTCAAGCGGCTGTGGAATTTCTGCCTCCGCCTCTCCGAGGAATTGGAGCAAGCAGGTGGCATGGCAGCGATTGGCCCGGTCGATGAAACCATACTTAGTCGCGAACAGGCGAATACACGCCGCGCGATCCATCTTGCTCTCAAGCAATCCAACTTCGACCTGGAGAGACAACAGTTCAACACGGTAGCGTCCGGAGCGATGAAGATTCTTAACGCCCTCGACGATGCGGCTCTTGCAATGTTTCTCTTCTCGCCTTCTGAGGAGCGTGCGAAATCCCGTGGGTACTTGGCACGCAACGCGATCTACAAGGAAGGTCTCTCGATCCTGCTGCGTCTACTCTCTCCGATTACACCGCACGTCTGCGATCATTTGTGGCGTGAACTCGGTTTCGGTGAAGATATTCTCAACGCACAATGGCCTGAGCCCGAAGAACGGGCGCTGCAACAGGACGAGGTCGAGCTGGTTCTTCAGATTAACGGCAAGTTGCGCGGTAATATTCGTGTTGACGTAGATGCAAGTAAAGAACAGATCGAATGGGCGGCAATTAACAGCGAGGTTGGCCACAAGTACATAAGTGACCCGAATCAAGTGAAGAAAGTCGTAGTGGTACCCGGACGCCTCGTCAATATTGTTGTCGGCTGAGCCAGAGGGGAATGCGATGACGCGCCGCATAGCATTGCTTCCCGCTTTGTTGCTGGTGCTGAACGGCTGCGGCTATCACCTGCGCGGATCTACCGGGGAGAGTTGGAATCTCGGCCGTGTGTACATTCAGCACGAGGGCACCGGCGGCCTGAGCTACGAGGTGCAGCGACTGCTGGTGTTAGGGGACGTTACCTTTGCGCGCAGTGCGGCCCAGGCGGACACCATAGTCAGTTTCGTGCGCGAGGATCAGGAGCGCCGCGTGCTGTCCGTGGATCCTCGAACCGGCAAGGTGCGGGAGTACGAGCTCATCATGGAGGCCGTCCTGCGGGTGACCCAGCCCACCGGCAAGGTGCTGATTGACGATGACAGCGTTGTCCTACAGCGGGATTACGTCTTCGATGAGACTGTCGCCCTGGCGGAGTATGCCGAGGAGACGACACTCTTTCGTGAGCTGCGGGAAGACATGGCAGCGGCAGTGCTCCGGCGCCTGCAGGCGCTGAATGCGCGCAGCGTCGGTGCGGCGCCCTTAAGTCCGGAGCCGCGATGAAACGTTCCGTCGAGCAACTCGGCGCCAGCTTGAAGCAGCGGCTGGCGCCGGTGTATCTGATTACGGGTGATGAGCCACTGCAGCGACTGGAATGTGCCGATGTTGTGCGCGCCGCGGCGCGCGCGCAGGGCTACGACGAACGCATCGTCTTCGACAGCGACACGGGGATAGACTGGGCGGCGCTGCGTCTTGAGGCTGACAGCCTGTCGCTGTTTTCCACGCGCCGATTCATCGAAATCCGCCTGCAGGAGGCGAAGGTGGGCGCGGAGGGGGGCGAGGCCCTGCGCGCCTACTGCCGCAACGTGGCGCAGGACGTGCTTCTGCTCATCGATGCGCCCAAGTTCGACGGGAGGATTCAGCAGTCGGAGTGGTACAAGGCCATCGATGCGGTCGGAGAGATCATAGCCGTGTGGCCTATCAAGGCGGAGCAGATGTCCGCATGGATTACGCGACGGCTCGCTGCGCGGGGCCTCAGCGCGTCGGGCGACGCGCGGCGCCTGCTCGCTGATCTTGTGGAGGGCAACCTGCTTGCAGCAGCGCAGGACATCGACAAGTTGGCGTTGCTCGCGCCGGCAGGAACGCTGGAGGCTGGCGACATCCTTGCCGTGGTCGGCGACAGCGCGCGCTACGACCTCTTCGTCCTCGCCGACACGGCGCTCGCCGGCGACGCGGCGCGTGTGCTGCGGATGCTCCGTGGGCTGAGAGATGAGGGGGCGGAGCCCGTTCTGCTATGCTGGTCGCTGACGCGCGAGCTGCGGGCGGCGAGTCTGCTGGCGGCGGGTACACGGCCGGACACGGTCATCCCGGGCTATCGGCTCTTCCCTCCGCGCGAGGCTGTGCTGGACGGTGCGGTGCGCCGTCTCGGCACCGTGGAGCTGCGCCGGTTGTTGCGCCAGGCTATCTCTATCGACCGCATCATCAAGGGCGCAGCCGCGGGCGATCCCTGGTCTGAACTGACGACCTTGTGCCTGTGCATTGCCGGAGCCGGACCACAGGGAGATCTGCGGTGGATACATTGAACGTCAAACTCTACATGCAGGAACTCGGCCGCAACGCCCGCGTGGCGGCAAGCGCGACGGCGCGTGCCAATACGCAGACCAAGAACCAGGCGCTGCTGGCGACTGCGGAGGGCATACTGGCGCAATGCGACGCGATCCTCGCGGCCAACGCCGAAGACATGCAGGCCGGAGCCGATCTGGACTCGGCGCTGAAGGATCGGCTGGAACTCAACGGCGGGCGCGTGCAGGCCATGGCAGAAGGGCTGCGTGAGGTGGCTGCGCTCACCGACCCGGTCGGGGAGATCTCCGATCTCCGCTATAGGCCCTCCGGCATCCAGGTCGGCACCATGCGCGTCCCGCTCGGGGTTATCGGTATCATCTATGAATCACGTCCCAACGTCACGGCCGATGCCGCCGCTTTGTGCCTGAAGGCCGGCAATGCCGTCATCCTGCGTGGCGGCTCCGAGGCCATCCGCTCGAACCGGGCGATCGCGGCGTGCATCCACGCGGGTCTGGGCTCCGCTGGCCTGCCGCGCACGGCAGTGCAGGTCGTCGAGACCACGGATCGCGCCGCGGTTGGCGAGCTGGTGACCATGAGCGAATACGTCGATCTGATCGTCCCGCGCGGCGGCAAGGGTCTCATCGAGCGCGTTAGCCGCGAGGCGCGCATACCCGTTCTGAAGCATCTCGACGGCGTCTGTCATGTCTACATCGATGATCGCGCCGACCTCGAGAAGGCGGTGAGGATCGCGTTCAACGCCAAGTGTCAGCGCTACGGCACCTGCAACACCATGGAGACGCTGTTGGTGCACGAAGCGATCGCCGAGCGAGTCTTTGCAACGTTGATTTCCTTGTACGAGAAGGAACAAGTCGAACTGCGTGGATGCGAGAGGACACGCGCGCTGGCGCCCTCCGCAAAACCCGCCACTGAGGAGGACTGGCGCACCGAGTACCTGGCGCCTATCCTTTCCATCCGCGTGGTGAGCGGTCTGGATGAGGCCATCGATCACATCCGCCGCTACGGCTCCGCACACACTGACAGCATTGTAACCGAGGATGTGACCCGGGCCCGCCGGTTTATCACTGAGGTCGATTCCAGTTCGGTGATGGTCAACGCCTCGACGCGCTTTGCAGACGGCTTTGAATACGGGCTCGGCGCCGAAATCGGAATCAGCACCGACAAGTTCCACGCCCGCGGACCCGTCGGCCTGGAAGGTCTCACCACCAGGAAGTGGATAGTTTTCGGCGACGGCCATATCCGCACTTGAGAAGCTGTCTCCACCGGCGCGATTCGGTGTCTGGCGGTGCTCGAAATCCTCACGCACTGGCGGCGTATGCTCCGAGCTCTGTGCTCCGGCCAACCTTGGCTGTTACCCGCTCGTGACGGTCTGAGGGCAGCTGCTTTTCGAATCTGATGGAACTGCGCGCTTGAAGCCGATCGGTATCCTCGGGGGCTCTTTCGATCCGGTGCACAACGGGCACCTGCGCATGGCCATCGAGGTGCTGGAAGCACTGGATCTGGATCATGTGCGGCTTGTTCCCCTTCTTCAGCCCAACGGTGCGAAGGCACCGGTCGCGCCTGGTATGCTGCGACTGCGCATGCTGGAGGCGGCAGTGGCAGGCGAGACTCGGTTGCGGGTCGATGACAGGGAATTGCGACGTGGCGGGATCTCATATACGGTGGACACCCTTGAATCGCTGCGCGAGGAGTTTGCCGATCAATCGATCTGTCTCATACTCGGCATGGACGCTTTCGAGGGCCTGACAGCATGGAAGCACTGGCAACGTCTGCCCACCTTGTCGCACCTGGTTATCGTCGATCGACCCGGCGCTCGCATGCCGGATTCCCCTGAGCTGAATGCCCTGCTTGCGGCGGCTGGAACCGATGAATTCAGCCATCTGCATGCCGATCGCTGCGGCAGAATGCTGATACTGGACATCTCACCGCTGGACATCTCCTCGACACAGATCCGCGCACGGCTCGCGCGCGGGCGCTCGGTTCGCTACCTGGCGCCGGAAGCAGTCGTGGACTTCATTCATCGCCATTCGATGTATCAATCACAGGAATGACACCAACGCCGAAGAAACTCGCCGCCACCATGGTCGTCGCCCTGGAAGACATGAAGGCCGACAACGTCCAGCTCCTCGACGTGCGCAAGCTCACCACCGTAACCGACTACATGATCATCGGCAGCGGACGCTCCAACAGGCAAGTCCGGGCCATGGCGGACCGCGCCATCGAGGAGGCCGAGAAGCTCGGCGTCAAACCGCTCGGCACCGAGGGGTACCAGGGCGGAGAGTGGGTACTGGTGGATCTCGGCGATGTAGTCGTGCACGCCATGCATCCATTGACGCGTGCGTTCTATCAACTGGAAAAGCTCTGGATTGACCTCGAGTCGGCACGACAGACCAGCGCCGGCTGAACGACATTAATCAAACGGCGGGCAGTATGCGCATCCATCTGGTAACCGTTGGCAGACGTCCTGCGGAGTGGGTGCGGCAGGGGCGTGACAGTTATGCAAAGAGGTTTCGTGCGCAGCTACCTTTGAATCTGATCGAAATCCCGCCTGTGGCTCGCCGCGGTAACCAACCGGCAAGCATTGCCATGAGGAAAGAAGGAGAACGCGTTCGTGCTGCGATTCCGTCGGGTGCGCGAATCGTCGCTCTGGACGAGCACGGCAGGCAGTGGAGCAGCGCGGAACTGGCCGCGCAGCTCGAGCGCTGGCGGCGCGAAGGCTGTGAGGTGGCAATGATCGTGGGCGGCGCCGATGGTCTCGACAGATCGCTCATGGACGCTGCCGATCGCGTCTGGTCGCTGTCGCGACTGACTTTACCGCACGCATTGATACCAGTGATCGTCGTCGAGCAGCTTTACCGTGCATGGAGTCTGCTCAACAATCACCCCTATCACCGCGCCTGATGGCAGAAATCTATCTCGCCTCCCGGTCTCCGCGACGGCGGCAACTGCTCGAGCAGATCGGCGTGGCCCACGCCGCGCTTGATGTGCAAGTGGACGAGCGCTGGGACGGCGAAGAACCGGCGCGCGCCCACGTATTGCGCCTGGCGCTGTTGAAAGCGCGACGAGGCTGGGACATCGTGCGGGCGCAGCGGGCAATGCCGGTGCTGGCCGCAGACACGGCGGTCGTTCTCGACGATCAGATCCTCGGCAAGGCCGAGACGCGTGAGGAGGCGGTGACTATGCTCGGGCGGCTTGCGGCGCGAAGCCACTGGGTCTACTCCGGTGTTGCCCTCGTAGACGCGGACGCCATGGAACACTCCGCTCTGAGCATCAGCCGCGTCTGCTTCCGGCCGTTGAGCAGCGCGGAGATCGCCTCCTATTGCGCCACCGGTGAAGCCATCGGAAAGGCTGGGGGCTACGCCATCCAGGGGCTTGCCGCCGCCTTTATCGAGCGTGTGGAGGGGAGCTACTCCGGCGTAATGGGTTTGCCACTCTTTGAAGCCGCCGGGCTGCTGCGCGCCGCAGGGATCGCCGTACCCTAGAAGTGTGGCGGCACCTCTGCCGCCTTGAACCTCTCGATAGAGTCGCGAATCTCCGTGCGCGCGGCGTCCAGCCCTTGCCAGCCCTTCACCTTCACCCACTTGCCGGCTTCGAGGTCTTTGTAGTGCTCAAAGAAATGAAGTGATGCGATCAAGTAAACCCGGCGACAAATCAGTCGGCTTCTTGATGTGGCCGTAGGCCCTGTACACCCTGGTGGGCTGGTACAGCCAGCACCTTGGCATCGCCACCCGCTTCATCCTCCATCACCAGCACGCCCACGGGCCGGCAGCGGATCACGGACCCGGAAATAAGCGGCAGCGGCGTCGGTACCAGCACATCGACGGGGTCACCGGTCTGCGGAGAGCGTGCGGGGTACGTAGCCGTAGTTGCACGGATACACCATCGACACGTCCAGGAAGCGATCCACGAACATCGCGCGAGTCTTCTTGTCCATCTCATATTTGACCGGCTCGCCGCGCATGGGGATCTCGATAATGACGTTGACTTCATGCGGCGCCCGGTCGCCGGGCCCTACTCTGTCCAGCACATTTGGTTCCGCTTCCGGTCTTGATTGCGCACGCCGGCCGCTGGGAACACGGGTGGCGTGCTGACACACATTATTGAGACAGACGCGGTGTTGCACAACTGCGGAGCGAGGGGGGAGTAACAGGCAGAGAAACCGTGTGCGTTGCACTGGATCGCCGGAATCAGGTCAAATAGCGCATCATCCATCTCGCCTCCCGGCACCGCCATGGCACCTAAGGTAAAGCCCCACCCCCCCGCGAGCGATGACCTCGACGCAGGCTTCATTGCGCTGGGGCGGGCAGTGATCGACATCGAGGCTGCGGCCGTCGCCGCGCTGCGCTCGCGCGTGGATGCGCACTTCGCCGCCGCGGCACGCTATATGCGCGAGTGCGAGGGCCGTATTGTCGTACTCGGCATGGGGAAGTCGGGACATATCGGAGGCAAGATCGCGGCTACCCTGGCCAGTACTGGCACGCCGGCCTTCTTCGTCCACCCCGGCGAGGCCAGCCACGGCGACATGGGCATGATCACCGCCAAGGACGTCGTGCTCGCGATCTCGAACTCAGGCGAAACCGGGGAGCTCATTGTGCTGCTTCCTCTTATCAAGCGGCTCGGTGTGCCGCTCGTCGCCATGACTGGCAGTCGGGCCTCCACGCTGGGGCGGGCGGCCACCGTGATCCTCGATGTCAGCGTGGCGCAGGAGGCCTGCCCGCTGGGTCTCGCCCCCACTTCCAGCACCACGGCGGCGCTCGCCATGGGCGATGCGCTGGCGATCGCGCTGCTCGACGCACGCGGGTTCAGCGCAGACGATTTCGCTCTCGCGCACCCGGGCGGCACCCTGGGAAGGCGGCTTCTGCTCAAGGTCGGCGATCTCATTCATGTCGGTGACGAGGTGCCGCTGGTTGGCGAGGACACGCTGCTGCGCGACGCGCTTGTCATCATGACGCGCAAGGGCTTCGGCATGACCGCCGTCGTGGAAGCGCGGCGGGTGATTGGTGTATTTACCGATGGTGATTTGCGCCGGACACTGGACAAAGGTGTGGACGTGCATACTGTGCGTATGCGCGAGGTCATGACCAGACAGTGCAAGACCGTGACCGCTGACCGCCTCGCTGCGGAGGCGCTCGCCCTGATGCAGCAGCACAAGATCACCGCGCTGCTCGTGGTCGATGAGGGACTGCTGCTCCAGGGCATCCTGCACATGCACGATCTGTTGCGCGCGGGGGTGATTTGAGCGCCTCACAGCCGCGCATGCAATCCATCAGGGCAAGGGCGGCCCGTGTGCGGCTGGTGGTCTTCGACGTCGATGGTGTGCTGACGGATGGACGTCTCATCCTTGGCGAGCGGGGCGAGGAGTTCAAAGTGTTCCACGCGCGCGACGGTCAGGGTCTCGTGATGCTGCGCGAAGCAGGCCTGCGTGTGGCGGTCATCTCCGGGCGTGCCTCGCCGGTTGTCGCCGAGCGCATGCGCTCGCTCGGCATCGACTCCGTGTATCAGGGTCTGACCGCGAAGCTGCCGGTGTTTGAGGATCTGCTGCAGCGACTGGCTCTGAACGCTGAGCAGGCGGCCTTTGTGGGTGACGACCTTCCGGACCTCGCCATACTGGCGCGCAGCGGCCTGGCCGTGGCGGTGGCTGATGCTCATCCGGAGGTGATCAGGCATGCGCACTGGTGCACGCGATTGCCCGGCGGCCGCGGCGCAGTGCGCGAGGTCTGCGACTTGGTGCTTGACGCCCAGGGTCTCCTGCAAGCGCAGCATCAGCGCTATCGCGGCGCTTGAATCCTCAGGCAAACGACCGGCGCCGCGCGGATAACGGCCGTGCTCAATACGCGTAACAGCGTCCTGCTGCTGTTGCTGCTGGCCGTTGCCACCGGCTGGCTGTTGCAGCGCCTCAGCTCTGAGGAGGGAGCCGGGCGGGCGCTCAAGGCCCACGAGCCGGATTACTACATGGAAGACTTCACGCAATCGCGCATGAATGAGCGGGGACAGCTGCATCACCGCCTGACGGCAGAGCTGATGCTGCACTACCCGGATGACGACAGCACCGAACTGGTTCGCCCAGTGCTGGCCGTCTACAATGAGGCGCCAACCCCGTGGCAGGTGCGGGCCGAGAAAGGCTGGGTAAGTGCCGACAGCGAGCTAGTGTTGCTCACCGGCGAAGTGCATATCTGGCGCGACGGTGCGAACGGCGAGCGGGAGCTTGACGTGCTGACGCGGGACCTGCGCGTGCGACCGCGCGAACGCTACGCCGAAACCGACAAGCCCGCTCGGATCCATGCCCCGGGCGTGCTCTACAATGCCGTCGGCATGCGGGCAATCTTCAAGGAGAACCGTCTGGAATTGTTGAGCCGGGTACGAGGTCGGCATGAACCGGGAAGCGAAAATTCCTAGACTGCTTGAAACCCTTGTGCTGCTTCTGGTGTGCGGCGGGGCATCGGCCCTGTCCACGGACAAGAACCAGCCCATCGAGATTGAGGCCGATTACGCCGAGCTGCGCAAGAACGAAAGAGTGACCATCTACTCCGGTAACGTCATCGTCACCCAGGGCAGCATAAGGATGTGGGGGGACAAGCTGACCGTCTATTACGACGCGGGCGACCAACTGAAGGACGCCATCCTCGACGGCAGACCGGCCCGCTTCAAGCAGCGCCCCGACGGCCGCGACGAGGATTTCGAAGGCGAGGCCATACGGATGGAATACCACGCCCTGGATGAACGACTGCATCTCATTGACAAGGCAAAGTTGAGCCAGGGCAAGTCGGTCTTTACGGGTCCCCTCATCGTCTACGACACCAAGAACAGCATTCTCACCGGCCAAAGCCGGCCCACGACAACCGTCGAAGGGGAGACTGGCGAGAAGAGGCCGGCGGGCGGGCGTGTGCGTGTGATCATCCCGCCTAAGGAGAATAAGCGGCCGTGATCTATCATCCCGCCTAAGGAGGATAAGCGGCCGTGATCTATCATCCGTAATAAAGAAAAAGGTAGTTTGGTAGTTGATCAGTGAAAATCGCGACATACCGATCACTGATCACGAGCCACCCGTCACGACTTCCATGAGCGTCCTCACCGCCCGCCACCTGTCCAAACGTTTCAAGCGGCGCGAGGTCGTGAAGGATGTGAGTCTCGTCCTAAACAGCGGCGAGGTCATCGGCCTGCTCGGTCCCAACGGGGCCGGCAAGACCACCAGCTTTCACATGATCGTGGGGCTCATCCCCTGCGACAGCGGCATCATCCACCTCGATGAGCAGGAGATTACGCATCGACCCATGGACTTGCGCGCGCGCATGGGACTCGGTTATCTGCCTCAGGAGCCCTCTGTTTTCCGCAAGCTGACCGTAGAGGAGAACATCCAGGCTGTCCTGGAGGTTCTCCCGCATCTGCACCCCAAGCAGCGCGGGAGGCGGCTCGAGAACCTGATGCGCGAGTTTCATCTCGCGCACCTCAAAGACAGCCCCGGTAACAGCCTCTCCGGGGGCGAGCGACGGCGGGTGGAGATTGCCCGGGCGCTCGCAACCGAGCCGCGCTTCATCCTGCTCGATGAGCCCTTCGCAGGCGTCGACCCCATTTCCGTCATCGACATCCAGAAGATCGTCAAGCACTTGTGCCAGATCGGCATCGGCGTGCTGGTTACCGACCATAACGTGCGCGAGACGCTGGGCATTTGCGACCGCGCCTACATCGTCAATGACGGGCACATCATCGCTGAGGGCGACCCCCAGGGAATTCTCGCCAACGAGCGCGTCCGCGACGTCTATTTGGGCGCCGACTTCCGCCTGTAGCTTTTCCGCTTCGAGCGTTTTTCAATGCCCCATGCACGTGGCGTGCCGGTCCCGTATTTTGCGTTAAACTAGTAGGTAGAGACACGACCGCATCAGGCGGCCGAATGACAGCCGCACAGGTGTTCTACGCGCGATGAAGCAGTCCATTCAGTTACGACTCGGCCAGCATCTGACGATGACGCCACAGTTGCAGCAGGCGATCCGCCTCCTGCAACTGTCGACGCTCGAGCTCAACACGGAGATCCAGCAGGCTCTGGAGTCCAACATGATGCTGGAACTCGCGGAGGAAGGAGCCGAGGAGGACGCGGGGCAGGATCGTTACGCGAGCGGCGCCGACAGCGACGCGGAGGCGGGCAATGGTGCCGGGACGGCGAGCAGCGCGGCGGCACCCGAGCGGGGTTTTGAAGCAGCGCGGCATGAGGAAACCACCCGCGCCACCGATATACCCGAAGAGCTGCCGGTGGACACGGCCTGGGAGGACATCTATGACGGCAGCGGCGCCATCCCACGCGCGGTCGGCCCGGCCGGCGAGGAAATGGAGTTCGAGAACCAGCGCGGCGCCGCGGAGTCACTGCAGGACCATTTGTATTGGCAGCTCAACCTGACGCCAATGACGGAGTCCGACCGTGCGATCGCAACGGCGGTCATCGACGCCATCAGTGCAGATGGCTACCTCCAGGCCAGCTTTGAAGAGCTCAAGGAGGCGCTCGGCTCCGGCGCGGAGGTGGAACCCGAAGAGATCCTCGCGGTCGTCAAGCGTGTTCAGCAGTTCGACCCGCCCGGCGTGGGTGCACGCGACCTTCGCGAGTGCCTGCTGCTCCAGCTCGGACAGTTGCCGCCGGCTGTTCCGTATCTCGGCGAGGCAAGGCGTCTCGTGGAAGGACACCTGCAGCTGCTTGCCGCGCACGATTACAACCAGCTGCTACGCCGCATGAGGCTCTCCAGGGAGGAGTTGCAGAAGGTCGTGGAGCTGATCCAGTCGCTCAATCCGCGGCCGGGAATGCACCTCGCCCCGGAAGAGACCGAGTACGTGGTGCCGGATGTCTTCGTGAGCAGGAAGTCGGGAGCGTGGCTCGTGGAGCTCAATCCGGACGCGGTGCCGACGCTGCGCATCAATCGGCGCTACGCTGCCATGATCCGCCGCGCCGACAACAGCCCGGACAACACCTCGTTGCGCGCCCACCTCCAGGAGGCGCGCTGGTTCATCAAGAGCCTGCAGAGCCGCGGGGAAACTCTGCTCAAGGTCGCCACCGCCATCGTCGAGCGCCAGCGCGCCTTTCTCGAGCACGGCGAGGAGGCCATGAAACCGCTGGTACTGCACGACATTGCGGAAACCCTCGGCATGCATGAGTCGACCATCTCCCGCGTCACCACCCGCAAGTACATGCATGCCCCGCGCGGCATCTATGAACTGAAGTATTTTTTCTCCAGCCACGTCAGCACCGCCACCGGGGGGGAGGCTTCCTCGACGGCCATTCGTGCCGTCATCAGGAAACTGATCGACGCTGAGAGTCCACAGAAGCCGTTGAGCGACAGCACCATCGCGCAGATTCTCTCCGCACAGGGCATCAACGTCGCCCGCCGCACAGTGGCAAAGTATCGCGAGGCGATGAACATGCCGCCGTCCCACGAGCGAAAGCGCCTGGCCTGAATACCCCCGCAACACGCCAACCGTTAGGAGCTGCCTATGCAGATTGAGCTGACCGGGAATCATGTCGACATCACGCCAGCGCTGCGCGAATACGTTGAGTCGAAGTTCGGGCGCATCGAACGCCATTTCGATCATCTCATCGGGATACACGTGGTGCTCAGTATCGAGAAGCAGCGGCACAAGGCCGAGGCCACGGTGCACGCGGGGCGAGCCAGAGTCTTCGCCGATGCCGTCGAGGGCGACATGTATGCCGCCATCGACGCGATGATGGACAAAATTGACAGACAGGTGAAGAAGCACAAGGAGAAGATCACCAATCACCGGTCCCCTGCCGAAGCAAAGTCACGGCGGCGGACATGACCGGCTGAGAAACCGACGCCGGCGGAGTAAGCGCCGCTGCGGCCGGTCGGGGTTGCAAGCATGATATCGGTCAGTATCCAGGATCTCTACGACGCCAACGCCGAGCGGCTCGGTCTGCGTTGGCTGGCAGGTCAGAAGGGTGCGCAGCGTTCGGTGACGGCTCAGGGCGTGCGCGAGACCGGGCCGCGGGTGACCGGCGATGATCTCGATCCCGCCTTGCACCCGCTCACCCCACCGGCCGGCCCGGTGTCAGCGAGCAGGGCGCTGGTGGGTCACCTCAATCTCATCCATCCCAACCAGGTCCAGGTGCTGGGCGCCCTGGAGCTGCGCTACCTCTCCGGCTTGCGCGAGATCTCGCGGCAGGACGCCATCCGCCAGCTCTTCAGCCATGCCCCGGTATGTCTCGTCCTCACCGAAGGGCGCTACTGCCCGGAGGACATCACCCAGATCTGCACGCACACGCAGACGCCGCTGTTCGTCACCGAATCGACCAGCGACCGGGTCGTCGATACCCTGCAGTACTTTCTGAGCAATCGGCTGGCGCAGGTAGTGACCCTGCACGGTGTGTTCATGGAGGTAACTGCGATGGGCGTGCTGCTGGCCGGCCCGCCGGGTGTTGGCAAGAGCGAGCTGGCGCTCGAGCTCATTACCCGCGGACACCGACTCGTCGCCGACGATGCCCCGGAGTTCTCGCGTATCGCCCCGGATATCATCACAGGCAGCTGCCCGCCCGCCTTGAGCGATTTTCTCGAGGTCCGCGGCATCGGCATTATCAACGTCCGTCACCTCTTCGGCGACAGCGCCATCAAGCGCAACAAGTACCTGCGACTCATCATCCGCCTGGAGCGGCTGGATCGCGATCAGCTTGTCGACATCGATCGGCTCGCGGGCAGCTACCGCACGCGCCGCATCCTGGAGGTCGACATTCCGGAGATCACCATCCCGGTCGCGCCGGGCCGGAACCTCGCGGTACTGGTGGAGTGCGCGGCGCGCAACCACCTCCTGCGCGCCAGCGGCTACAACTCCACGGAAGACTTCATTCAACGCCAGAACGATCGGCTCGCGCCCAAGGGCCCCCCAGATGCCGCCGCCGGATAGGCGCCTGATAGTTGTCTCGGGCCTCTCCGGCGCCGGCAAGACGATCGCCCTGCATGCGCTGGAGGATCAGGGGTTTTACTGTATTGACAACCTGCCGGTGGCATTCCTGCCGCAGTTTGGACAGGATATGGAAAGTGGAAAGCAGTCGCTTTATCAGCAGGTTGCGATCGGCATTGACGCCCGCAGCCCGGCACATGGCCTGTCGCAGTTTCCATCCATGCTGCGGCGGCTGAAATCCAGTGGGTGGGCGACGGAGCTCATTTTCGTCGAGGCGGAGGACGATGTCCTTCTTAAGCGCTTTAGCGAAACCCGCCGCCGCCACCCCCTCTCGGGGGAGGGCGTTTCGCTTGCCCTTGCCATCGCCAGAGAGCGGCGGTTGCTCGACCCGCTGTCTGAGTGTGCGGACCTGCGCATCGACACCAGTAACATGCACATTCACCAGTTGCGCGATCTCATTCGTGAGCGGGTGGTGCGGCGGTCGGTGGCGGGCCTCTCCTTGCAATTCCTGTCCTTCGGCTACAAGCACGGCGTGCCGCCCGAGTCGGATTTCGTCTTTGACGTGCGCTGTTTGCCCAATCCACATTGGGATGCGGCGCTGCGCGACCAATCCGGCCATGACCCCGACGTCATCGCGTTCCTCGAGCGCGCCCCGCAGGTGCAGCAGATGATCGACCACATCGCCAGCTTTCTCGCTACCTGGGTGCGGGCCTTTGAAGTGGAGAACCGCGTGTACCTCACGGTGGCCGTGGGTTGCACTGGTGGCCGCCACCGCTCTGTCTATGTCGCCGAGCGCCTGGCAGGGCACTTCGAGAAGCTTGGCAAGCACGTGTTGGTGAGTCATCGCGATATCGGCAACGTGCTGGCGCGGGCCGGCTGAGGCGATCTACAGCAGTCAGGCGATCTGGAGTATCGGAAGGCAATGGTATGAGCGTGGGACTACTGTTGATAGGTCATGCCGGCATCGGCGCGGCCTTGCTCGAATCGGTGCGTGCCGTGTTGGGGAGCTGTCCCCTGCGCAGCGAAGCCCTCAGTGCCTCACGCGACTGCGACCCGGATGCCTTGCTGCAGGACGCGCGGGCCCTGGTAGGGGCACTGGACAGCGGCGAGGGCGTTCTGGTCCTGACCGACCTGTTCGGTTCCACGCCGAGCAACATCGCAGCCCGCCTGCTGGGGCCCGCCCGGGTGCGGGTCGTCACCGGCATGAACCTCCCTATGCTGATCCGGCTCCTCAACTACCCGCAGCTCGACCTCGATGCCTTGACCGACAAGGCACTCAGCGGCGGACGCGACGGCGTATTCGCCGTCGACGGGCACGCCAAGCCGATCTGAGGCAGGCCATGCGTCGGCAATCCGTTACCATCTGCAACAAGCTCGGCATGCATGCCCGCGCCGCAGCGAAGTTCGTCCAGCTCGCCTCGCGCTTCGAATGCGAAATCAAGGTTCAGCGTGGCGAAAAGGAGGTCAACGGCAAGAGCATCATGGGCGTGATGATGCTGGCCGCGGGCAACGGGACGGATATCGAGATCCTTGCGGCCGGTGGCGATGCGCAGCAGGCGGTCACGGAGCTGACCAGGCTGGTCCAGGATCGATTCGGGGAATCGGAATGACTTTCGCGCTGCACGGCGTCGGCGTTTCGCGCGGCATCATCATCGGCCGCGTGCACCTGCTCGAGCGCGACCAGCTCGAGGTGCAGGAGTATCCCATTGCCAAGGAGAAAGTGAACGCGGAGATCCTACGACTGCAGAACGCGATCACCGCCGCCCGGCTGCAATTGCGGGCTGTCCGCGAGCACATCCCAAAGACGGCAGCTGCAGACATCGCCGCCTTCATTGACACTCATCTGCTCATGCTGGAGGACTCTTCGCTGACCCAGGAGCCGGTGCGGCTTATCTCCGAGCTGCGTTGCAATGCGGAGTGGGCCCTCAAATTGCAGCGCGACGCGCTGGTGGCGGTCTTCGACGAAATGGATGACCCCTACCTGCGCACGCGTCGCGATGATGTCGACCATGTCGTCAATCGCATCCAGCGCATCATGGCCAGCGAGTCGCTGGCGAAGCACGAGGTACCCGACAGCCGGCTGCGCGACTTCATCGTGCTTGCCGATGACCTGACCCCCGCCGACACCGTGCTCATCCAGCACCACGGAATCGCCGCGTTTGTCACCGAGTACGGCGGGCCAACCTCGCATACCGCCATTCTCGCCCGCGGCTTAGGCATACCCGCGATCGTCGGGGCCCATCAGGCGCGGCGCTACGTTCGCGATGACGATCTGGTCATTGTCGACGGCACCAACGGCGTAATCATCGTCGACCCCAGCGAGAACATCCTCAATTACTACCGCGATGTGCAGAAGCAGGAGGGCCGCCACTTCGCGGAACTCATCAAGCTCAAGGAGGCGCCGGCGGTCAGCGCCGACGGCGTAGAGACAATCCTCTACGCCAACATCGAGCTGCCGAGCGACTTCGACGCCGTGCGCAAGGTAGGGGCCAAGGGCGTGGGGCTGTACCGAACCGAGTTCCTGTTCATGAATCGGCAGCAACCACCCGACGAGGAGGAGCAGTACAAGTGCTACGCGGAGGTGCTGCGTGCGCTCGGCGGCATTCCGATTACCATACGCACGCTGGACCTCGGGGCTGACAAGAACGTTGATGACGGCCGCCAGGACCGCCATGTCGCCGCCAACCCTGCGCTCGGCCTGCGCGCGGTGCGTCTGTGTCTCAAGGACCCGTCCCTGTTCCGACCGCAGTTGCGCGCCATCCTGCGTGCCTCCGCGCTCGGCCCGGTGCGGCTGATGATTCCGATGCTGACGAGTCTGCAGGAGATGCAGCAGGTCATGCACATAATCGAGGAGATCCACGTCGAATTCACAGCCCGCGCGATCCCCTTCGACCCGGCAATGCCGATCGGCGGCATGATCGAGGTGCCGGCGGCGGCAATCTGCGCCGATGTGTTCGCCCGGCACCTGGACTTCCTCTCCATCGGCACCAATGATCTCATTCAGTACGCTGTCGCTATTGACCGCGTCAACGACGAGGTCAGCTATCTTTACGATCCGCTGCACCCGGGGGTGCTTCGGTTGATTCGCTGCACCATCGAGGCGGGCGAGAAGGCGGGCAAGCCGGTTGCGATGTGCGGCGAGATGGCGGGCGATATCCGCTTCGTGCGCCTCCTGCTTGCGCTCGGCCTGCGCGAGTTCAGCGTCCATCCCGCCACACTGCTGGAAGTGAAGCGCATCATCCAGCAGAGCCGGATCGACGCGCTGGGGCGCATGATGCCCGGGATACTCGCCTGCAGCTCGGGCAGCGAAGTCGCCCACATTCTCGAAAGCCTCAACTAGCAGTACGGGCCGTCCGCACGCGCTGTTGCGCTAGACTAGCGCGACCCGGGGGTGCGCCGCGCGCACGCCACCGGCGAGCGAATAGCACCATGAACCCAATCGCCGAACCCGACGACACGCAGCAGCGAGTGATGCAACTGCAAGACGCGCTTGCCGATGGCGATCTGGCGGCAGTGCGCGAGGCGCTCAGCACTCTGCATCCCTTCGAAATCGCCGATCTGCTAGAGGCGCTGCCGCCACGCGACCGCGACGAACTGTGGCAGCTGGTTAGTCCCGACCAGGAAGCCGAGGTTCTCTCCCACGCTCAGGACCGCGTGCGCTCCGCGCTGCTTGAGCAAATGCATCCGCGGGAGGTTGCGGCCGCTACCCAGCGGCTCGACTCCGACGACGCCGCAGACATCCTCCAGGACCTTCCGGAGCCGATGGTCGACGAGGTGCTACGTTCGATGGACGAGCAGAACCGGCTGCGGCTCACCCAGGTGCTTTCCTACCCGGAGGATACCGCGGGCGGTTTGATGAATGTCGACACCGTAACGGTGCGTTCGGACGTGGAACTCGACGTGGTGCTGCGCTACCTGCGTCTGAAAGGTCGCCTGCCCGAGCACACCGACAGCCTGATGGTCGTAGACCGGCAGAATGGCTACCTGGGGGCGCTGCCCGTCACGACGGTGCTGACCCAGGAGCCTGAGAAGACCGTCGCGGAGGTGATGACCAACGTGGTGGAGGCGATCGCAGCCGACACGCCGGCCATCGAGGTGGCAAAGATATTTGAACAGCGCGACTTGGTGTCGGCACCGGTGGTGGACGCACAAGGGCGGCTGCTGGGACGAATCACGATTGACGATGTGGTTGACGTGATCCGCGAGCAGAGCGGGGGTTCCCTGCTCCGGTTCTGGGGCCTGAATCAGGACGAAGACCTCTTCGCACCGCCCATGGCCAGTGCCCGGCGGCGCGCCTTCTGGCTGGGTGTGAATCTGGCGACCTGCTTTCTCGCCGCCTCGGTCATCGGATTGTTCGAGCAGACGCTGCAGCAGTTCGTGGCGCTGGCGATATTGATGCCCATCGTGGCCAGCATGGGCGGGATCGCCGGTTCGCAGACTCTCGCGCTCGTAATCCGCGGCCTCGCGCTCGGGCACGTGGGCTGGGCCAACGCCCGACCGCTGCTGCTCAAGGAACTCGCAGTGGGATGCGCCAACGGGATGCTGTGGGCGCTGGTGGTGGGCGGCGTCGCGCGCTGGTGGTTCGGCAATGCCAGACTCGGCGTCATCATCGGCCTGGCAATGGTCATCAACCTCATCGCCGCAGCGCTCGCGGGGGCGCTGGTGCCGCTCGGCATGAGGAAGATCGGCATTGACCCCGCCCTTGCCGGCGGCGTGGTGCTGACGACTGTGACTGACTGCACGGGCTTCTTCGTGTTCCTGGGGCTCGCGACGTTGCTCCTGCTGTAGAGCGTTTCGCGGCGCCATCCACGCTAGTCCCGGAAGAGGTCCTCGCCGAGCTCCTCCTGCAGGGCTTCCGCCAGGCGCTTACGTTCGAAGTACTCCTCGATGCGTTGTCGCGATGGCTTACCGCCGGTTGCCTTGACGGGCTTCAAAGGGGACAGGTTGCCGGTGGCTTCTTGTGGCAGCTCGCCGTCATCGCCTTCCCGCCAGGCGGCGTCCTCCGCCAACCCACCGGGCAAGGACTTCTTGCTCATGCGCAGCCCCGTCGCTTTGCTGTCTCGACGACTGACTTCCAATCCGCGTGTGCGTGGGAAGTTGCGGACGCTTATCTAATGCAAATCGGCAGACTTGTAAAGGTTGGGGGCGAGGGAAGGGCTGCCGTGCGGGAGGGAACGGCGTCGGTCCGGCATGGAGGGCCGCTCGCGGCGCGGAACATCACCAGCTCAGGATGACCCAGCTCGGGACCACGAAGTTGGAGTAAAGGTGACTCATGCGCGTCTCGAGCTTGCCGTCGCCGTCGGAGTCGAGCAGGTAGTAGGACTTGCCCGCTCTGGGGGTAATCTTCACCATGTAAAGCTGGCCTCCGATGCGGTATTCCTCTACCGTCTCTTCCTCCTTCTGCCGGATGGTGACCTCGGGTTCCAGCGGCTCACCGCTTTGCACACGCGGCGGCGGTGGCGGTGCCGCCTCCGGGACTTCTTCCAGACCGGGAGCATCGGCGGCGCGTGCCGACGCGGCAAGCGCAGCGCATAGGAGAGCCACGGTGATGTTGCGCAGTTGCATGGAGACCTCGTGGGAAGGCGCGTTAATCAGGTGTCGGGGCCGCTGTCATTTAGCTTTGAAGCGTTCCAGCCGCTCTCTCTCGTCGCCGTTCGGCTCACCGTGAGGACGCGAGCAGCTGCGATCGCTTGTCTCACAATATCACACTCTGTTGTCTCGTTTATTGAACCAGGCCAAACTCCGCGAAACGCATGCTCCTCGACATGAGCGCAGTTTTCTCGGCGCGAGGGGTTCCGTTACAGCTTGTGACCACCGGTGCTATCGTAGCGGGCCTCGCTCCACGCACGCGATGTCACGATGACCGAAGCAACGCTTATCCTGGTGGACGGATCCTCCTGGCTTTATCGCGCCTATCACGCGCTGCCCGCGCTCAGCAACTCCAGGGGCGAGCCAACCGGCGCGGTGCACGGCGTAGTCGCAATGCTGCGCCGGCTCATCAAGGATCATGGGCCGACCTACATGGCCGTGGTCTTCGACGCCCGCGGCAAGACCTTTCGGGATGAACTCTACCCTGCCTACAAGGCCAATCGGCCGTCCATGCCCGATGACTTAGGCGCGCAGATCGAGCCGTTGCACACCATCGTCAAGGCCATGGGTCTGCCGCTGCTGATGGTCGATGGCGTGGAGGCCGACGACGTGATCGGCACACTCGCGCGGCATGCGGAGGCGGCGGGCATCAAGACTCTAATCGCCACCGGCGACAAAGACATGGCCCAGCTGGTGACCGATCGCGTCATGCTCATAAACACGATGGATAACACGGTGCTGGACAGCGCAGGTGTGCAAGGGAAGTTCGGCGTGGCTCCCGCTCAGTTCATCGATTATCTGACACTTACAGGCGATGCCATCGACAACGTACCGGGTGTAGCCAAAGTGGGACCGAAGACCGCAGCTAAGTGGCTGTCGGAATATGGAACGCTTGAGAGCGTCATGGGGCACGCCCAGCAGATCAAGGGCAAGATCGGCGACAACCTGCGGGAGGCCTTGCCGCAGCTGCCCCTCTCCAAGCAACTGGTCACGATACGCCGCGATGTGCGCCTCGAGGTGGGCCCGGCGGAGTTGCAGCCGCAGCCGCCGGACCGGGAGGCCCTCAAGGCGATATACACGCGACTGGAGTTCAAGACGTGGCTAAATGAGATGTTCTCCGACGCTACCGCCGCCGAACCAGCGCGCCATGAGCCTCGCGCCGGCGATGCCGCCAAAGATTATGAATGTGTGCTCACGCGCGAGCAGCTCGCAGGCTGGCTTGAGCGCCTGCGCGCTGCGGAACTCTTGGCGTTCGACATTGAGACAACAGCGCTTGACTACATGCGCGCACGCGTCGTGGGCATCTCCTTCGCGGTGCGGCCGGGCGCGGCTGCCTACGTTCCGCTCGCCCACAACTATGCCGGCGCACCGGCTCAACTCGACCGCGAGGAGGTGTTCGCACTGCTCAAACCTCTCCTCGAAGAGCCGCGTAAGGCCAAGCTGGGCCATCATCTGAAATACGACCGCAATGTGCTCGCCAATCACGGCATCACACTAAACGGCATACGCCACGATTCCATGCTCGAGTCCTACGTGCTCGACAGCACGGCGACGCGGCACGATCTCGACTCCCTGGCGCTGAAATACCTTGGGTACCGCACCATCCACTTCGAAGACGTCGCCGGTAGGGGCGCCAGCCAGCTCAGCTTCGATCAGGTGCCCCTTGAGCAGGCGACCGCTTATGCCGCGGAGGATGCCGATGTCAGCCTGCGGCTGCACCAGACCTTCTGGCCACGCTTGTCGACGGAAGAGGGCATGCGTCGGGTTTACGAGGAGATCGAGATCCCGCTCGTGCCGGTCCTCTCGCGCATGGAGCGAGCCGGCGTGTGCATCGATGTCGCAATGCTGCGCAAGCAGAGCCATGCACTGTCTGAGCGGCTGACGGCCATCGAGGCGCAGACACATCGCGAGGCGGGGCAGCCTTTCAACCTGGGATCGCCCAAACAGATCCAGTTCATCCTGTTCGACAAGCTGGGCATCAAGCCGATCGAAAAAACGCCGACAGGTCAGCCTTCGACCTCCGAGTCGGTGCTGCAGGAACTGGCGGCCAGCCACCGTCTGCCGGCACTCATCCTCGATCATCGATCCTTAAGCAAGCTCAGGTCCACGTACACCGATGTCCTGCCGCAGCAGGTAAATCCGGAAACCGGACGCGTGCATACCAGCTATCACCAGGCCGTGGCGGCCACAGGGCGTCTGTCCTCCTCCGATCCAAACCTGCAGAACATTCCCATCCGCACGGAGGAGGGTCGGCGCATCCGTCAGGCCTTCGTCGCCCCACCCGGCTACAAGCTGCTGGCGGCGGATTATTCGCAGATTGAGTTGCGCATCATGGCGCATCTCTCCGGCGACAGGGGGCTCATCGAGGCCTTCGCGCATGGCGAGGACATCCATCGCGCCACTGCGGCGGAGGTGTTCGGAGTTGCGGCGGGCCAGGTCACCGATGAAGAGCGCCGCGCCGCCAAGGCGATCAACTTCGGCCTCATCTACGGCATGTCAGCCTTTGGCCTTGCGCGCCAGCTCGGCATCGATCGGGGCGCGGCGCAACGCTATGTCGACCTGTATTTTTCGCGGTACCCGGGGGTCAAGACGTTCATGGACCAAATACGCGCGCGGGCACATGAGCGGGGTTACGTGGAAACCATCTTTGGACGCCGGCTCTATCTGCCGGACATCAACGCGCGCAACAGCCAGCGGCGCCAGTACGCCGAGCGCACTGCCATCAACGCCCCAATGCAGGGATCGGCGGCCGACATCGTCAAGCGGGCGATGATCGCTGTAGACGGATGGCTGCAGGAACGCCACGTCGACGCCCGCCTGATTATGCAGGTGCACGACGAGCTGGTGCTGGAAGTCGCCGATCAGCAGATCGCGGAAGTGACCGATACGCTCAAGCGGCTGATGAGCGGCGCGGCGGCCCTCGCCGTGCCACTCATCGTTGACGTCGGTGCCGGCAACAGTTGGGATGAAGCGCACTGATGGCCCGGTGTCCGCTGTGCCAACGCGTGCGCTGCGTCCCTACTGTGAACGGCGTCTCTACAACCCGTGGAAACGTGTGCTACCATTAAATCAGGATCTGTACTTGGCGCACTTCATCCCCGCGACGCTTCCCTGGCGCGATACTTCCGGTCTCTTTCCAGTCGGACCCGGCATGCTGCTCATCCCGGCGATTGATATCAAGGATGGAAAATGCGTGCGCCTGCGACAGGGGCGCATGGACGATGACAAGGTCTACTCCGGGGATCCGGTCGCGATCGCACGGCGTTGGCTCACGGCGGGGGCGCGGCGTCTGCACATCGTCGACCTGAACGGGGCGGCCAAAGGCCGGCCCGTCAACGCCGAGATCGTCCATCGCATCTGCGAAGCATGCCCGAAGGTTCCCATTCAGGTCGGCGGAGGCATCCGCGACGAGGATACCATCCAGGAGTATCTGGATGCGGGCGTCAGCTACGTGATCCTCGGCACCAAGGCGGTTACCGCACCCCACTTCGTCGCCGACATGTGCCTGGAGTTCCCGAGTCACATTATCGTTGGGCTGGACGTGAAGGACGGTCGCGTCGCGATCGAGGGGTGGTCCAAGCTTTCGCGCCACGACGCAGTGGACCTGGCGTGCCAGTTTCAGCAGGACGGTGTCTCCGCCATCATCTACACCGACATCAGCCGCGACGGCATGATGAACGGTGTCAATGTCGATTCCACAGTCAGCTTCGCCCGGGCGCTGGCCATCCCGGTCATCGCCTCGGGGGGCATCGCCAACCTCGACGACATTCGCGCGCTGTGCAGCGTGCAGGCCGAAGGTGTGACCGCCGCCATCACTGGCCGTGCCATCTACGAGGGTAGCCTCGATTTTGCCGAGGCGCAGCAGCTCGCTGACCAGCTGAGCGGCGCTCAAGCAGGCTGAGATCCGACATGGCGCTGGCGCGGCGCGTCATTCCCTGCCTCGATGTGGACGCCGGCCGGGTCGTGAAGGGCGTGCGATTCCTGGACATCCGCGATGCCGGCGATCCGGTCGCCATTGCCAGGCGCTACGACGAGCAGGGCGCCGACGAGCTCTGCTTTCTGGACATCACCGCCAGCCACGAAGGGCGCGAGACGATGGCACACGTCGTGGAGGCAGTGGCCTCTGAGGTATTCATCCCGCTCACCGTCGGCGGGGGCATCCGCTCGATCGAAGACATCCGGCGCCTGCTCAACGCCGGCGCCGACAAGGTCAGCATCAACAGTGCCGCGGTTAACAGGCCGGAATTCGTCGCCGAGGCGTCGGCCCATTTCGGCGCCCAGTGCATCGTCGTAGCCATTGATGCACGCGCAGTCGGGGATCACGGCGTTCGGCCCCGCTGGGAGGTGTTCACGCACGGCGGCCGACGTGCTACGGGGGTAGATGCTGTAGAGTGGGCGCAAAGAATGAATCGTACCGGCGCTGGTGAGATCCTGCTGACGAGCATGGACCGCGACGGCACCCGCCACGGCTTTGATCTGACACTTACGCGGTGTATTGCCGACAGCGTGACCGTCCCGGTCATCGCCTCCGGTGGGGTCGGGACACTGCGGCATCTGGTCGAGGGCGTGACTGAAGGACACGCCGATGCCGTGCTGGCGGCCAGCATATTTCATTTCGGCGAGCACACGATCAGGGAAGCCAAGCAGTGCATGCGCGACGCCGGTGTCGAGGTGCGGCTCTAGGATTCCTCACCCGTGGATGGGGTGAAGTTCCTGCGACGTTCCTGGGATGAGATTGGCACACGTGGATGCAACCGATGAACTGGCTTGATGAAATCAAGTGGGATCGCGACGGTCTAATCACAGTGGTTGTTCAGGAGGTGGGTAGCGGCAAGGTGCTCATGGTGGCCTGGATGAACCGCGAGGCGCTCGCGCTCACCGTGGCGGAAGGCCGCGCGGTCTACTGGTCGCGATCGCGCCAGGAGATCTGGCACAAGGGGCAGCAGTCAGGCCACGTCCAGACGGTGCACGAGATTCGCCTCGACTGCGACAGCGATGTTATCCTGCTGAGTGTCGAGCAGAAGGACGGCATTGCGTGCCACACCGGCCGTCACAGCTGCTTCTTCAGGCGTCTTGCCGGCGACACGTGGCTGGAGGTGGAACCTGTCATCGGATAGGCTCCGGTAAAGGTTCATTCCCGAAAGGACATGCCTCATGTGCGTTCGTGAGCTGTTATGGCGGAGCCGCTTGCCGGTGCTGATCGCCGCCCTGCTGTCGACAACCGCCTTTGCCGCCGAGGAGCAGGCGGTGAGGATCAAGGAGGCCCGCGAAGTGATGGAGGAGATCATGGCAATCCCGGAGAACGCCATACCTCCCTCCCTGCTGGCCGACGCCCAGGCGATAGCCATCGTGCCAGGTGTCGTCAAGGTGGGTTTCATCGTCGGCGGCCGCTTCGGCAAGGGTGTGGTCCTGAGGCGCGAGGCAGGCCGCGGCTGGAGCGATCCCGTGTTTCTGACGCTCGCCGGCGGCAGCGTTGGCTTTCAGATCGGCGCGCAGGCCACGGATGTGATCCTCGTGTTCAAGAATCGCCGTGGCCTGGATAGCCTGGCCAACGGCAAGTTTACGCTCGGCGCTGATGCCGCTGTAGCCGCCGGCCCGGTCGGACGCAATGCCGCGGCGGCCACCGACGTGCAACTCAAGTCGGAGATCCTCTCCTACTCGCGCAGCCGCGGGCTATTTGCCGGGGTTGCGCTCGACGGCTCGGTGCTGGAGATCGACCAGGCTGGCAACGCCACCTACTATGGCCAGGAGGGCATCACCGCTGGTGACATCTTCGAGGGCCGCGCGCCACGACACCCGGAGGAGGCGGCGCGATTGCAGGCCGCGATCGCCCGTTACAGCGGCGGATGACAGACCGATGAGGCGGGTGTGGATGACATCCTGAACAGGCTGGCGCAGGTGCTGCGGGAGCGCAAGTCTGCCCCCCCGGCATCATCCTACGCGGCCAGTCTCTATCACAAGGGGCTGGATGCCATTCTCAAGAAGGTCGGCGAGGAGGCCACGGAGACGGTCATCGCCGCCAAGGGTGGCAACCTTAGCGAGGTCATCCACGAGACCGCCGATCTTTGGTTCCATTCGCTGGTCTTGCTTACTCACCTCGGGATCAGTCACGATGAACTTCTGGCGGAACTCGATCGCCGCTTCGGCCGTTCTGGTATCGAGGAGAAGGCGAATCGTGGCGCCCAAGGTTCTAGAGCCGGGGGTCCCCCGGCGAGGTGATGTCACGATGCGGTTTGGAATATGGGAACTGCTGCTGATTCTGGTCATCGTGGTACTACTGTTCGGCACCAGGAAGTTGAAATCACTGGGTGCGGATCTCGGCAGCGCCATCAAGGGATTCCGCTCGGCCATGCGTGATGGGCAGGAGGAGCCGCCCGCAGCAGAGGACAGCGGGCGGGTAATCGACGGCGAGAGCATGAAGGATCGCGACAAAACGCCATCGTAGAGTAATGGCGGCCTATGTTCGATATTGGTTTCTGGGAGCTTGTCGTCATCGGCGTAGTCGCCCTGGTCGTCCTCGGTCCGGATCGGCTCCCCCAGCTTGCCCGCAGGGCCGGCTACTGGATTGGTCGCGCGCGGCGCCAGCTGAATGAGATCCGCAGCGAGATTGAGCGGGAGATCGCCATGGATGAGGTGCGCCGCGCCAGCCGGGAGATGCAGCGGCCGCTGAACGAACTGACCGAGCAGGTACGCAGCGCTTCCTCTTTCGGCCAGCGCGTTTGGCCGGGCGAGCGTTCCGGGACCGGTGAGTCCGGCAAGGACACTTAAGGCGGGCGCAGGCGTTCCACATCGGGCACGGGTGCCATGGCAGAGACACCGCAATCGCCGCCCGGCGATCGCGAGCAGACCTTCATCGAACACCTGGTTGAGTTGCGCGCGCGACTGCTGCGCAGTCTCTTGAGCGTGCTTCTCGTTTTTATCGCCCTGTCATTCTTCGCCAACGATTTGTATACACTGCTTGCCCGGCCGCTAATGCGGCTGCTGCCTGGGGACGCGACGATGATCGCTACCCAGGTTGCCGCGCCGTTTCTGGCGCCCTTCAAGCTCACTCTGGTTCTCGCCTTGTTCGTTGCGCTGCCCTACGTGCTCTACCAGGCCTGGCGGTTCATCGCCCCGGGTCTCTACCAGCACGAGCAGCGCCTGGTCCTGCCACTCGTGGTCTCGAGCACGGCGCTGTTCTACCTCGGCGTCGCGTTTGCCTATTTCGCGGTCTTTCCCGTGCTGTTCGGTTTCTTCACCAAGACCGCACCAGAGGGCATCATGGTTATGACCGACATCAACAGCTACCTCGATTTCGTGCTGTCAATGTTCGTCGCCTTCGGTCTTATCTTTGAGATCCCCGTGGCGACTGTACTGATGGTTCGGGCAGAGGTCATCGCGCGCGAGGAGCTGAAGCAGCTGCGCCCCTACGTAATCGTCGGGTGCTTTATCGTGGCGGCGCTGCTCACGCCGCCCGATGTGGTCTCGCAGTGCATGCTTGCCGTGCCGATGTGGCTGCTCTTTGAGGCCGGTGTTCTGGCGAGCGCAATCGTGACCAGGAAGGTCGCTGCTACCGCAGCCCCGACCATCCATCCGAACGAGTCGGAGATGACGCGCGGCAGCTAGCGGCGCAGGAGCCAGAGCATCGCAGAGAGTACGATGCCGATGAGGATGGTGGTCGCGACCGGGAAATAGAAGCGGAAACGCTCGCGCTCGATCACGATATCGCCGGGCAGACGCCCGAGGCCGAGCTTGCCGAGGATCGGCCACAGCAGACCGACCACGATGAGCAGGAGGCCAACTGTGACAAGTAGTTTGGACATGATTCACTTCCCGGTCGCGCATGTCACCGCGATCGTCAGCGCTGCAACCGTCTCCCATCGTGGAAGAGGGAAACACGATTCTGATTGTTCACCCTCCCCCATCAAGGAGGAGGGACTGAAGTTGCCGGCTCGTAGCTGACTATCCATCTTATCGCCCGAGCACGACGCTAAATTGTTTGCACGCCTTGATCGGTACCGACGAGCAGCACATCGGCAGGCCGGCGCGCAAAGATGCCATTGCAGACGACGCCGGGGATCTGGTTGAGCTCCGTCTCCAGCTTGGCCGGATCGAGGATCTGCAGGTTGTGCACGTCGATAATCAGATTGCCGTTGTCGGTGGTGAAACCCGTGCGCAGTGCCGGCTGACCGCCCAGCTTCGCAAGCTGGCGGCCCACGTAGCTGCGGGCCATGGGAATGACTTCCACGGGCAGTGGATACCTGCCCAGGACATCGACAATCTTCGCATCGTCGATGATGCAGACGAATCGCCGGCTTGCCGCGGCGACGACCTTCTCGCGGGTAAGTGCACCGCCGCCGCCCTTTACGAGAGTACGATGCCGTGTCGCCTCGTCGGCGCCGTCGATGTATGCGCCGACCTCGACGACATCGTTCAACTGCATGATCGGGATCCGGTGCGTCTTCAACAGGAAGGTTGTGGCTTCTGAACTGGAGACCGCGCCCTGGATGCGGCCCTTGATATGCACGAGCCGCTCGATGAAGTGATTCACCGTGGTCCCGGTACCCACTCCTACAACGGCGTCAGCCTCCACATAGGCGAGCGCCGCTTCGGCGGCTTGGCGTTTCTTCTCATCCTGTGTCATCGAATCTCCTCTGTCTCGACGTCGTCGCGTTCAATGCTATCCTACCTCGATGTCTGAAGACTATCTTAAGCTGATCTTACGTTCGCGCGTGTACGATGTTGCTCGCGAGACGCCGCTCGATTACGCGCCCGAGATTTCGCGTCGCGTAGGCAGCCGCGTGTGGCTGAAGCGCGAGGACCTGCAGCCGGTCTTCTCCTACAAGCTGCGCGGCGCCTACAATCTGATGGCCTCATTGCCCGCTGCGCAGCGTGGGCGCGGCGTCATCGCCGCTTCGGCGGGCAATCACGCCCAGGGAGTTGCGCTGGCGGCGGCGAAGCTCGGCATCCATGCCGTCATTGTCATGCCCAAAACCACCCCGGAGATCAAGGTGACTGCCGTACGCCGGCACGGCGCCGACATCGTTCTGCATGGCAACAGCTATGACGAGGCGAGCGATCACGCCTATCAGCTGGCCGCGGACCGGGGCCTCACCTACGTGCCACCGTACGATCACCCGCTCGTCATCGCCGGGCAGGGTACGGTGGGCATGGAGATCCTGCGCCAGCACCCCGGGGAGATCGATGCCATTTTCGTGCCTGTGGGCGGCGGGGGTCTCATCGCAGGGGTGGCCGCCTACGTCAAGCAGATCTCTCCGCGAACCCGGATCATCAGCGTGGAGTGCGACGAGGCCCCCACGCTGCACAGCGCGATGCAGGCGCAGCGGCGCGTCGTGCTCGACCAGGTAGGCATCTTTGCTGACGGTGCGGCGGTCCGGCAGATTGGCGAGGAGACTTTCCGTGTCGCCCGTGCGCTGGTTGACGCCACGCTGCTCGTGTCCACGGACGAGATTTGCGCGGCGATTAAGGACATCTTCGAGGACACCCGGGCGATTGCCGAGCCGGCAGGGGCGCTGGCGCTGGCCGGCCTCAAGCAGTACGCGTCGCGTGACGAAATACGCGATCAGAGCCTGGTAGCGATCTTCAGCGGTGCGAACGTCAATTTCGACCGTTTGCGCCACATCGCCGAGCTGGCCGAGCTCGGGGAACAACGCGAGGCGCTCATCGCAGTGACGATCCCGGAGCGGCCAGGCAGCTTCCGCGCCTTCTGTCATGCGCTCGGGCCGCGTTCGATCACCGAGTTCAACTACCGCTATGCGGATCCGCAGCGGGCACATGTCTTCGCCGGCGTGCGCGTTCGCCACGGTGTTAAGGAAAAGGATCAGTTCATCGATGCGTTGCGGGAAAAGGGGTTCGATGTGGTGGATCTCTCCGCCAACGAGATGGCAAAAATGCACGTCCGCTACATGGTCGGCGGCCATGGCAGCAATGTCGAGCATGAACGCATCTTTCGTTTCGAGTTCCCGGAGCGCACCGGGGCCTTGTTGCACTTCCTCACGGAGATGGGTAGCCGCTGGAACATCAGCCTGTTCCATTATCGCAATCACGGTGCAGCGTATGGCCGCGTACTGGTGGGAATGCAGGTGGCGCCGGCGGACAACGCCGAGTTCCAGCGCTTCCTCGACGGGCTGGGCATGCTATACGCCGAGGAGACAGACAACCCTTCCTACCGGATGTTCCTGCGCTGATGGGGCCTGTTGACGTGTGTGACGCCGCCCCGTTCGACGCCGAGCGCAGCCGTTGCGCCCCTTCCCGAAAGCGGCTGCGATCCGGTGCGCGCTTCGCAGCCACGAGCCAGGGGCGTGCTGGAGGCACCAGACGTCGCTTCTCGATCCTTGCCCGGCGCGATTCGGGGCAGCAACGCACGCGTGAAAAATAGGTCAAGAGGCCCCAGCACGGCGTTGCTGCGCAAGGCGGTCGTTGCGACCGCACGGGCCATCAACGAAAGCGGGCTGAATCCGGGCAAGGCGGGCAACGTCAGTGTGCGGACCCGTGGCGGCTTTCTCGTCACGCCGACGGGCATATCCTATGCCCGGTTGCAATCAGCACAGGTGGTGCCGATGGATCTCGACGGCCGCTATGAGGGTCGCATCAAACCCTCGAGCGAATGGCGCATTCATCGTGACATCTACGCGCATCGCGCGGAGGCAGATGCCATCGTCCATGCACATTCTCCGTATGCGACCGCGCTCGCCTGTGTGCGCCGGGACATCCCGGCGTTTCATTACATGGTGGCTGTCGCGGGCGGCGACAGTATCCGCTGCGCGTCCTACGCAACTTTCGGCACCCAGAAGTTGTCCGATTACGCATTGGCCGCGCTGGCCGGGCGGCGGGCGTGCCTGCTTGCCAATCATGGTCTCCTCGCTTTCGGTCCCGACCTGGGATCAGCTCTGGCGCTGGCCGTGGAAGTGGAATTTCTCGCCAGGCAGTACTGCCTGAGCCTCCTGCTCGGCGGCCCCACCTGCCTGGACACGAAGGAAATGCGGAAGGTGACGAGCAAGTTTCGGACCTATGGACAGCAGGACTAGCACTTTCGCCTTAATCCTGCGGGCCCGCGGCCGTATCGGGTCGGCGGCGCTCATCGCCGTTGCCGCGCTGGTGGTCGGTTGTGCGCTAAGCCCGCAGAGCGTGCAACTCGAACCGGGCGTCTCCGTTGAGACGGGTGACCTTGGCAGGGGGCGGACCGTCGCTCTGAGCGTCGCGGACCGGCGGCCGGACAAGGCGATCGGAACCCGCGGCGGCGTCTACTCGGCGACTTCCACAATCACTGCGGGCGACGTCAGCGCCGCGGTGCAGAAGTCGATGACCGAGGCGTTGACGGCTATGGGATTCCGCGTCGAGGGCGCTACGACCCCTGCGGATCTGCGCATGCAGGTGAACGTCGACGCGCTGACTTACAGCGCACGCGGGAACCCCGTCGTCAGTGCGGTCGAGATCGGAGCGAAAGTATCGAGCACGCTGGAGACGGGTGCGCAGCAGTATTCCTCGCGCGCGGGGTTTACGGAGACGCGCGATGTCATCCGCCCTCCCGCACCCGAAGACAATGAGGCCTACATCAATGACGCGCTCGCCCACGCCCTCGAGCGGTTGCTGCGCGACCCAAAGTTCGTCGAGTTCGTGCGCTGATGGCGGAAGCGTCTACCAGACCTGCTTTTCATGTGGCCTTCACAGTACGCGATCTGGAGGAGACGCGCCGGTTCTAACTACGGGGTGCGCGGCTGCGGCGCGACGTTCCCTGCTGAACCGGCGGTGCGATTCGCCGGTCAAAGGGGAGAGCAAGTCAGTATGTTCCTCTGCGACCCGGGCGGCAACGCCATCGAGTTCAAGGCGTTCCGCGAGCCCGCGCGGGCTTTTGCCGGGCAGTCCAGATCGGAATCCGGCTTTCAATCGGGAAGCCCTGAGTGAAGCAGGCAGCGATCGTGACCGCCGCCGCGAACAGGAGTGGAGCGATGAAAATTCTTCTGATGTTGGGGAGTCTGCTGTGGGCCTGTGCCATCGGTGCTGCCGGCGGCTTCATGCCGTGGACCGGCGTGATGCACCTGGCGGATACTGACGGTGACGGCATGATCAGCATGGATGAGGTCAGGGAGTTCTCCCGCACCGGCGAGTACACCGGCTTCCAGCCGTTCATGGCGGATCACTTCATGGAACTCGACAGGAACAGTGATGACATGATTAGCGGCGAGGAGCTGAAGAGCGGGATGATGAAGATGGGCATGAGCGATGAGGACCTCGCGCACGGATTCAAGGAGGGCTTCGGGTTCATGCAGAAGCACTAGCTCGTTCGTCTCTGCGAGCGCCCGCTCGCCGGGTCCCTGAATGCAGCGCGTCCCCTGGCTGTTTTCGTTTTTGCACTTCACAAGCACCGTCGCACGCCCGCGAATTCTCGTGGTGCCGCGAAATCCGGTGGGAAATCTTTCCAAAGGAATCGACCGAGTCGTCTCTCAGGTTGCATAACCTTCTGTTTTTTCTTGCGGTTCTCGGGATACTCCCGATTGGCACGGCGTTTGAAGTAGACTGGACAATACCCTGATACTGGTTCTCGGGGTGCAGAATGTCGGCGGCGATGGTGTATAACCGGCACAAGTCAAGAACCATTACCGTTCTTGGACATCTATTGCTGGAAGAGATTGAAGAAATCGCCGAAGCGTTCAGACAATCTCAACCAACTCGATTCAGTGAGGAGACGCGAACATGAGAAATACAGTGACTGCTCTAATCGTAGCCATGGCCTTCGCCGCCAACGGTGTCTACGCGGCAGGAGAGACGGGTTTCATGCCGTGGAGCAATTGGAGGAATGACATCTGGAGCGCCCATGACTCCAACAAGGATGGCGCGTTGAGCATGGACGAGGTGAAAGAGATGAACCATGTGCTGGGAGAGGACTTCAACGGCTTCCAGCCGTGGATGACCGACCACTTTGCCGAGCTCGACGAAAACAAGGACGGTGTGGTCGATCAGCACGAGCTGCACATGATGATGATGAAGCACAAATATACCGACAAGCAGATGGTCAACGAGTGGTACAAGAACCTCGGTTTCATGGTGACGAACCCGGCCAATCGGTAATAGTCCCCGTACCTTCCTCCTACAGCAGCCCCCCACTGCTGGGGTTTGCGAGGCCCATCCGCTATCGGATGGGCCTTTTTTCTGCCAGTACCACGTGCCGCGGGCGACATCGAACATGTCGTTAAACACCGTGGCCCCGCCGGCCTTGAAGAGAATTTTCTTCGCCATAATTCATCCCTGAGATGGGTTGGAGGGCGCGCCATTATGCGGTCGCAGGCGGAGTCGCTGGCGTCCAGCCGCTCACTCCGTATAATGGCCAGCCCTTTTTGGAGCCTTCAGCTTTGCTTGAGAACTTGAGAAATATCGCCATCGTCGCCCACGTCGACCACGGCAAGACGAGCCTGGTGGACTGTCTGCTTAAGCAGTCCGGTACTTTGGGTGAGCGGAGCGCGCTGCCTGCGCTGGTGATGGACAGCAACGAGCTGGAGCGCGAGCGCGGCATCACCATCCTCGCCAAGAACACTGCGCTGCGCTGGGGCGACTATCGAATCAATGTTGTCGATACGCCAGGTCACGCCGACTTCGGCGGCGAGGTCGAGCGCATCCTTTCCATGGTGGACTCTGTCCTGCTGCTGGTCGATGCCGTGGACGGTCCCATGCCCCAGACCCGCTTCGTAACGAGTAAGGCCTTCGCGCGCGGCTTAAGTCCCATCGTGGTGGTCAACAAGGTCGATCGGCCCGGCGCGCGTCCTGACTGGGTGATCAATCAGACCTTCGAACTCTTCGACCGGCTCGGTGCCTCCGAGCGTCAGCTTGATTTTCCCGTCGTCTATGCCTCGGCGCTCGAGGGCTGGGCGGTGCTCGATCTGAAGAGCCGCGAGCGCCGTGACATGACTGCGCTCTTCGAAACCATCGTTGAGCATGTCCCGCCGCCGGTGGCCAACCGGGAGGGTCCCTTCCAGATGCAGCTGAGCGCGCTGGATTATTCGAGCTATGTCGGTGCCATCGGCATCGGCCGCATCACCCGCGGGCGGGTGCGGCCGAACATGCCGGTCGTGCGCGTCGATGCCCTCGGTAACACACACCCTGCACGCCTGCTACAGGTGCTGGGCTTCCAGGGCCTCGAGCGCATCGCGCTCGAGGAGGCCGCCGCCGGGGATATCGTCGCCGTGAACGGGATCGAGGGCATACGCATCTCTGACACCCTCTGCGATGTGCAATGCGTCGAGGCCCTGCCTCGGCTCTCGGTCGACGAGCCAACGGTCAGCATGACATTTCAGGTCAGCGATTCGCCCTTCGCGGGGCGCGATGGCAAGTACGTCACCAGCCGCCAGATCCGCGAGCGGCTGGATCGCGAGCTCATCCACAACGTCGCCCTGCGCGTGGAGGACACCGGTGATCCATCGAGCTTCCTTGTCTCCGGCCGCGGTGAGCTGCATCTGTCCATCCTCATCGAGAACATGCGGCGGGAAGGCTACGAGCTGTCGGTCGGCCGGCCGCGCGTCATCTACAAGCACATCGAGGGCGACGTGCACGAGCCCTGCGAGCAGCTCAGCGTCGACGTTGAGGACGAGCACCAGGGCGCGCTGATGGAGAAGCTGGGCCAGCGTCGCGGCGATTTTCTCAACATGATGCCGGACGGCCGGGGACGCGTGCGGCTGGAGTACTCAATGCCGGCGCGCGGCCTCATCGGCTTCCGCACTGAATTTCTGACCCTGACTTCCGGTACCGGCCTGATGTATCACACTTTCGAATGCTACAAGCCGGCGAAGGCGGGGACCATAGGTCAGCGTACCAATGGGGTGATGGTCGCCATTGAGGCGGGGCAGGCGCTTGGCTATGCCCTCTTCAATCTGCAGGAGCGCGGCCGCCTGTTCATCGGCCCGGGCGACGAGGTCTACGAAGGCATGATCGTTGGCATCCACTCACGCGACAATGATCTGGTCGTGAACCCATTGAAGGGCAAGAAGCTGACCAACATCCGTGCCGCCGGCTCGGACGAAAACGTCATTCTCACCCCGCCCATCCGGCTCGATCTGGAGCAGGCGCTGGAATTCATCGACGACGACGAGCTGGTGGAGGTAACGCCGAAGGCGATCCGGCTGCGCAAGAAGCTGCTCAGCGAGCACGAGCGCAGGCGCGCCGCCCGGGCCGCCGCCGAGTAGACGCATGCGTCGCATCAGGCGGCGGTAACGACCTCGATCAACCTCACCTAGCGAGCGCCAATGCCGATGATCGGACTGCTGCAGAGAGTGACCGAGGCGCGCGTGACCGTCGACGGTGAAATCGCGGGGGCGATCAGCACTGGCCTGCTGGTTCTCATCGGCGTCGAGCAGGGGGACACCGAGAAGGACACGGATCGCCTGCTAGAAAGATTGCTTGGTTACCGCGTCTTCGCCGACGCACAAGGGAAGATGAATCTCAACCTCCGCGATGTCGGCGGCGGCCTGCTGCTCGTGCCGCAGTTCACGCTGCCGGCCGATACGGCAAAGGGCATGCGCCCGAGCTTTACGCCCGCCGCCCCGCCCGAGATCGGGCGTCGCCTCTTTGCCTACCTTATCGAGCAGGCGAGGGCGCAGCACGCGGTCGTGCAATCCGGTGTGTTCGGCGCCCACATGCAGGTTTCTCTCACCAACGACGGCCCCGTCACCTTCTGGCTCGAAAGCAGCCCGCAGTCATAAGGTTTGATCCAGGGGCTTTGAACTGACGGGGGCCCTGAAGGATGGGCGATGCAACCGTACCTCTGCGTCAGCGACGCCGGCCGCCAAAGCTTCTGTGCCGCGGCCGCTCTTCGTTCACCTTCAATCGATTGCCGCGGAGGATTTTGCCGTTCAGCGCACTCATGGCGGCGCGCGCCTCGTGACCCTCCATCTGAATGAAGCCGAACCCCTTGCACTTGCCGGAGAAGACATCGCGTGCAAGTTCGATGGATCGGACGCGCCCGTGCTGCTCAAACAGCGCCTTGAGTTCCTCGTCGGTAATGTCCTCGGGCAGATTGCCTGCAAAGATTTTTAGCATGTGTAGTTTCCTCGGGAAGGGGATGGGTGACACGCATCACCACCGCGCCGCCGGCATGGGGCGGCGACGCTGGTTCCGGTCTTGCAAGCGAGGGTTGGCGTCATGGCGGTGGTGACGTGTCTTCTTTCGTGGATCGGCGCCGTGCCTAGTGCGGGTGGAGGCCGACGTCCCCGCGGTAATGAGGTACACGAGCAGTTCCCGCTTGCGCTCTCGATCCACCGGGTGCATGTGCTGGACGACCAGCTCCGCCGGTGTGTTGCGCGGCGCCACGTCGATGACCTCGGGATCGTTCAGCAGCGTGGCCGCAAGCGTACGTATCCCCGGAGAGAATGTCTATGCGGCGGAGCAAAGCTCGATCTCTCTGCCTACAGGTAGGGTGGTATCACGCATCCCGCGGATAGGTGCGGCGTACTTGCAGCCCGTGTGTAGGGGAGCCGCCCAGCTTCCGCATGAACCCGACGGCGGGCGGCACCCTCGCAGTAGACAGAAAGCGCCGGCGCTCGCCCGCTGCGGGCTGTGCGAGGCGTTTGAGCGTCGATCGGTAGGGTGGAGCAAAATCCAGGCTAATTATGGCTCACCATTCGTCCTCTGGCTGAGTGTGACTTACAACCGTTCGATGCCAGCCCGCTACGCACGCCGCGGCGAAGGCATGTCTTCGACCGTTCGCGGACACGGCACCATGCGGCTCCATGATGCCCCCACGCGGCAGGTACAAGGCTGGTCTGCTTCTGAAGTAACCGACTGGATCAGCATGGATTCCTCGGCGGAGCCAATGGGATGCTCACGCCAGCGCTCAGCCAGTCGCGACATTGGGAACTATACTCAAGGATACTCGGGGACTGCCGCTACCAGCCCTGAACTCCCCACCAAGGTTTCCCGACGCAGACGAGATGAACCAGTCATCGGCACGAAACAATATTGTCGGCCCCGCTGCGGTCTCCGGCGCCGCTGAACCCGTATGGGTCTTTGAATCAAACCTTGCAGGCACGCATGAGCGTGGTCCGGCACTGCTCGCCTTGAAGGCATTTGGCGCGAGCGCCGGAAAAGGCTCTGGCCAGGTTGGCAACAGCTATGCCATCCCCACGCACAGTGGCGAAATGGCGCCACTCACCAGGGAAATCGTCGCCAACTACGTGCGTGAATTCCTCAAGTACGCGGCCGCGCACCCGAACATGCAATTCCGCGTGACGGCCATGGGCGGCGGCAATTCCCAGCTATCACAGGGCGACATTGCCGGTATGTTCAAGTCGGCCCCCGGGAACTGTCTGCTGCCCGGCCGCTGGCTCGAACTGCTCGGCCGGCTCAATGTGGCGCGGGTCATCGTGCTGGATCGCGCCACGCTGCTGGGCGGTGCAGAAGGGCAAAGATGTCTCGACGACTACCTGGCGCTGAACAGCGCGCTCTGGGCGGCTGAGCGGATCGAAATCGTCAGCATCGGTCCCGCCAAGTCCGTTGTCGCCAATGATCAATACGCCCGCCGCCGCGGGCACGGACACCGGATCATCAGCGCGAACGAACAGTATTATGCCGGCGATGTCGCACTGGCACGCGACGAGATTGCCGTCTGGTACGCCACGCGGTTGCTTACGCTTACGGCCTCGCAGCAGACCGCACCGCCTCACCTGTTCCGCGTGATACAGGCGGCGGTTCGCGCCGGCCTGCCCGTCGAAGAGCTGCTCGTCAGCGAATAATAATAGACCGGCACGCCGGTGTGCAGCCGTCTACGGCGCCTGCCAATCGCGCGCGACCAGATACTTTTCATAGAGCTCGGCCTCGCGCGTCCCGCCTTCCGGCTGCCAGTTGTAACGCCATTTCACCAGCGGCGGCAGCGACATCAGGATAGACTCGGCGCGGCCGCCCGACTGCAGGCCGAACAGCGTGCCGCGGTCATAGACGAGGTTGAACTCGACGTAGCGCCCGCGACGGTAGAGTTGGAAGTCACGTTCGCGTTCACCGTAGTCAGCGTCCTTGCGTCTTTCCACGATGGGGCGGTAAGCCTCCAGGTAGTGATCACCGACGCTGCGCAGGAAGGCGAAACAGCGCTCGAAGCCCCAGGCGTTGAGATCGTCGAAAAACAAACCGCCGACACCGCGCGGCTCGCCGCGGTGCTTCAGGAAGAAATATTCATCGCACCATTGCTTGTAGCGCGGATAGACCTCCTCGCCAAAGGGCGCGCAGGCGGCGTGCGCCATGCGATGCCAGTGGCGCACATCTTCCTCGAAAGGATAGTACGGCGTGAGGTCGAAGCCACCGCCGAACCACCAAACGGCGTCGTCGCTTTCCGGCTTCGTGGCGATGAAGAAACGGACATTCATATGGGAGGTGGGAACGTAGGGATTGCGCGGATGGGTGACCAGCGACACGCCTACGGCCTCGAAGCCGCGCCCGGCGAGGTCTGGCCGCTGCGCCGTAGCCGAAGGCGGCATGCGCGCGCCGCTCACGTGCGAGAAACCCACGCCGGCCTGCTCGAACACGGCGCCCTCCGACATGACGCGGGAGCGTCCACCGCCGCCCTCCTCGCGTTGCCAGGTGTCCTCAACGAAGCGTCCGGCGCCGTCCTCCGCCTCGATGGCGGCGCAGATGCGATCCTGCAGGCCGAGCAGATAGGCCTTCACCGAGGCCGTGTCGACACACTTGCTCATGGAGGACTCCGTCACCGGCTGCACATGATACCGGCAAAAAGGCTCGCAAGTGCCGCAAGCATCGCGATTCTGCTAATGTACGCGCTGCAGAAAAAAGGGGTCGTCGACAGACGGTCCGGATGACATGAACAACCGCACGGCAAGCGTACGCCGCGATACCACAGAGACGCAGATCACCGTCACACTCAATCTGGACGGGACCGGCAAGTCAAGGCTGGCGCTGGGCATTCCGTTTCTCGAGCACATGCTCGACCAGGTTGCGCGCCACGGCATGATCGATATCGACATTGCGGCGCGCGGCGATCTGCAGATCGATGCGCACCACACGGTGGAGGACGTCGGTATCACCCTCGGCCAGGCGCTGACCCAGGCCCTGGGGGACAAGAAGGGTATCCGGCGCTACGGGCATGCCTACGTCCCGCTCGATGAGGCGCTCTCGCGCGTCGTCGTGGATTGCTCCGGACGGCCGGGCCTGGATTATCACATCCAGTTTCCGCGCTCGCGCGTGGGTGACTTCGAAGTGGACCTCTTCTACGAATTCTTCCAGGGCTTCGTGAACCACGCTCTGGTCACGCTGCACATCGACAACCTGCGCGGGCGCAATGCGCACCATATCATAGAGACCGTGTTCAAGGCCTTCGGACGGGCACTTCGCATGGCCGTGGAGCCGGACCCGCGCGCCAAAGGAGAGATCCCCTCCACCAAGGGGGCGCTGTAGGAAGCAGCCGCCCCGGCCGATCGGGTCCGCCGCGTACTACGCACGATGAAGACCGTTGCAGTCATCGACTATGGCATGAGCAATCTGCGCTCGGTTGCCAAGGCGATCGAGTTCGTGGCGCAGGACGGACACCGGGTACAGGTGACGGACGACCCGGATGTGATCAGGCGTGCTGATCGCGTCGTGTTCCCCGGCCAGGGCGCAATCGGACAGTGCGTGGCGCATCTGCGCGAACATGCGCTTATCGATGTCGTGCAGGAAACACTTAAGAGCAGGCCGTTCCTGGGGATCTGTCTTGGCTTGCAGTCGCTCGTGGACTGGAGCGAGGAAGATGGCGGCACGCCGTGCCTTGCGTTCATGCCCGGCCGCGTGTTGCGGTTTGCCGATGGAATGGTCGAAGCACCGGGCAGCCACCGCCTCAAAATCCCGCACATGGGCTGGAACGAGGTGCATCCGGTGAAGCCGCATGCGTTGTGGCGAAACATCGAGCCAGGCGCGCGATTCTATTTTGTGCACAGCTACTACGTGGCGCCGGCACGGGCCGATGACGTGGCGGCAAGCACACGCTACGGCGTGGAGTTCGCCTCGGCGGTCGCGCGCGAAAATGTCTTTGCCACCCAGTTCCATCCCGAGAAGAGCCAGAAGGCGGGTCTCACGCTGCTGGGCAATTTTCTCTCCTGGGGCAGCTAGGGAACCTCTGATTAACTCAGAGGTTCCTGCGGCATAGGGATGTGCCGCCATCTTCGACGGCGGCAAGCCGTTGAAGATGAAGCAAAGCAAAAACCACGCTTTTTGCTTTGCGTGCTCTGAGAAG
>JBQTIC010000033.1:0-7997 GCA_052388435.1 Chromatiales bacterium | reverse complement strand
GACGGTATCGGTTCGATAGCGAGCTATGGCGCAGGGGGTGGATGATGCAGATCGAAGGCAAGACAGCGCTGGTGACCGGCGCATCGGGCGGAATGGGCGCGGCGATCGCGGTGTCGCTGGCGAAGGCTGGGGCGCAGGTGTTGTTGCTGGCGCGCCGCGAGGATGAACTCAACAAGGTGGCCGCCGAGATCCGCTCGGCGGGTGGCAAGGCCATGGTGTATCCGATTGACCTGACCGACAGCCCGGCGGTTGAAGCGCTCGCCGGACGCATCAGCCGGGAGGTCGGCACGCCCGACATTGTGGTCAACAACGCCGGGGCCGGGCAGTGGAAGTTCATCGAGGAAACGAGCGCCGAGGAGGCGCGGCAGATGATCACAATGCCGTACCTCGCCGCGTTCTGTGTGACGCGTGCCTTTATCCCCGAGATGCTCAAGCGCAACAGCGGCCACATAGTCAATATCAGCTCGGTGGCCTCCCGGTTCGTGTGGCCTGGCGCCACCGCGTACACGGCAGCGCGCTGGGCAATGCGCGGCTTCACCGAGGCGCTGCGCTCCGATCTCTACGGCACCGGTATAGGCGTCACCCTCTACGAAAGCGCGCAGGTGGCGTCGCCCTACTGGGAACGCAATCCTGGAAGTCGCGAGCGCATCCCGAAGATCGGCGGCCTGTTGCTTCGCACGCTGACACCGGAGGAAGTCGGCGCAGCGATCGTGGATGGCATCCGTCGCAACCAGCGCCTCATCGTCATCCCGTTCATGCTGAAGATCATCTACCTGCAGCACTTCTTCCTGCCGTGGGTGGTGCAGTGGTTGATGAACGTGACGGGATACCGGCGCCCGCAGCGCTGACCACTGCAGGGCTCTGTGGCGTAACCAGGATCGTGTCTGGCGGGCAGACCGGCGCCGATCGCGCGGCACTGGACTGGGCGATCGCCAATCGGATCGACCACGGCGGTTGGTGTCCGCTAGGGCGCCGTGCTGATGATGGCGAGATCCCGCTGACGTATCGCCTGACGGAAACTCCGTCTGCGGCGTATGAACAGCGCACCCGGTGGAATGTGCGTGACAGTGACGCCACCCTGATCTTTTCTCTTGCGGCGGAGTTGTCAGGCGGCTCGCAGTTCACGCAGGATGTTGCGCTGCGCTTTGGCAAGCCCTGTCTGCATGTTTATCCAGGCGTCGACGGCCCGCGCCTCATCCGGGACTTCCTCGCCACCCATGCCGTGCGGGTGCTCAATGTTGCCGGACCGCGCGCGTCGCGCGAGCCCGGCGTCGCGCAATCTGTACAGACAGCACTCGATGCGGTGTTGCGCTTGTGTACCGGAGGAAGATCGACCACTTCCGGATCTGGCCCGGCTGCTCTCAACGCGGGCCGAACATGATGATGGCCATTCCGCTCAGCGCGACGGCGCCTCCGATCAGGTCCCAATGATCGGGGCGCACGCCGTCGATCGCCCACAGCCACAAAATGGCGATGAGGACGTAGACGCCACCGTACGCGGCATACACTCTGCCGGCGGCGGTCGGGTGCAACGACAGCAGCCATGCGAACAGCGCCAGGCTCGCCGCCGCAGGCACCAGCAGCCACGCGGAGCCGCCCTTGCGCAACCACAGATACGGGAGATAGCAGCCGACGATCTCTGCGATCGCGGTGAGCACGAACAGCAGCGTGGTCTTGAGCGCGGCGATCATCGTTCCTCAGTGACGTGTGCTGTATCCGGGCTTGGTTGATACTCGTCTACCGCGCAGCATGATGATTAGGGAAGCTCTGAATTACTTGTCATTTCGAGCGTAGCGAGAAATCCTAAGTCCCTGCAGATCAACGCAATCAATGAACAGCAGGGACTTAAGCAGAGGCTCATTAGTAGTCGATGGCGAGGGCCGGCAACGGGATGCCGGCGATGGAGAGCTCGATCGGCCGGCCGCGGATCTCCGCGACAGACGGGATCCGATCCATGGCATCGCGGGTGATGAGCACCTCCCCGCAGGCCGCCACGTCCTCACCCAGCTTGGCGGCGCGATTGACGGGATTGCCGAACAGGTCGCCGTCACCCAGCAGCAGGATGCGCCCGAAGTCGATGCCGCAGGCGATGCGGATGTCGAGCTCATCGGTCGTGATGAGGTTGGAGGCCTGAAAGGCCAGATTCATCGCCACCGCCGCGCGTACGGCGTGGAGCGGCTCGGGAAAGACCGCGAAGCAGTTGTCAGCCTCGAACTTGACGGCGCGGCCGAGGTGGCTTTCCACGATGGGCAGGGCGGTGAGCTGCATGCGGCGGATCATCGACAGGTAGTGAATGATCCCGTACCGCTGCGAGAGCAGGGAGAAGCCGGACATGTCGAGCGCCAGTACGGCCTGCTCCGATCCGTATCGGGCCCATATGGTCTCCTCGATCTCGCGTCTCGCACCGGCGGCCGTCTGCCGGGTGTAGGCGATGAGCAGATCTTCAAACTCCCGATCGAGTTCGCGTTTCATGGCAATGGCGGGCGGGGACAACCAGCCGACTTTGCGGGCCTATAGGTCGCCAGCGCGCCAGTGGCCCGAATGGCCGCCGGACTTCTCCAGCAGCCGCACGCCCTCGATGGTCATGCCGCGGTCGACCCCCTTGCACATATCGTAGACGGTGAGCAGCGCCACCTGCACGGCGGTCAGGGCCTCCATCTCCACACCGGTCTTGCCATCCGTCTCGGCGCTTGCGCGGCAGTAAACGCTTCGGCTTTTCGTGTTACACGCAAGTTCCACGGCCACGCGGGTGAGCGCGATCGGATGACAGAGGGGGACGAGTTCCGCCGTCTTCTTCGCGGCCATGATTCCCGCCACCCGCGCTACGGCGAGCACGTCGCCTTTCTTCTGGCCGCCCGCGCGGATGAGCTTCAGCGTGGCCGGCTGCATGACGATCCGTCCCTCGGCGACGGCCACGCGGTGAGTGACCGGTTTGGCGGCGACGTCAACCATGCGCGCTTCGCCTTTCTGGTTGATATGTGTCAGTTTCTTCGCCGCCTTCATAGCGTATCCCCCTCTCGGTCGGCATTCTCCTTATAATTGGAGGACCTGTAAATTCGAGCAATGTGATGTCATGGGTGTGAAGGTCAAACTGCTGGCGAGCTTTGCCGACCGCTTCGGCCAGCGCGAGGTCGAACTTGCGCACGTGCGGGGGATGACTGTCAAAGACGCCTGGGCGCAAGCGACTGCCGGGGCGCCCGTGCTGCCGAATACTCTGTCGGCGGTGAACTTCGAGTACTGCGCTCTGCAGGCCGCCGTCAACGATGGCGACGAGGTGGCGTTCTTCCCGCCGGTGACAGGAGGCTAGATGAAGATCGAGATCCGGCCTGAGCCCTTCGATCCGTGGAAGGAACTCGAGGCGCATCAACGCTCCGCATTCGGTCGCAAGGGATCCTACGGGGCGACTGCCGCCTTCGTCGGCACCATGCGCGACTTCAACGAGGGCGACAGTGTGGACGCGATGACGCTCGAGCACTACGCGGGCATGACCGAGCGGCACCTGCAGCGCATCGCGGAGGAGGCGAATCAGCGCTGGCTTGTCGATGACATACTGATCGTCCACCGCGTGGGGGCGCTCAAGCCGGGCGACCCCATCGTGCTCGTCGCCGTCTGGTCGGCGCACCGGAGCGCGGCCTTCGATGCCTGCCGCTTCATCATGGAAGATCTCAAGTCGCGCGCGCCGTTCTGGAAGAAGGAGGAGGTGCAGGACGGCACTCGCTGGGTCGAAAAAAACAGCCCCGCCTGATTTGCCTCGCCCGCACCGCCCCTTCGCCAGGTCGACGGTCCGAACGGCTGATCACCGGATGCGAGGACCGGCGCAGACCCAATAGGCACCTCGCGATGTGGCCATCCAGGGCCTCCAACGAGGTCATTTAGCGGGATTAGCGTAGTGCCTTCATTACCACGACGGTGATGTCATCGGTCTGCGGCAGGTCCTGACGATAGTGCCGGACAGCCCCGGTAACTGCCTCGCAGATGGCGCGGGCGGGTTCGGCGGCGTGCTGTCGCAGGACATCGCGCAAGCGTTCCTTGCCGAACGGCGTATCGCCGGGGTCACGGCTTTCCCATACCCCGTCTGTGGTCATCAGCACAACGTCGCCGGCCAGCCACCCGTGTTGCATCGATTCGTTGTACGTCCAATTCGCATCGACACCGAGCGGGATGTCCTGGCCGCCAAGTTCCAGTAACATTCCGGTTTGCGACTGAAACAACAGGGCGGCGCCGTGGCCGGCGCTGACCCAGCGCAGCAGCCGCGCAGCGGGCTCGACCACCAGATAAAACAGTGTCATGAAGCGCCCGGCGTGGACGTCATCGGTCAGCCGGTCGTTGATGGCCATCATGATCTCCGCGAGCGAGCGCGACTGCCGCGCATAGCTGTGCAGCAGCGCCCGCGCGGTGGCCATCACCAGGGCGGAGCTGATGCCGTGCCCCGACACGTCACCGATGGCGATCCCGATCCGACCGTTGTCAGGCGCGCCGCCGAGTTCCAGGAAGTCGTAATAGTCGCCGCCGGTCTCCTCGCAGTAGATCGTCACCCCGGCAATATCCAGATCGGGGCTGCGCGGCGGATTGGCCGGGATGAGGTTCTGTTGCACCTCGCGGGCCAGGCGTATCCCTTCCGCAAACCGGAAGCGCTCCTTCAGGTACGGCACCATGACGTTGAACGCTTCGCCAAGGTCCTGCAATTCATCGCCTGTTTCGATGCGCGTGCGCACTTCGAAGTCGCCGTCGCTGACGCGCCGGGTCGCGTTGGCCAACTCGAGGACAGGCCGGGTAACGGCGCGCGCGCTGAGCCAGGCGGCACCCAGGGCGGCCGCGATGAGCAACAGCGCCACGAGCAGTGTGGCCGTGACCTGTTTGCGCGTGCTCGCGAGCGCCGCATCGTGCGCCATGTTGGCGATCTCGGCGGTGAGGGCGGAGGGCACGATGATGAGCAGCCAGGTGCTGGAGGTGCCCACGGAGCGGTATGCCCACAACGAGTCCTCGCCCGCGTAGTCCGCCTCGATGACGCCGCCGCGCCGCTGCGCCATGTCGCGGATCAGCCGCTCCCGGTTCGTCGTGTCAGGCGGGCTCAGCCACTCAGGTGCGAAGATCGTGTCCCAGCCGGCGCTGCCTGTTTCATAGGCCTGCTTCGCAAGGATGTAGACCGGGCCCTTGCCGATGTCCTCGGGGTCTTCCGGCGTGACGATGAAAACATGGCTATGTTCGGCCCAGGCGGGCTGCAGAGGCAGACCCGCAAGGTAGGCGGTCACCGGGACATCGATGGCTGTCACGCCCGCAAACTGCCGGCCCGGGGCAAAGATCGGCATCGACACCGTCAACAGCACCTGACGGGTCGATGCGTCGATGAGCGGCGGATGCCACAGCAGGTCCGCAGCGTGCCGCTGACGCAGGTACCAGCGCCGCTGACGCGGTTCGTACCCCTTCGGATAGCCGCCGTGGCCCGGGTAAACGGAGTGCAGGCCGGACTCCAGCGTGGTGTACTGCCAGAAGATAAGGTCGTCGTGACGCTGGTGCAGAAAGCGATAGGCGTTCGTCATGCTCGCCAGCTGCTGCAAGCTCTTGCGGTGAACATCCAGCGGTGAGCCGGGAGGCAATCGGAACACCTGCGTGTCGTAGGAGACCTGCACTGGCATGCCGACGTCGGCGTCCCCGCGTCGCAGGTGCTTCTCGTAGGGCATGACGGCCACACGCCGGTCGCCGCGATCGACGTCGGTATCGAACACGATATCTGCGGGCTCACCCGCCGGCTCTGTGGCGAGACGCTGCTCGACCTCGCGCGCCTGCTGCCTGACGATCAATTCCAGCAACTCGGTCTGGTGGCGGATAACGGCGGCGTACTGGTCGGCGGTCTGTGACAGCTCCGCGCGCGAGCGTTCCGTCAGCGCGCTTTGCGTCTCGCCGGCGAGATGACTGCCCAGATTCAGCATGGCGTGGTAGTCGAGCCACGTCACGAAGACGAGCGGCAACAGGGCAATGCCGAGGAGCAGTAGCAGGAGCTTGATCTGTATGGGCCAGCGCGCCATGTCAGTTGCCTTCGGCGACCTTCGGGGATTGCAGACTCATGCGGCGGGCCTCGTGTCGCGGAATTTCGGCACCAGTCATGTGAAGATGGCGCCGCAAGGCGCCGCGGCTGGACCAGCAACGGCCTCGGGGATTCACTTCTTCGATGCGGTCCTCTCACGGGACCGGCGGCGCCCGTCACCGCGTTGCCCGGCCTGTGCCTTCCTGCGCGAGTCACGTTTGACCTTGGCCAGCATGCTCTGCGCGGTGAACAGCTCGCGTTCGATGATCCCGGCGGCCCTGGCCACCGCAATCTTGGCCTCCGCGGCATCGACATCGGGATCGATCTTTACCAGCTCCTTGATCGCCTCGCTGAGTGCGCGCCTTGCCGAGCGCTTCAGGCTGTTGCTCTTGGCCTTCTCAAGCGCAGCCAGCAGGGCGTCGGTGACGGGCTTGATCAATGCCTCAAGGGGCGGCATGGGTGGCGACTTCCCTGGGCATCCCAACGGTCAGTTGAAGGTGTTCGGCGGCAACTGTACGTAGTGCTGCCGGTAGCGCCCTTCGATCTGGGAGTGCAGCCACGGCAACGCGGATTGCAGGACATAGGGCGTCAACGCAAGCTGCGGGAGCGGCAACTGCACGAAGTCGCCGTTGCGGTTGATACGCAACTGCTGCGTCGTGCGGGCAGGATCATTGATGACGGCGATAGCGTCCCAGTCAACCAGCGCGCGTCGCGACATCATGTCTTTCAGCGTGCGCATGATCTCCTCCAGTTCCTGCGCTACGGCCAGGCACGCCCGCTCCTTGCCCGCCAGATTGTTGCTGTCCTCGAACAGGAAGTTGAGCCCGTTACTGGTGCTGAAAATCGGCGCACTGGGGTCCTCGAAACTCCAGCGGCCGCCGACGGGACGGTAGTCCGCCGGTGCGAACGAGCTGCCGGCAAGCTGCAAGCAGTCCGCATCAAGACAGATGCGCTCCATGATGCGCCGCTCGAGGACCTCCGGCCTGTCGATGCGTGGTCCGCTTACGATCACGTTGCGGCCGCTGATGACCAGGATGACAGCGCCCTCCTGCGCCACCCGCACGTCGACGTGCGCCCCGAGGACGATCGACTCGCTCATGTCCATCAGCCGTCCGGCGTAGGCGTCGGTCGCTGCGGCCCACTTCCTGGGGTCTTTCTCCTCGTTGCGCGGCTTCTTCGGGTCGGGCGGCTCGTCGCGGGCCCGTTGCGCTTCCTCGAGGAACGCATAAGCCATCTCGTCCAGAGAGACACGGGCAAACTCGGCTTTCTCATCGGCCCCGCCATGCTGAACACGGCGCGCCATCTCTACGAACTCCGGTGTCGAACCGCCCAGCAGATTGCGCTCGGCAGCGTTGGCTGGAAGATTGGTTGCAAGAGGTAGCAGGAGCGCTGCCAGGAATCGCGTGCGGCGCCGTCTGGCCGAAGGTACCGCAGTCAGTGTCGCGATGGGCCGGAAAAGTCCGTTCGCTTCCGTTCGATGCACAGTGGTGGATTCAGCGCAGATTGTGGAACCCATTGTTATCTGTCGCAACAGGCATGGCAAGTGGGCATGTCGACAAAACAGGCAGGCGTTGAAGAATGCGGACACTTAGATCGGACTGCTCAACCTCCGATTCATTCTTACGCCCGCTCGATTGAGCGGGCGATACAGGTGGACCCGTGCGGGAGCCTGAGCTGCGCAGAGTTTCAATCCGCGCCCGCTCGCGAGAGCGGGCGATACAAGCCTGCTGGGGTACACGATCACCGAGGCGGAGGTTTCAATCCGCGCCCGCTCGCGAGAGCGGGCGATACCACGTCGCGCCGTTGTGTTGCGGGGTTTGATACAGTTTCAATCCGCGCCCGCTCGCGAGAGCGGGCGATACGCCCCATCGTCGGCGATGAGCGTTCGGATCTGCTCGTTTCAATCCGCGCCCGCTCGCGAGAGCGGGCGATACGTCAGATCTGAAGAAGCTCGGTATCACCATCGTGGTTT
>JBQTIC010000032.1:0-78053 GCA_052388435.1 Chromatiales bacterium | reverse complement strand
AGCGCCTTGCCCTGAACCTTAAAGATGCCGCCGTTCGCGGCCAGCAGGTCGCTGCGCTCCATGCCCGGTCCGCGGGGCTTGGCACCCACCAGCAGCGCGTAATTCACCTCCTTGAAGGCGACGTTCGGGTCGTCGCTGATGTTGATCTTCGACACTAGCGGGAAGGCACAGTCGTCGGTCTCCATGACCACGCCTTCCAGCGCTTTCATGGCCGGCGTGATCTCGAGTAGTTGCAAGATGACCGGCTGATCCCTGCCCAGCATCTCGCCTGCCGCGATACGAAACAGCAGCGAATATCCGATCTGGCCCGCAGCGCCGGTCACCGTCACGCGAACTGGTGCCTTCATATGTCGCCTCCTCCCCTCCCTTGTCGTTTATCGGTGAAGCAACATCCGATCGCGCGTTCAGCCGCGCTGATCGATCGGTACGTAGTCGCGCTGCGCAGAGCCGACATAAAGCTGCCGCGGCCGCCCGATCTTGAAGTCCGGGTCGGTCATCAGCTCCAGCCACTGCGATATCCAACCCACCGCCCGGCCCACCGCAAAGATGACTGTGAACATTGCCAAGGGGATATTAAGCGCCTTCAGGATAATGCCCGAATAGAAGTCCACGTTAGGATACAGCTTGCGCTCGATGAAGTAGTGGTCCTTCAGCGCCACCTCTTCGAGCCTCATCGCGGTGTCGTACAGCGCGTGATCGACGTTGGCCGGCATGGTTTCGATCAGTTCATGACAGACCTTGCGAATGATCCGCGAACGGGGATCGAAGCTCTTGTAGACGCGGTGGCCGAAGCCCATGAGGCGGAAGTGGTCGTTCTTGTCCTTGGCGCGGGCGATGAACTTGGGAATGTTGTCCGGGGTCTTGATCTCGTTGAGCATGTGGATGACCTGCTCGTTGGCGCCGCCGTGGGCGCGCCCCCACAGCGACACCATGCCGGCCGCGATGCAGGCGAAGGGATTCGCCTCGGCGCTGCCGGACAGGCGCACGGTCGAGGTGCTCGCATTCTGCTCGTGATCCGCGTGCAGGATGAACATCAGCTCGAGCGCACGCACCGCGAGCGGGTCCGGGCTGTAGGTGCTCATGGGATGGGAGAACATCATGTTCATGAAGTTCTCGGTGAAGCCCAGGGAGTTGTTCGGATACACGAACGGATGGCCGAGCGCGTATTTGTGGCACTGCGCCGCGAGGGTCGGCATCTTGGCGATGACGCGCTTGGCGGTGAGATCCCGGTCTGCCGGGTCATTCAAATCCAGCGCCTCGTGGTAGTACGAGGACAGGGCGCCCATCACGCCAATCATGATGGACATCGGGTGCGCGTCGTAGAGGTAACCCGAGTACATGTGGTTGACGCGCTCATGCACGTTGCTGCGGTACTTGACCTGCGCCTCGAATTCCTCGAACTGCCTGCGGGTGGGGAGCTCGCCGTACAGCAGCAGGTAGCAGACCTCCAGGTAGGTGCTGTGCTCGGCCAGTTGCTCGATCGGGTAACCGCGATGCAACATAAGACCCCTTTCGCCATCCAAGTAGGTGATGGCACTGCGGCACGCTGCAGTTGTCAGGAACCCTGGGTCGAAGGTGAACATCCCCAGCTCCCGATAAAGGTTCGAGGTTTCGATCACTGGCGGCCCGTACTTGCCCTCGCGTACCGGACATTCCATGCTTTTGCCCGTGGTGTTGTCGGTGATGGTGACAGTACGTGTGGTCATGACGTTTCCCCAGAGCTTGTAATGCAACTTTGGAATTATTGCGGCGGCTGCCTAATGGTCAGCGGCAGGAGGTGCTGAAGACAGCGTTAGAATAGCTTGGCCTTGCGCGTCGCAGCAAGCTAATGGGTCTTTTTCGGAACAGAATATGCATGAGTGACGTGACAATCATCAGCGATTGTGTAGACTTTTCAGTAATATCCGGAACAACGTAAGCTTTACCATTTCCATCCGCCAGCGCCAGCAGCCAGCGTCGATCTCTTGTGGTTGGGCAGGTAGGGAAGGCAGCTAATGGGAACGCAACCAACGAGTTTTCTGTACAGCAGCAACACTGCGTACATCGAAAGCCTGTACGAGGCCTACCTGGAGGACCCCGCATCGGTGAGCGTGCCCTGGCGGACGGTCTTCGATGCGTGGCAGGGCGAAATGCGCCCCGGCCATCCCGACGTGCTGCACAGCCGCATCCAGACCGCGCTCGTCCGCGCCGCCAGCGCCCCCCGGCAGAGCGGGCTCCCCGAAGCTGGCAACGGGCGCTTCAAGAAGCAGGTGGCGGTCCTCCAGCTCATCAACGCCTACCGCTTCCGCGGTCACCGCCAGGCCGATCTCGATCCCCTCCGCCAGCACGAAAGGCCCGACGTGCCGGAGCTGGATCCGGTTTTCCACGGCCTCGGCGAAGAGGACATGGATACGGCCTTCAACACCGGTTCGCTGTGCGGGCCGGAGCAGGCCCGGCTGCGCGAGATCATCGCCCAGCTCCGCCGGACTTACTGTGGCGCCATCGGCGCGGAGTACATGCATATCAACGAAACGGCGCAGAAGCGCTGGATCCAGCAGCGCCTGGAGCCGAACCATGCGAGCGCCGATTTTCCCGCCGAGAAGCGACGCCAGATCCTCGAGAGGATGATAGCGGCGAACGCACTGGAGGAATACCTCCACACGAAGTACGTGGGACAAAAGCGCTTCTCGCTTGAGGGCAGTGAGCCCCTGATCCCGCTGCTCGACGAGATCATCCAGTGCGCTGGCGCGGTCGATGTGAAGGAGGTCGTTATCGGCATGGCGCATCGCGGGCGCCTCAACGTGCTGGTGAATATCGTCGGCAAGCTGCCGTCGGAGCTGTTCCAGGAATTCGAGGGCAAGAAGCACGACATGGGTTCCGGCGACGTGAAGTATCACCTCGGCTACTCCTCCGACATCGATACTCCAAGCGGCCCGGTGCACCTCACGCTCGCCTTCAACCCTTCGCACCTCGAGATCATCGATCCGGTGGTGCAGGGATCGGTGCGGGCAAGGCAGGATCGCCGCCACGACGTTGCGCGCGACCAGGTGGTGCCCGTCGTGCTCCACGGCGATGCGGCATTTGCCGGCCAGGGCGTCGTGATGGAGACCTTCAACCTGTCGCAGACGCGCGGTTACACCACCGGCGGCACCGTGCACGTCATCGTCAACAACCAGATCGGCTTCACGACTTCGGATCCGCTCGACTCGCGTTCCACGCTCTACTGCACGGACGTGGCGAAGATGGTCCAGGCGCCGATCTTCCACGTGAACGCGGACAATCCGGAGGCTGTGGTCTTCATCGCACGGTTGGCGCTCGACTACCGCATGGAGTTCAACAAGGACGTGGTGATCGATCTCGTCTGCTACCGCAAGCACGGCCACAGCGAGGCCGACGAGCCCTTCGCCACGCAACCGGTCATGTACCAGCGCGTGCGCGAACATCCCGGGCTGACCGAGCTATACGCCCGGCAACTCGCGCATGACGGCGTCATTGAGTCCGGCGAACCTGAACGGATGGAAAAACACTACATCCAGCTCCTCGAAAGCAACACGCCCGTCTCCCGTTCGCTGGTGTGCAACGTCAACCGTGCCCTGCTTACCAACTTCGAACCCTACAAGGGCGGTCATTGGCGCACACCGGCCGAAACCGCGATCGCGGTGGAGCGCATTCGCGCCCTGACCGAGCGACTGACCAGCTATCCCCCACACTTCACGCTGCACAATAGTGTGGCCCGCATCATCGAACACCGCCGCGCGATGGCTGAGGGCAAGATGCCCGTGGATTGGGGCTACGCCGAGACCCTCGCCTGCGCGAGCATCGTGGATGAAGGCTACCCGGTGCGCTTGTCAGGTCAGGACAGCGCCCGCGGCACCTTCTTCCACCGTCACGCCGTGCTGCACAATCAGGACAACGGCGAGACCCACCTGCCGCTCCAGCACATCCGCGAGGGCCAGGCGCAATTCCTGGTCATCAACTCGACGCTGTCCGAAGAAGCGGTGCTCGGTTTCGAATACGGCTATGCCAGTTCAGAGCCGCGGGCGCTGGTCATCTGGGAGGCGCAGTTCGGCGACTTCGCCAACAATGCGCAGGTCGTGATCGATCAGTTTGTCGCCGCCTGCGAGGCCAAGTGGGCCAGACTTTGCGGCCTGGTGATGCTGCTGCCACACGGCTACGACGGCCAGGGACCCGAGCACTCCTCGGCGCGCCTCGAGCGCTATCTGCAGCTGTGCGCCGAAGAAAACATGCAGGTGTGCTTCCCGAGCACGCCGGCGCAGATGTTCCATATGCTGCGGCGACAGGTGCTGCGCCCTTACCGCCGGCCACTCGTGGTCATGAGCCCGAAGAGCCTGCTGCGCAACCGGTCGTCGGTCTCTACGATCGAGGAACTCTCGCAGGGCGCCTTCCAGCTCATCATTGACGAGTTGGACACCATCGACCCGCCCAAGATCACGCGGCTGCTGGCGTGCAGCGGAAAGGTGTACTTCGAGCTGCTCGAAGCACGCCGCGCCAGTCAGATTGACGACGTTGCGATCCTGCGCATCGAGCAGCTTTATCCGTTCCCGCGCGAGGAGCTGAGGCGCGCGATCGAGCGCTACCCGAACGCGCGCGAGGTGGTCTGGGTCCAGGAGGAGCCTCGCAATCAGGGTGCGATTGCGTATCTCCTCGAAGGTCTGCACCTGTTCAGTTGTCTGCACGAACCGCAGCAGCTCGTCATCGTGGCCAGGCCGTATTCCGCCTCCCCGGCGGTCGGCTCCTACGCCAAGCACGTCGAGCAGCAGCAGACATTGATCAGCGACGCCCTGCAGCTCAGCCGCCGCAGCGCCCAGCAGAAGAAAACTGCGTAGGTTCCCACGACGATCAGGAGGTGCCGTGCTGGTCGAACTGAAAGTCCCTGTGCTTGCCGAGTCGATCGCCGATGCCACGCTGATGGAGTGGCGCAAACAGCCCGGACAGGCCGTCTTGCGCGGCGAGAACCTCATTGACCTCGAAACCGACAAGGTCACACTGGAAGTCCCGGCACCGGAGAGCGGGGTGCTGACCGAAATCCGCAAACACACCGGCGATACGGTGGTGAGCAACGAGGTGCTGGCGGTCATTGATACGGCCGCCGTAGCGCAGCCGGCGGGTGAGACCGTGATCCATCCCACAGCATCTGAGGCTGCCGTCAAGCTGAGCCCGGCGGCGCGTAAGCTCGTTGCCGAGCACGCGCTGAATCCCGCTGAGATCCCCGCCGGCAGCCGGGAGGCTCGCCTGACGAAGGCCGACATAATCGACCATCTTGCGAGGGCCCCGGCGCGGCCAGTCGCCGAGGCTATTCCTGCCGATGCGGTGGTCTCCGCCCCCGTGGCAGCCACCACCCCTGCCGCAGCGAAGGCGCAGACGACGGCGGCTCCCGCAGGACCGCGCGCGGAACAGCGGGTGCCGATGACGCGGCTGCGCAAACGCGCCGCCGAACGCCTGCTTGCCGCCCAGCAACAAGCCGCGATCTTGACCACCTTCAACGAGGTGAACATGCAGCCGGTCATGGATCTGCGCGAACGCTATCGCGACACCTTCGAACAGGTGCACGGCGTCAGACTCGGCTTCATGTCTCTGTTCGCCAAGGCGGCGGCAGAGGCATTGAAGAAGTTTCCCGTCGTCAATGCTTCCGTCGACGGCGATGACATCCTGTATCACAACTACTACGACATCGGTATCGCGGTGAGCGCGCCGCGCGGGCTTGTCGTGCCCGTCATCCGCGACGTGGACCAGCTCTCGCTCGCCGGAATCGAACAGCAGGTCCGCGATCTTTCCGAGAAGGCGCGCAGCAACTCTCTCACCGTTGAGGAGCTGACCGGCGGGACTTTCACCATTACCAACGGCGGCATCTTTGGCTCGCTGCTGTCCACTCCGATCATCAACCCGCCACAAAGCGCAATCCTCGGCATGCACCGGATCCAGGAGCGTCCCGTCGCCGAGGAGGGGCGGGTCGTGATCCGCCCGATGATGTACCTCGCGCTCTCCTACGACCACCGCATCATCGACGGACGCGAAGCGGTGCAGTTCCTGGTGCAGATCAAGGAACTGCTCGAAGACCCCTCGCGCATCTTGCTGCAGGTCTGATCCGACCGATTCATGACTCGCTTCGATGCCCTCGTCATCGGCGCGGGTTCGGCCGGCACTGTCCTATGTCGTCTCCGCCCTTGGCAGAGGTACTTCATTCTTGTAACATGCAGGTTTTATTGTGCAGTGCAAAAAAGGCGTCGGCAGGCGCTAAGCCGCCGGGCGTGGGAGAGACGTCCGGGATGCAGGTTAACAGGTAAGGAAAACGCGGAGGAGACGATGGAAAACGCAGTAATCGTGGCAGCAGGCCGGACCGCCGTCGGCAATTTCGGTGGCGCCTTCGCCGATATTCCGGCCGCCCAGCTCGGGGCGAAGGTAATTGGGAGCCTCTTGAAGAAAACCGGGCTCAAACCCGAGCAGATTGACGAAGTCATCATCGGCCAGGTACTGACGGCGGGCGTAGGCATGAACCCCGCGCGTCAGGCCGCCGTCTACGCGGGGCTGCCAGAGAGCATGCCCAGCATGACAATCAATAAGGTGTGCGGCTCGGGGCTTAAGGCCGTGGCGCTTGCCGCCCAAGCCATCCGCGCCGGCGATGCTGAGATCGTCATTGCGGGCGGGCAGGAGAGCATGAGTCTCGCTCCGCATATCCTGCTCAAGTCGCGGGTCGGCACCAAGATGGGAGACTGGGCGCTCAAGGACCACATGATCAACGAGGGCCTGACCGACGTGTTCAATAACTATCATATGGGCGTCACCGCCGAGAACATCGTCAAAAAATACAACTTTACGCGCGACGCCCAGGACCGCTTTGCCGCCGCCTCCCAGCAGAAGGCCGAGGCGGCCCAGAAGGCCGGCAAGTTCGACGAGGAGATCATCCCGGTGGAGATCCCGCAGAAGAAGGGCGATCCGGTCATAGTGAACAAGGACGAGTTCCCACGCCATGGGACCACTGCGGAGACGCTTGGCAAGCTGAAACCGGCCTTCGATAAGGAGGGTTCGGTCACCGCGGGGAACGCGTCTGGAATTAACGACGGCGCCGCCATGTGCGTGGTCATGAGCGAACGAAAGGCGAAGGAATTGGGTTTGCAGCCGCTGGCCCGAATCGTCGCCTATGCCAGCGCCGGTGTGGATCCCAAGATCATGGGTACCGGCCCCATCCCCGCAACGCGTAAGTGTCTTGAGAAAGCCCGCTGGAAAGCGAGCGACCTCGATCTGATCGAGGCCAATGAGGCATTCGCTGCCCAGGCGATGTCGGTTGATAAGGATCTTGGCTGGGACACCAGCAAGGTGAACGTCAACGGTGGCGCGATCGCTCTCGGGCACCCCATCGGCGCCTCGGGTTGTCGCGTGTTGGTCACGCTCCTGCACGAGATGAAGCGCCGGAATGCCAAGAAGGGCCTGGCCACGCTGTGCATCGGCGGCGGCCAGGGTGTCGCGCTGGCGGTGGAACGGTAAGGCGGCCGGAGTAAATGACAATGACGACAGGCCTTAAAGACAAGGTGGCAATCGTCACCGGCGGCACGGGGGCGATCGGTACAGCAATCTGCAGACGGCTCGCGGAGTCCGGCGCCAAGGTGGCAACCAACTATCGCAGCGATGAGAAGATGAAGAAGTTGCAGAAGGACTTGAAGGACCACAAGGTCTTCGGGCACAAATGCGACGTCACGGATTTCGACTCCTGCAAGAGGTTCGTGGAGGCAGTAGAAAAGGAGATCGGTCCCGTTGACATCCTGGTCAACAACGCCGGCATCACCATGGATACCACGCTGCGCAAGATGACTTGGGAGCAGTGGAATACGGTGTTAAAGACCAACCTCGACAGCGTGTTCAACATGAGCCGGCAGGTCGTCCAGGGTATGACCGACCGCGGCTGGGGACGAATCGTCAATATCTCCTCGATCAATGGCCAGAAGGGCCAGATTGGCCAGTGCAATTACTCGGCCGCCAAAGCGGGCATGCACGGCTTCACCATGGCGCTGGCGCAGGAGGTGGCGCGCAAAGGCGTGACGGTGAACACCCTTTCGCCCGGTTACATCGGCACCGAGATGGTGATGGCGGTGCCGGAGGAAACACGCAAACAGATCGTTGCACAGATCCCCGTGGGTCGGCTGGGCACGGTCGACGAAGTCGCGTTTGCCGTGGACTTCCTGTGCTCGCCGCAGGCGGCCTTCATCACCGGCGCCGACGTCGCGGCGAACGGCGGTCAGCACATGATGTAATCGGAGCAGCAGCCATGGCCAGCGAAAAGCGCGTCATCAAGAAGTATCCCAACCGTCGCCTCTACGACACGACGGAGAGCAAGTACATCACTCTCGATGATGTGAAGCGGCTCGTGCTTGACGCCCTGCCGTTCGTCGTCACCGACAAGCAGACAGGCGAAGACATCACTCGCAACATCCTGCTGCAGATCATCATCGAACAGGAGGAGGCGGGTTCTCCGCTTTTCTCCACTGACGTACTGGAGCAGTTGATCGGTTTTTATGGGAAATCGGTGCAGGGCGTGGCGTCAAACTTCATCAAGCAGAGCCTTTCCCTGTTTTCCGAGCAACAGCACGTGTTTCAGGAGCAGATGACGCGGGCGGTCACCGGCAACCCGCTCGTGGCCATGCAGGAGCTGACCGAGCGCAACCTGGAGATGTGGCGCAGGATGCAGCAGGAGTTTTTCAAGGCGGCGGGCATGGCGCAGAAGTCGGCGGCTGGCACAACCAAGGAGGAAACGGCAAAGGATGTGGAACACCGTGGAGAATAGGCTGGAACCGGCACCGATCATCAATCCCTTCCAGTGGCGGGTCGTGGAGCAGTGGTCACGGTCCGTGGAGGCCGCCTTTAAGTCGATGATGCAGATGGCCGAGCTTGCGGTAGAGGTCATCGACAGTGTCACGACGTTGAAGCACATCAATGAGCTCACGCAGAAACTCAGCAGCGGCACGCAGCGTTTCCATCCGGCACCCGCGGCCAGCGCGGCGTCGCCGGCGCGGATCCGCAAGCGGCGTGTCGCGGTGGTAACGGGTGGCTGCGGCGGCATCGGCACGGAGATCTGCCGGAGGCTGGCAAGCAGCGGGGTACAGGTGATTGCCACCTATATCGCACAGGAGAGCGAGTACGCCAGGCAGTGGCAGTGCGATCGCCGTGTAGAAGGCCAGGAGATCCTCATCGCCGAGTGCGATGTAACCGACTTCGACTCCTGCACCCGGATGGCTAAGGAGATAGAGACAAGGTTCGGCGGGGTGGACATCCTCGTCAACTGCGCGGGCATCACCCGCGACAATACCCTGCGCAAGATGGACGAGGCGCACTGGCACGCCGTGCTTGATACCAATCTCGACAGCGTCTTCAACGTCACCAAGCAATTCATCGACGGCATGTCGAACCGCAGGTTCGGCCGCATCATCAACATCTCTTCAGTGAATGGGCAGAAGGGGCAGTTCGGGCAGACCAACTACTCGGCCGCGAAAGCCGGCATGACCGGCTTTACGCGATCGCTCGCCCGCGAGCTCGCCGATCAGGGCATCACCGTCAACACCGTCTCACCCGGTTACGTGAACACCCGGATGGCGATGGCAGTGCCTGAAGAGGTTCGCAAGGGGATCATCGACAAGATCCCCGTCGGACGCTTCGCGGAGCCGTCGGAGGTCGCGCACGCCGTGGCCTTTCTCGCTGCCGAGGAGAGCGGTTACATCACCGGGTCGGACCTCTCCGTCAACGGCGGTCTGTTCATGTCCTGACCGGCCTTTCAAGCGTTGGGAAGATAAAAGGCCCGGTCGGTTCTCCCGCCGGGCCTTTGCATTTCAGCCTCTGCTTAGTGTCGCTCATCAAGCGGCTTTGTTCAGGTCCCAGACCTCGGGTGAACGGTCCAGACGCGACAGCAGCAGCTCGCGCTCCAACAGCAGCTCGCGTGGCATGCGATCGCGGAACTTGGCGAAGAAGTCCTTCTGTTCCTCGGCCTCGGCACGGGCCTTTTCGCGATCCACGTTCATGATCTGATAGTACTTCTCGACCGGGAAGTTGAGACCGTCCCAGGTGAGCGCCGAATGCGGCGGCAGCCAACCGATCGGACTCTCCACGCCCTGAGCGCGACCGCGGCAGCGGTCGACGATCCATTTCAGCGCGCGCATGTTCTCGCCGTAGCCCGGCCAGATGAACTTGCCGTTCTCATCCTTGCGGAACCAGTTGACGCGAAAGATGAGTGGCGGGGTCGCTACGTGATTGCGGCCAATATTGAGCCAGTGATTCCAGTAGTCGCCCATGTTGTATCCGCAAAACGGCAGCATTGCCATCGGGTCGCGTCGCATGGCGGCCTGGCCGACAGCGGCGGCGGTCGCTTCCGAACCCATGGTGGCGGCGAGATACACACCGTGCTCCCAGGAATAGCTCTGGAACACCAGCGGGAAATTCCTGCTGACGCGGCCGCCGAACACGAAGGCGCTGATCGGCACGCCATCCGGATTCTCCCAGTTCGGATCAATCGACGGGCACTGAGCCGCGGGTGCCGTGAAGCGCGCATTCGGATGTGCGGCGGGCGTGTCGCTCCCCGGCGTCCAATCCTTACCCTTCCAGTCGATGGCGTGCGCCGGCGGCTGGTCGGTCATGCCCTCCCACCATACGTCGCCGTCGTCGGTGAGCGCGCAGTTGGTGAAGATGCAGTTCTCCTTCAGCGTAAAGATCGCGTTCGGGTTCGAATGCATCGAAGTACCCGGGGCGACACCGAAATACCCCGCCTCCGGATTGATCGCGTAGAACTTGCCGTCAGGACCAGGCTTGATCCAGGCGATGTCGTCACCGATGGTGGTGACTTTCCAGCCCTTGAAGCCGTTGACCGGCGGGATCAGCATCGCGAAATTTGTCTTGCCGCACGCGCTCGGGAAGGCTGCGGCGACGTAGGTCTTCTCGCCGTGCGGCGATTCCACGCCGAGGATCAGCATGTGCTCGGCGAGCCAACCCTCGTCGCGGCCCATCACCGATGCGATGCGCAGCGCGAAGCACTTTTTGCCCAGCAGTGCATTGCCGCCGTAACCGGAACCGAACGACCAAATCTCTCGGGTCTCCGGGAAGTGGCTGATGTACTTGATTTCGTTGCAGGGCCACGGCACATCCTTCTGGCCGGGCTCGAGCGGCGCACCCACCGAGTGCACGCAGGGAACAAACTCACCGTTCGCGCCGAGGGCGTCGAGAGCGTCCTGACCCATGCGGGTCATGATCCGTTGGTTGACCGCGACGTACGGGGAATCGCTGATCTCCACGCCGATGTGGGAGATGGGCGAGCCGATCGGACCCATGCTGAACGGCACCACGTACATGGTGCGCCCCCTCATGCAGCCATCGAAGAGCCCATTCAGGATGCCGCGCATCTCGGCAGGGTCCATCCAGTTGTTGGTTGGACCGCCGTCTTCCTTGGTTGCACTGCAGATGAACGTGCGGTCCTCGACCCGCGCCACGTCGGCGGGATTCGAGCGGGCCAGGAAGCTGTTGGGGCGCTTGGCCGGGTTGAGCTTGATGAAAGTGCCGGCCTTCACGAGTTGGTCGCACAGACGGCCGTACTCCTCCTGCGAGCCGTTGCACCAGTAGACCTTTTCGGGTTTGCACAGGGCCGCCATGTCGTCGACCCACTTTAACAACGTCTTGTTCTTCGTCCGCGTGTGGCCATCATGGGTTATGGTCATGAAAATCACTCCTCAGCAGCAGTCGTCATAAGGTCAAGTCTTGGGAAAATTTCGAACTTGTAACTTTACCCAAACGGTGCTGTTCCAACAAGCGCTTGCGACCGGCTGACCCATGGGTAGGACCTTGCCCGCAAGCGCCCAAGGTCTCGCGCCTGGCGCGATAGTCCTGGTGCTATTTCTCAGTTGATATCCGCTCCCAAAAAGTCCGGAAATGCGGCCTGGAAAAAGCGTACCCTGGGTCTTGACAGACGCAGTGCAACAAAGTATTGTGCGTTGCAGCATTTGGTGCGCTGTATTGGCAGCGCCAGACGCATTCCACAGAGTTATTACCGTAACCGCATCAGTTAATGAGGAGCACTTAAGCATGCAAACGACACTGTTTGAGCAATGGGAAAGCATCGGCAAGACCGCCTATCAGGCCGCCAAAGAGCTGGAAACGATTGGCACCCGTGTCTTCGAGAAGCTGGCCCAGGAACAGGTGCAAGTCCTAAACACCTACGTCGACACCGGCATGAAGCAGTTTAGCCTCGTGAGCCAGAACAAGGACTACAAGGACCTGTGGGCCGCTCAGGCGAGGCTGGTCTCCGAATGCAACGAGAAGCTGATGAGCAGCGCCAAAAAGGCCGCTGACATTCTGAACGACGCCCGTGGCGACTTGACCTCCTGGTTCGAACGTGGCGTGAGCAGCGCCATAACCACCTCGAGAGTCGCTGCCGAGACGCTCGGGCGCAAGGCCGCCAGAGCCGCCTAGACAGCAGACCGGTTTAGACCTCCCCTTCCCCCCGAGGCCGTCGCTTGGCGTCCTTCCGGGGGATTTTTTTTTGCGCCGATTTGCTACCCTGTACGTTGCACACTGCGGGAGGAGACACTGCATGAAAATCCACATCGAAATTGACGCCTCGCCGCAGGAGGTACGCACGTTCTTCGGGCTGCCGGATATGGAGCCGCTGCAGCGCGAATGGATGGCGCGGCTTCAGGATCGCGTGAAGCAGGGCATGGAAGCCTTCGACCCGCTAATGGCAGAGCAGATGAAAGCCTTCGAGGCCATGCAAAGGAGTTTTTTGCAGGCGTTCGAGCCGGGCCGGAGCAAGACTGAGAAAAAGGGCTAGGCCGGGCGCCCGCCGGCAGCGCCCTCCTGACGCCCGGCGCCCGACGGTAAACGGCTGGGCCGGGGTGCGGCCCATGGATATCGACCTCCCGCGGTGGCGTGCTGTAGCGCCCGCAAGGGCGACCTGACTCCTAAGTACGCTTGGTGACCCAGTCGCAAACCGCCGGCGGGATCATCTTCTGCGCCTTGCTGCTCACGTAGATCCCGATGTGCCCGCCGGGGAATTCCAGGGCTGTGTAATCCTTGGTGCCCACGTAGCGCTCCAGCGCCTTCGAGGAAGCGGGCGGCACCAGGTGATCGTCGGCCGCATAGATGTTGAGCACCGGCATGGTAACGTTGGCCAGACTGATCTGCCTGTCGCCGATCACCACCTCGCCCTTAATGAGTTTGTTGCCCTGATAGAAATCCTTGGTGAACTGCCGGTAGGCCTCACCGGCCTGATCGGGGCTATCAAAGATCCACTTCTCCATCCGCATGAAGTTCTTCGCGGCGACCGGGTCATCCAGCGTATTGACCATGTCGAGGTACTTCTGTCCGGAGAGCCGGAACGGCTTCAGCGACAGGAACGTCCAGTTGAGCATCTCACCCGGGACGTTGCCCATGGTATCGACGACGAGGTCAATATCAACGTTGCGTACCCAGTGGCTGAGCATGTCGTCCGGCGTATGGAAATCGACGGGTGTCACCGTAGTGATCAGGTTCTTCACCTTCTCCTGGTGCGTGGCGGCATAGCAGAGACTGAACGCGCCGCCCTGGCAGATACCGAGGATGTTGACGCTGTCGACGCCATGATGGCTGCGCAGCACATCCACGCAGCGGTCGATGTAGCCGTTGATGTAGTCATCGAGCGTCAGGTAGCGATCACCCCCGTCCGGATAGCCCCAGTCGATGAGGTACACGTCGAGGCCGCCTTCCATCAATCCGCGGATCATCGACCGGTTGCTCTGCAGATCGGCCATGTAGGGACGATTGACCAGTGCGTAAACCACCAGCACCGGCACCGGGTTGAGATTCTCGCGGAAGGGCTTGAAGTGGTACAGCGTCAGTTTATCCTCGTGGTAGACGGGTTCCTTCGGCGTGCAGCCGACGTCGATGTCACCGATCTCGCTCAACGTCTTCAGGCCCTGCGCGAGCTTCTGGCCGATCTGCTGAACCTCGTTCAGCGCCTGCTCAGGCTTGATATGAAATGGCATCATGCTTTTCGCTCCGCTGACTGGTCCGACGCTCTAGCGCTTGAAGCCCGCCACGCGCCGCCGCGCTGTGCCCCGCGCTCGCCGGCCCTGCGGGGCGATGCTCGAAATGTCCCATGCGGCCGCGCCTTGCACAGCCCGGCCGCGCACCGCCTTCGCTGGACGACGCTCCCGCTTCGCCGGCTTCATGCGCGCCAGCCTAGCGGGCGGTGTGGCGGCCTCGCGTTTGCTGCCCGCAGGCGTGGCAGGTTTCTGCTCCGTTGCCACCCGCGCATCTCCGGCGGCCTGCCTTGACTCCCCGACGGTCGCCGTGGCTGTTTGCATGACCGCCATCTCATCGCGCAGTCCTGCAACCTCCTTGCGCAAGGCATCGAGTTCGCGCGTATCCTCGTCCTGACGGCGCCCGCGGCGCGGCGGACTGCCGCCATCGCCTCCCCGCACGGCGCGTATCTCGCGGCGCAGTTCCTGCTGACGCTTCAAGACAGTGTTCATCTCGCGTCGGGTGGGCATATTCATGGCGCCCAGTGCCTCGTCCACCAGCGTCCGCGCCTGATGCTTGACGCGCATCAGTGCATTGACCATGCGGCCATAGATCTCCTGGAAGCCGGGCGACATCACGAACTCGCCATAGGCCTCCTCGCTGCAGTCCACCCACAGATCGTAGAGCTGACGCAAGGTTGTGATGGTTCCGCCCTTTTCCGTGAGCGCGACGATCTTCTTGTAGAACCGGTCGAGAGTCTCGGCGCCGAGACGACCATGCGCATCCGCGTAGTCCTGCATCGCCTTCTGGTAGTCGAGGACCAGACGCGCCATCTGCTGGATCTGCTCCTGCCCCTCGCGGGTGTATCCCAGCCCGGGCACGGACAGGAACTTGTCCACGCTCTCATGAACCTTGTCACCGGCGCTCTCCCAGACCGCGGACCGGACGTTCTCAAGGAAATCGCCGGGCAGCGTAGTGGCCCCCGACATGGTGCGCCGCCAGGTATCTAGCGGCAACTCGTAGAATGCCATCACGCCCCTGAGGCTGTCCGTCCACTCGCTGGGCGGCGCCATCGACAACGATGCCTTCATGGTATCGATCTGCCCCTGCAATATCTCCTGCCATTTAATGTTTGCCGCTGAGCCTTCGCTGACGGCGCGAAGAAACTCGCTCATCTGCTGGGCCATGCTGAAGAAGACCTTGCTCTGCTCGATCACCCGGTTAAAGAAGATCCTGCTATCGCCGGACAGGCTGCCGCCGACGCTCTTCCACCAGTTGTCGACCGCCGCGGACCACGGGTTCTCCGCGGCGGCGGGCGTCCGCGGGTCCGGGTTCACGCGGTTGAGTGCAGTCCAGGCGTTCCAGTACGCGCGCTGGGCGTTCATCCATTGCTCGCCCCAGAGGGCGGCTGAGGGCTTGTCGCTCATAGGCCAGTGTCTTCCAGTCGCAGCATGGTTGACGGGTCCAAGGCTGTGCCAACTACGTCCAGTATAGGCATCATTGGATGCTAGCACGCTGTTTGTTGCACCGCAACAATGGATGCCGTGAGCCGTATGGCGGTAGGGTATCATGCTGGTTCAGCATGGACAGACGACGTCATGAGTGATCCTGCCACCCTGCAAGTCGCAATTGCCGCCGTACAGCGTGCGTGCGCCGTAACCCGAAGCGTTCAGGAACGGCTTGAGTCCCGGCATGCGCTGCGCAAAGCCGATCGCAGCCCCGTGACCATCGCCGATTACGCGGCGCAGGCGGTCATCGCCCGTTCCCTTCTCAGCAACCTGGACATGGAAGGCTGCGTGCTGGTGGCGGAAGAGAACACTGAGATGCTGCGCGCGCCCGAGCATGCGGGTCTGCGCCAGGAACTGGTGCAAACGCTGGAGCCCGTCTGGCCGGGTGTCGGTGAGGACGACGTGCTCGCCGCCATCGACGTGGCCGGTCCGCCCTGTGCTGAAGGGTTTTGGACGCTGGATCCGATCGATGGCACCAGGGGATTTCTCCGCGGCGGCCAGTATGCCGTTTCGCTTGCCTATGTCCGCGAGGGTCGGGTGGAACTCGGCGTACTGGGTTGTCCCAACCTCTCCGCCGACTGGCAACGGCCCTTCGATGACGCCGACCCTGTCGGTTTGATCCTTTATGCCATTCGCGGCGCTGGTTGCTGGTCGGTACCCGCGGGCGTTCGCTCCGCCGCGCCGGAGCGCCTTCAGCACACCAGGCCCGCAGGCGCCGGCCTGCGCATCTGCGAATCGGCAGAGTCTGGCCACAGCGACCATACCGCCTCGGTTCGGGCTACCACTGCGCTGGGAGGCGCGGAGATAAAACGGCTCGACAGCCAGGCCAAGTATGCCGTCGTGGCCCGCGGACAGGCCGACGCCTACGTGCGCATCCCGCGCGGGGCTGATTACGCTGAGTGCATCTGGGACCATGCCGCCGGCATGCTGGTCGCCACCGAGGCCGGCGCCTGTGTGACCGATATTCAGGGCAAAAACCTGGACTTCTCCGCCGGTAGCAGGCTCAGCCGTAACCAGGGGATCCTCTGCGCAGGGACACATTGGCACGCGCGACTGCTCGACGCTCTTAATTCAGACTTCGAAGCGCAAGACCGGCACTGACTGGCGCACAGTCGAGGATCTTTCCGGGGTTGAGCAGCCCCTGCGGGTCGAACGCACGTTTGACCTCCCGTGCGGCGGTGATGCACTCCTCCCCCAGCACCGCGGCGAGATACTTGCCGCGCAAGCGCCCGTCACCATGCTTGGCGGAAAACGAGCCCGCGGTAGCGCACCGCGATCGCTGCCGCGGCATCCAGCAGCCGCTCATAGCGAGTGACGGCCGCCGCTGAATCAAGCCTCAACACCGGGCGGACGTGTAGCACGCCCATGCCGACGGGACCATAGACGAAGAACGGCAATCCAAATTGCTCCAGGGTCTGCTGTACTTCGCCGAAGTAGGCCCGTAAATCACCGGCGCTGACGGCGGCATCCTCAATCCCGGTCACCGCATCCAGGCCGCTGTCCGGTTCCATCAGCATGCTGAGCGCAGCGCGCCTTAGGGCCCAGGCCTGCTCGACTTTCGCACCCTCGACCACCGTGCATGGCCGCGCACCCCGCTCGCGCCGCGCTTGCTCAGCCGCTGTGCTAACGGCCTCCGCGGACTGCCCGCTGTACTCCACGATCAGCACGGCGCCCGGATCGCCCTGCAGCCAGAAGCAATTCGCCCGCTGCGCCTCGTGTGCCGCCGCCACCCTCAGGATGGCCCGGTCGAGCAGTTCCAGCGCCGCGGGCTGCGTCGCCAGCACACCGGGCACGGCGTCCAAGGCCAACTCGACCGAGTCGAAGTGCAGGCAAAGCAGCCGACATACGATCGGCCGTTCGACCAGCTTCAGAGTGACTGACGTCACCAGCGCGAGCGTGCCCTCGGCGCCGCACAGGAGAGGGGCCAGATTGAAACGCGGCCCCGCCCGCTCCCAAGGTTGCCCGCGCAGGAGCACATCCAACGCGTAGCCAGCGTTGTTCGGGATGCCGCGCAGAGACGGATAGCCGGCCACGATCGCCTCCGCGTGACGGGTAACTGTGCCGATCACTTCGCGATAGATTTCGCCTTCATGTCCCGCTGTGAATTTCACTTTCTCGAGCGCGACATCGTTCATGCCCCGCAGGTTGACTAGAGTGCCGTCGGCCAGTACAGCGTCCATTGCAATTACGTGATCGCGCGTCGTGCCGTAGCGCAGCGCATGCAATCCCCAGGCGTTATTGCCGGCCATGCCACCGATTTGGCAACGGTCAGTGGTCGACGGGTCGGGCGCGAAAATGAGGCCATGCGGCTGCAAGTGACGGTTCAGGACATCGCGCACCACGCCGGGCTGGACAGTGACGCGACGCATGCCGGGATCAAAGCTGAGAATTGCTTTTTGATGCCATCCCATGTCAACGATCACGCCGGTCCCGACACATTGACCAGCGAGGCTCGTGCCGCCGCCGCGCGGAATGAGCGGGACGCCAAACTCCGTTGCAAGCTGCGCGATCGCAACGACGTTCTCCACATCCCGCGGTCGCACCACGGCTGCCGGAAGCTGGTGATATGGAGACGCGTCGGTCGCGTATGGCTCGAGCGATCGATGATCGGTCAGGACGTCACTGCCGCTACGCCGGCGCAGCGCATCGATGAACAGCTCGACGTCATGTGACTGCTCGAGTGCCACAGGTAGGCCAGGAGGTTGTGTGCCCGTTGCCCATAGCTTACCAGCGGAAGTGCTCCAGGGATTCGTGAGAGGGCGAGATTCGACCATTTCGCCTGGAGCGAAATGGCGTGCAAACCCGAAGGGCGAGTCTCAAGGATGAGACGAGCAACTCCCGATACCCCCTCCCAAGTGCATACTCGTGGGCATTGGTTGCTGGCGGAGAGGGGGAGATTCGAACTCCCGATACCCGAAAGGGTATGCCGCATTTCGAGTGCGGTGCATTCAACCGCTCTGCCACCTCTCCGTGGGCTGCGCAGTTTATAGGCTGATCCGCTGTCCTCACAACCTTCAAGTACCCGCTAGCGTCCCGCCCCACAAATACCTTTCCTTATCCCTACCGTCATGCCAGCGAAAGCTGGCATCCACTTCGTTGAACTGTCGCTGGATTCCGGCTCGCGTCCGCTGCGCGGACTGGCCGGAATGTGAAGATGTTTGTGGGACGCCACACTAGGCGGTGCTGCACCTCGGTAGCGCGGGCAGACACCGGGCGCCGCGCGGAGCGACTTTAGGGAACCTCTGATTAACTCAGAGGTTCCTGCGGCACAAGGATGTGCTGCCATCTTCGAAGGCTGCAAGCCGTTGAAGATGAAGCAAAGCAAAAACCACGCTTTTTGCTTTGCGTGCTCTGAGAAGTCCAGGATGGGCTTATTCAGAGCTTCCTTAGAAGAGCTGCAACTGCCCGTGCGCGGCGGCGGGCGGCTTGAAGAGCGCGGTGTTGACGTGGCGCTCGCTCTTGTTGAGGCCCAGCCGATCGCAGGCAAGTTCGAACCGCCGCGCGATGAGCGCTGCGTAGTGGCCGATGCCGCGCTGGCGGGTGCCGAACTGCGAGTCGTACTCCTTGCCACCGCGGAGATCGCGGATCATGTTCATCACGTGGCTGGCCTTCAAAGGATAGTGCTGCGACAGCCAGTCCTTGAAGAGCTCCTTGATCTCAAGGGGCAGGCGGATCATGACGTAGCCCGCGAAGCGCGCGCCGGCCTCCGCCGACGCTTCCAGCACCTGTTCCAGATCGCAGTCATTGAGCGCTGGTATGACCGGCGCAAACATCACGCCTACGGGGATCCCCTCCTCGCTCAGGCGCCGAACGGTCTCTACACGGCGGCGTGGTGCCGCGGCGCGCGGCTCCAACCGCCGCGCCAGCTCGTGATTGAGGCCGGTAATGGACACGTAAACCTGTAGCAGCCCCTTCGCCGCCATCGGCGCCAGCAGATCGATGTCGCGCTCCACCAGCGCGGACTTGGTGACGATGCTGAAAGGATGGTCGCATTCGGCCAGCACCTCGATGATCCGACGCGTCACTTTGTATTTGCGCTCAATGGGCTGATAGGGATCGGTATTGGCTCCCAGCGCGATCAGCTCGGGCCGGTAGCCCGACCGGGTGAGCTCCGCGCGCAGCAGCTCCGCCGCGTTGACCTTCGCATAGAGGCGGCTTTCGAAATCGATGCCCGGCGAGAGATCAAGATAGGCATGCGTCGGGCGGGCGTAGCAGTACACGCAGCCGTGCTCGCAGCCGCGATAGGGATTGATGGAGGCGCGGAATGGGATGTCCGGCGAATCGTTGTGGGCAATGATGCTGCGCGAGCGCTCCTCGGTCACGTGCGTCTGTAGCGGCGGAGGAGTTTCATCCTCCGCGCCCCAGCCGTCGTCGAACGCCGCGCGGGTGGCGTCGAGGTAACGCGGGTCAGGCCTGATCGTCGCGCCGCGACCCTTGCGTAGTGTCGAGTTACTTGTCACGTGTCACCCCCCTCATCCTGAGGCTGCGACCCGGTGCGCGTAGCATCGAGCGCGGGAGCAGCCGCAAGCGCCCCGATAATGTACATCCAACGCAGCCTTTGCGCCCCTCCGCTACGCAGCCACGAGTCCGGCAGGGAATCGTTTGTTGTCAGTGCAGGCGCCGTAACGCGCTCTGCGCCTCGACCAGGCGCGCGCGCACCTCATCGAGATCCTCCGCGTCCGGGCGCTCGGCGACATAGTAAGTCAGGTCCTCGACGGTCAGCCCGAAACATCCGAGCCGCGCGTATGCCAGACCGCGATCGCGCATCGTCTCCAGATCTCCCGGCCGCACGCAAAGCATGTGTTCCAACACCGAGAGGAGCTTTCCGTCATCGCCGCAGTTCAGGTGGATCGATCTCAAATTGCGCAATACGCGGTGCAGGATCTCCTTGCGCGAGGCAGCCTCCAGATATTGCGCGACATCGATCGCCGCGGGAAGCCGCCCGGACGGTTGCAGCCCGAGTATCCGCTGCTCGAGATCATCGTGCCCCAGCGAGAGCCCGCGTGCATAGGGGTCGATGACGATTTCGCCCTCGTCGACTGCCAACTTGACCAGAAAGTGTCCGGGGAAGGAGACGCCGGCGAGCGGCAGGCCCAGGCGCCAGCCGATCTCAAGATAGATGATCGACAGGGTGATCGGGATGCCTACGCGCCGCTCCAGCACCTCATTGAGATAGCTGTTGCGCGGGTCATAGTAGTCTTGCGCGTTGCCGCTGAAACGCAGCTCGCCGAAAAGATAACGGTTGATCGCGCGCAGCGTTTCTTCTGCGCTGGCGCCGGAACCCAGCCGCCGGCTGACGGCGGTTGCCATGTCCTCAATACGGCGCAGGTAGGCATCGACGTCCACGTTCGGGTACTCGATTCGGGCCACCTGCAGCGCCGCGCGCGCGAGATCCACCGCGTCATCCTCGGCGGCTACCAGCTCACAGAACTCGGGCGATACGGCGCTCGATGCCATCGTGCCCATGTTTCTCGCTCTCGCTCGGCATGGCGTCATGAACATGACAAACAGTCTGCTTCCCGCTAGCCTGCGCGTCTATGACAGACCTCCAAGCCTTGCTGGCGCGGCTCGGTCAGCCGGACTTTATTTTACTCGCTCTGGGCGCGTTGTTGGTCGCCGTTGCCTGGCTGCTCCTGCGCCCCGCGCTGTCTGCGCGCGAACGCGAGCAACTGTGGCGTCTGGATACCCGCCTAGCGGACCAGGCGCAACGGCTGGACGGGCTGGACCGGCGGCTGAATGACCTCGTTACGCAAGCGACACGCGCGCTCATCGAGCTGCGCGAGGACCTGCGCGCCCACCTCGCCGACCATCGCACGCGCTTCGAGCAGCGGCAGCTCGAGACCAGCCGCGGCCTGCAGGAGGGCTTAAGCACGGGCATGACCGCCGTCCAGCAGCAGGTGGCGACCGCGTTGCTGCGCTATGCGGAGGATCTTGGCCGACGAGTGGAGACACTGACGCAGACTACCGACAAGCGACTGCTCGACATCAGCGGCCAGGTGGAAAAGCGGCTGGCCGAGGGATTCGAGAGGACCACCGCCACGTTTGCCGATGTCGTGAAGCGGCTCGCCATCATCGACGAGGCGCAAAGGCGTATCACCGAGCTCTCCAGCAACGTGGTGAGCCTGCAGGAAGTCCTGTCCGACAAGCGTTCGCGCGGCGCCTTCGGCGAGGTGCAGCTCGCTGCGCTGGTGCGCAATGTCCTGCCCGAGGCGCACTTTGCCCTGCAATACACGCTGCCGAACGGCCGCATCGCGGACTGCGTGCTGTTCCTTCCGCCGCCCACCGGTCTGGTGCCCATCGACGCCAAGTTTCCCCTCGACACCTACCGCCGGATGCTCGATGGGAGCCTGCCGGAGACGGAGCGCCGCCTGCTCGAGCGACAGTTCAAGCAGGACATCCGCAAGCATATTCACGACATCGCCGAGAAATACATCGTACCCGGCACTACCGCGGACGGCGCCGTCATGTTCATCCCGGCCGAGGGCGTCTTCGCGGAGGTGCAAGCACGCCACCCGGAGGTGGTCGACGAGGCTCACGCCGCGCACGTGTGGATGGTCTCGCCGACCACATTGTGGGCGGTGCTCAACACGGCCCGTGCCGTGCTCAAGGATGCCGCCACGCGCGAACAGGTCAACATCATCCAGGAACACCTCGGCCATCTCGCGAAGGACTTCGATCGGTTCCGCGACCGCATGGAGGCGCTGACCAGGCACATCGCGCAGGCGCACGACGACGCGCAGAAGGTTAATACCTCCGCGCGGAAGATCAGCGAACGCTTCGCCCGTATCGAGCAGGTCGAACTGGAGGAGCGGGAACACGGCGACCTGCTCGCCGCTCCAAATGAGGGAGAGCATGGTCCGCAATCGGGCTGAACCGCGACGGGGGTACAATTCTTGCTTGGCGTTTTCAAAAAACGCTGACCAAGGGATCAGGATATGACGCAACTGCGAGCCCTCATCTTCGACATGGACGGGACGCTGGCGGACACTGAGGAGATCCACCGGCTCGCCTTCAATGCCGCCTTCTACGACTTCGGCCTCGACTGGGAGTGGACACCGGAACTCTACGAGGAGTTGCTGGCGGTGTCCGGCGGGCGCGAGCGCATTGCCCACTACGCGGCGCAACGGGAGCTACACCACGACCGCGCCACGCTGCTCGACTTTGCCCGCGACGTGCATCGTGTGAAGACCGGGCACTACGCCCGCATGCTCGTGGCGGGTCACATCACGTTTCGCGTCGGCGTGCACAGGCTGCTGCGCGAGGCGCGCGAGCAGAACGTCCGGCTGGCCATTGCGACCAGCTCCGCCTACTCCAACGTGAGAACGCTGCTCGACATAAACCTCGGCCCAGACTGGCGTCCACTCTTCGAGACCGTGGCGACGTGCGACATCATCGAAGCAAAAAAGCCCTCTCCCGCCGTGTACCAGTACGTGCTCGGGGAGATGGGTCTGGACGCGGGCGAATGCATCGCCCTGGAGGACACGGTGAACGGCCTGCGCGCCGCCACGGCGGCCGGCATCGCCACCGTAATTGCTACCCATTACTTCACGCGCAACCACCGGTTTCCGGGCGCGGCCCTGGTTGTCAATCACCTGGGTGAACCGGATCGGCCCTGCAAGGTGCTGGCGGGAACGCGCCTCGATGTGGACTACGTCAATCTGGCTTTGCTGCGTGATATCGTTGAGCAAGCCAGCCAAGACGATGCAGCGGCTGGCGCGCGCCTGGTGCACACCGCCTGAGGGCCGACGGCTGAAGGGTTGACCCGAGGAACGTCGCTGCGCCCCGACACCAACCGCTATCGCCGGCAATAACGGGAGGGTGGAAACGGATCCCAGAACGGATCCCACCGCCAATAGTGATAGCCCAGCCCGTGTCGATGCCAGTAGGCCGGGTGCCGGTACCAGATCGATGAGCCGTAATAGGCATCCCGGCACAAAGGATCGTTCCCGCCGGCATAGGTCTGCGGCCAGAGATAGGACTTTTCGACCTTGACCACCGGATAGGTGTACGGCTTGGCGCCGATGGCGCTCGCCCTGCTGCCGGCGACAGTGCCATAAATCGTCAACTCGCGGTCCTTGCGATAGACCTGCGGATCCAGGAAGCCCTCACTGCGGGCCAGAAACCGACCAAGTGACCGATCCGTGTACTGCGGCTCACCGAAATAGTCGAGTTTCTTGGCCAGGATCTCCACCCAGGTCTCATTGGGCTGGTTTTCGACGGAGATGATCGTGCCGCCCCAGCGCACGCGCTGACCATCATGCGCCTGGGGATTGCTTGCCACCGCTGGCAGGTCGGGAGCAGCAGACGGGGCCTTGCGGATCTCCACCGGCACGTTGCGCGCGCAGCCGTGCAGCAGGATGGCGGCGAACGTCAACATGATTCGCGCTGCACGCATGAAATTTTTGACCGACCGGGTGATCGATTGGTTCTTTGCGTCACGCTTCCTGGCGTCAGCACGACCAATTGCAGAACCGCCCGCAAGTCCTTATGGTATGCCCGCTTTTGAACGCGGCTGCTGAGGGCTCTGATGCGACGTTGGTACTGCATGGTGTGCGGTTTCATCTACGACGAGGCCTTGGGGCTGCCCGAGGCGGGCATTCCAGCGGGCACGCGCTGGGAGGACGTGCCGGAGGACTGGGTGTGCCCGGACTGCGGCGCCCCGAAGTCCGACTTCGAAATGGTGGAACTCGAACAGTAACGCGGGCCATGCCCGCCGCGGCTCTATTCTGTGACAATTCACTTGAGCACCATGAAGGCGGCGCCGCTGCCACGGCGGATACCGACCAGCAACTGACGACTCGAGCGGTTCACCAGCGCCAGGAATTCCTCGATGTCGGCGACGCGCTCGCGCTCCACGGAGGTGATGATATCGCCGGGGCGCAGGCCGTTGGCCCAAGCCCGGCTGCCGCGCTCGACCTTTACAACGAGCACCCCGCCCTCATCCGCGTAGTTTGGCGCGTCTGCCGGAATGTCGCCGAACGTCGCCCCTGCCAACACGGGATTGCGTACCCCCGTCGCGCCGCCGCCTGTGCTCGCCGTGACCTCGGCGCGATCGGAGACCTGCGCGCTCACCTGCTGCCGGCGGCCGTCGCGCAGAATGTCCAACGTAACCTTCTCGCCAGCACGCGTCAGGCCAATCTGGTTACGAACGTCCGAGGCGTTTTGTACACTGCGATTATTGACGGCCACGACTACATCCCCTTGGCGCAGCCCCGCCTTCTCCGCTGGCGACTTGGGCGCCACGGAGGCGACGACAGCCCCTTGGGTCTGCTCTATGCCGAAGGCCTGGGCCAGCTCCGGGTTCAGGTCCTGCAGCTCCACGCCGAGGAAGCCGCGCTTGACGCCGCCGTAGCGCACCAGCTGATCGACGACCTGGCGGACATTGTTGGCGGGGATCGCGAAGCCAATACCGATATTGCCGCCGGTTGGTGAGATGATGGCGGTATTGATGCCGACCAGCTCACCACGCAGATTCACCAGCGCACCACCGGAATTGCCCTGATTGATCGCGGCGTCGGTCTGGATGTAGTCCTCGTATTCCCCGATACCCAGACCGCTGCGGGCAAGCGCACTGATGATGCCTGAGGTCACGGTCCCACCCAGCCCCAGTGGATTGCCTATTGCGACCACGAAATCGCCGACGCGAAGCTGATCCGAATTAGCCACCGGCAACGCTGTCAAATTCTTCGCCGGGATCTTGATGACGGCCACATCCGTCTTTGGATCGGTACCGATTAGTTCCGCTTCAAAGACAGTACCGTCCCGAAGCTTCACCGCAATCTGATCGGCGTTGGCGATCACGTGGTTGTTGGTGACAACCAGACCCTGCTCAGCGTTGATAATGACGCCTGAGCCCAGGCTCTGAAACTCGCGTTGGATGGGTCGATCAGGCAGGTCAAAGAAGCGCCGGAAAAAAGGATCATTGAATAGTGGATTCAGGCGCAGTTCCACGTGTCCTTTGGTGGATATATTAACCACCGCCGGCGTGGCACGCTCCAGCATGGGTGCGAGCGAGGGCAGCGGCTGGCTGTCGACGGCTGCTGGCAGCACCGCCTCGCTGTTGCGCAAGCTGCCAGTAACTGTCGCGACAATTACCGCGACGGCCACCAGCAGCCACGCACCGGCGCGCCGCGCGTTGCTGAAAGGTCTGGCGCTGGTGGACAGAATTCCATGCAAGAGCCGTCTCATTCTCGTTCTCCGTAGCTTTCGCTGACACTCAATATGGAATCACCCAACTGTCGAGGTTCAGCCGGGATGCCCAGCGGGGCCGCCGCCGCGCTAGCGGCGTTGGAACTCGACACGCTCCACCCGCGCGCGCAGCGTTCGGACTTCATCCAGAAGCTCGAGGATCACGCTCGCTCCCGCCATGTTTACCCCAAGATCGCTGAACAGGCGCTGACAGAGCCGCACGCGCGTGATGGCCGTGGCCGGAAATCGCCATTGCGGCGGGGTCGTACCTTGAGGCTCAAACAGGCCCTCGTCTACAAGTTCGATGAGCGCCGATGCGGACGAGCCGGTCAGGTCGCACATGTCTTTCAGCGACATCTCCGGCCGCTCGTCGAGCACCTTGGCATCCGCGAGCAGCAATTCTACCCCGCTCTCCCGGCTCATCGCGCCGCCTCCAGCTCCGCACGCGGGTTGAACTGCAGCTCTCGCTGCATGCGCTCATAGAGTTCACGTTGCGAAGCGGTGCGAGGCTTCGGCACCACCACCTGCAGAACAACGTACTGGTCACCGGCCGGATTGCCGGGCAGTCCGCGGCCGCGCAGGCGCAACTTCTGTCCCGACTGCGACCCCGCCGGCACCTTGAGGTCCACCTTTCCACCCAGCGTCGGCACCGTCACGGTGGCGCCAAGCGCGGCCTCCCAGGGCGCAATCGGGAGATTGAGATGGATGTCTCTCCCCTCGGCATGGAAAAGAGGGTGAGGCACGAGTTCCACTTCCAGATAGAGGTCCCCTGCCGAGCCAACCCCGACTCCCGCCGCGCCTTGTCCCGCAAGCCGGATATGCTGACCCTTGGTAACCCCGGGCGGAATGGCCACCTTCAGGCTCCGGGTCTTTTGCACCACGCGCCCCGACGCGTCGCGCACGGGTATTTGCAATTCGATCACGCGCTGGCCACCCTGGTAGACCTCCTCCAGCGTCACGGCAATGCGCGCGTGCTGATCTTCGCCACGCATGGTTCCAAAGCCGCCGCTCCGATACGTCCGTGCGCCTCGCCCACCGACCGTGGCACCCAGGCCGCCGAACAACGCGTCGAAGAAATCACTGAACTGGGAGGCATCGGCACCGGTGAAACGGCCATCACCGAAATGGAAGACATGCTCCTCCCACCCCGGCGGCGGCGTGAAATCCTGTCCCGCCTTCCAGTTTGCGCCCAACTGATCGTAGGCACGGCGCTTCTCGGAGTCCTTGAGCACCTCGTAGGCCTCATTGACCTCCTTGAAGCGCGCTTCTGCATCGCGCTCTTTGCTTACATCCGGATGGTACTTCCGTGCCAGGCGCCGATAGGCGCGCTTGATGTCCGCCGGCGAAGCGTCGCGGGCGACGCCCATGATTTCATAGTAGTCCTTGAATTTCATCGGCGCATAATGAAAGGGACGGGCGGAGCGCTGCTCCACCCGCCACACGTGTTGCGTTGTACCCCTAGCTTTGGACGGTAATCTTCCGCGGGAGCGTCTTCTCCTGCTTCGGGATCACTATCTCAAGCACGCCATCCCTGCTCTTCGCCTGGATGCGCTCCGGGTTGGCAGAGTCGGGCAGGCTGAAGCGACGATAGAACGAACCGCCCGCGCGTTCGACACGCCGGAAGCCGTTCCTCTCCTCGTCCTTCTCAACCTTGCGCTCGCCCTTCACGGTGAGCACACCGTTGTCCATCGTGATCTCGATGTCCTCCACCTTCACGCCAGGCAGGTCGGCATAGATCACGAACTGGGTGGCCTCCTCTTTGACATCGATGGCTGGCGCCCATTGACTGGTCACAACTCTGGAGTTGTCCGTGTCGCGCAGGTCACCGAAGTGCGTCTCGAACAGTCGATTCATGTCCTCGCGGACCTGGTTGAACACGTCCCAAGGCTGATAACGGATAAGTGTCATGGTCTAACTCCTTCAATTTCGTTTCATATCATCATGCGCTTTCGCGCGTTGACTTCAGAGATGTGGGCGCTGCGGCGGTTTTCAAGTCCCGCGAGGGAACTCAAGGGCAGCGGCCGGGCGATTTTTCCTAAGGGCTGTGCCGGAGGGGAGGCGGCCTACACCCAGTAGGCTACGGTGGTCATGACCTTTGAATGAAGAGCCATCAGCCGCTTGACCGTGTCGGGAAGTTCGACGGCACCGGCCCTGAGTGCAGCGGTGGCGTGCTGACCTTCATCCTCGCGCATTTGGGCGACGATGGCGCGGCTCTTCGCATCGACGGCCGGGAGACGCTCAAGGTGTCCTTCCAGATGCCGGACGACCTGTCGCTCCGTCTCCACGACGAAACCGAGATTCCACCGGTCGCCCGCGAGCCCCGCGAGCGCGCCGATGACGAACGAACCGGCATACCAGAGCGGATTGAGATAACTCCGATGCCCGCCCAGCTCATGCACCCGCTGCTCACACCAGAGCAGGTGATCATTCTCCTCTGCGGCCGCCTGCTGCATGCGCTCGCGCACCACTGGATCGCGGGCCGTCAGCGCCTGCGCTGAATAAAGCGCCTGCGCGCAGATTTCACCCGTGTGATTGACGCGCATCAGCCCTTCGGACACCCGCTGCTGCGCAGGAGCCAGCGCGGCGCCGGGCAACTGCGCATCAGGGGCTGGCCTGTCGCTGCCCCGCAGCGGTCCGAACACCGTCCGCATGGCGTCATCGAAGGCGATGATCCAGCGGTCGAGCGCTGAGTAAGCTTTCGTGTCCACGCGTCCTCATTTAGTTGAGTCAAGTCCTGGAGGCACCGGTTTCGACCGTGCATGACGTTCGCGTAGCTTAGCACTGACCGACTTGGCCCGCGCACGCTGGGTGACCACGTTTCGAGGGCTGAGAAGCCCGTTTCTAACGCCCCCGACTTGTTGACACTACCGACCCCAGTCCGTACCATTGCCCGTCTTTTCAAAGGGCTGGGAAATGAAGACCTTCAGCGCCAAACCCGCTGAGATCAAGCGCGAGTGGTACGTGCTGGATGCGGCCGACAAGACGCTTGGGCGTCTGGCGACCGAGGTGGCGCGCCGCCTGCGCGGTAAGCACAAGCCGGAGTTCACACCGCATGTGGATACGGGCGACTACATCGTCGTTGTCAATGCGGGGAAGGTGCGGGTCACTGGCCGCAAGAGCACCGATAAGATGTATTACCGTCACTCCGGGTATACCGGCGGCATCAAGGAGACCTCCTTCGAGAAGATGATGAAGAAGTCACCGCACAAGGTCATCGAAATAGCGGTGAAGGGCATGCTGCCGCGCGGTCCGCTCGGCCGTGCCATGTTCAGAAAACTCAAGGTGTATGCAGGGCCGGCTCACAGGCACGCCGCCCAGCAGCCTCAAGCGCTGGAAATCTAAGCCATGGCAGAACAGGTTTATTGCGCGACCGGCCGCCGGAAGACTTCTTCCGCGCGAGTCTATCTCCAACGCGGTCAGGGCAACATCACGATCAACGATCGCGAGCTGAAGAAGTATTTTGGGCGCGAGACGGCGCGCATGGTCGTGCGTCAGCCGCTCGAGGCGATCAACATGCCGCACGACTTCGACATCCGCGTCTACGTCGCCGGCGGCGGCGGCTCCGGTCAATCCGGCGCCGTGCGCCACGGGATTGCCCGGGCGCTCATCGCCTACGATGAAACCCTCCGCAGCCCGCTGCGCAAGGCCGGCCTCGTCACGCGCGACTCGCGCGAGGTCGAACGCAAGAAGGTCGGCCTGCACAAGGCACGCAAGCGTCCGCAGTACTCCAAGCGCTAAGTCGTGCCTGGGGCGGCGCCGTTGGCTGGCGCCGATGAGGTTAGGCCGCGCGTTTCCACAGTGCTCAACTGGGGGATCGTCTAACGGCAGGACAGCGGACTCTGACTCCGTTAATCTAGGTTCGAATCCTAGTCCCCCAGCCAACCCGCAGGACTTGGCCGATCTACCATAAGGTCAAACGGCGAACGCAAGGATGATTGACCTCTATTGCTAAGCCGCCTCTACAGCTTTGTAAGGCTTTAATCTTGGCAATTTGCGGCCATCACGCTACGTTTGGCTTCCAGGGTGTCGTAGGCGTTCTGCAAGCGCAGAAAATAGCCCTCCAATAGCCCAAAGAACCTGCACAGGCGCAGATCGGTATCGGCCGTAATGCTGCGGGTGCCGTTCACGATAGCGAGTATGTGGTTAGGGGGCACCCCGATGGCATGGGCCAACTGATTCTGGCTCATGCCAATCTCGTTCAGGAATTCTTCCTTCAGTATCTCGCCGGGGTGCGGATTCTTGAGCTGGCTCATGATCTCCATTCTGCTGGAGCACCAAATGGTGCAGAAGCGACACCTATTGCTGTGCAGTCCTCGTGATTAGCATAGCGACCTCGCCGGGACCCTCGGCAAGTAGATACTCCCAGTGTCCGTAGCCACCATCGGCATTGACGGCATCGACCCATCGCCTTGCGGCTTGCGCCTTAACTAACAGGCGCCCGAGGATCGCGGTAGAAATATCCAGCCTGGCGGGGCCAGTTCGCTCCTCCGACGGCGCGCCTTCAGGTATGTACCAATACCGCGCCGGTTCCTCGTAAGGCGAGTTGAGGATCGGTTGCGGGACTTCGTGGCTGCTCATGCAGCAGGGGTTCCCGGACACGGACGCGCGAACCGGCGCGGCGAATCACGCATACATGAGACGGCGACCCTTGGGTTCCGGGATGGGATCACCGAACTCCCTCGCGGTGTCGATCCACAACTTAATCGCCTCCTTGGTGTGTGCCAACGCTTCTTCTTGCGTAGCGCCGTGCGCCGTACACCCCGGCAGTTCCGGCACTTCGGCAACAAACACCTGGTCTTCGTCACTCCAGTAAATGATCGTCTCGTACTTGTGCATCACTCGTTCCTCGCTAAACCGTATTTTCAGTATAACGGCCCGGACCTGCCTCACCTGATAGGGCTTGGCCTTGCCGTCGTCGCGTTGGAGATTGATCTTTTCAAACACCCCCAAACCTGAAGCCGACCACAGAATCGATCTCGCTGCGGCTCATAAATGGCGTCGGAACCGAATCAATCGTCTGCGGCACCCTCGGGAGCGTCCTGCGTGCTACGATTACGGAAGTTTTGCAATGTCTTCGGTCCTTTCCATAAGGAGGCGCCATGTCTTATGTCAGGGCGAAACAGTCATTCAAGAATGCTCAGCGCGCCATCAAGGCCAACCAAGATCCGGCGCTATCGGCCTTGGTCGAAGGGCTGTTGCAATTGACACAATCCCTGGAGAAACACATCGCAGAGCTTCATGCGGAGATCGTTTTTGTGAGGAAGCGGATAGCCAGTAAAGGAGCGCGCAAACCTCGCTCAGCGGCGGGCACAAGCTAGTTTCATTCGGTTATGTGAGATCGGAAGCGCCCGCTACGGTTTGCCGAGAAAGTCTTGTTTGCCAATCTCCACACCGCAGTGCCGGAGAATGGCGTAAGCAGTGGTGACATGAAAGTAAACGTTCGGCAAAACGAAATACTGAAGATACGGTAGACCTTTGAAGGTGACTGTCTCAGCGCGCAGCTTCAACGTGACCGTGCGGTCCTCCGAACCATCGATCTGCTCCGCTTTGAACGTGTTGAGATAGGCAATCGTCTTGTCGACGCGGGCCTTGAGCTCGGGAAACGTCACCTCGTTGTCCTCATATTGGGGTGGCTCGAGCCCGGACAGTCGCGCGGCGCAGCCTTTTGCAATATCCGACGCAATCTGAACCTGCCTGCCAAGCGGAAACATGTCGGGAAACAGCCGGTAGTTGATCAATGCCGCCGGGTCGATGTTCCTGGCTTGCGCGTATGTCGCGCCCTTCTCGAGGATGCCGCCGAGGTTGGTCAGGATGCGGACCAGAACCGGAACGGAAGCCTTATACATTGAAATCGTCATGGGCAGCCTCTGGCGGAGAGATTGTTGTCGGGTTGAACGGTCGCGACACTGTAAGCCGCTGGCGCGGATGGAGCAACGTATGCTGCCGCCGAATCAGAGGGCAACGCGCCGGCAGAAACGAGGCATGCCCGCTGTCGATCCACGCCGCAGCATGCAGTTACCGGCGGTTGAAATTTGCCGACGCTGCGATCGGCCGTTAGGCTTGATTACAGGTACTTGGACCGGTCTGTGGGTCTCTTGCCGATGCCCATGAACGAGCCGAGACCGACCTCGCCACCCTGGTCGAACGGCAAGGGCACAAGGCCGTTGCCGACGCGCAAATTGCCCTTGATGCGATAGTTGACCGAGGGCGTGCCGGAGCGCGCCAGCTCGGTGAGCTGCTGCAGCAGGCTGTTCAGCGAAGTGATCGCCCGCACTTCGACGATCTGCTCGCCCAGACCGGGCAGGGTCACCGACTGATTGTTCACACCGCGCGCGACCTGCTGGCCGTTGAGATCCACCTCGCAGTTGAGACCGTGCAGGGGGATGTCGAAGGCGTTCGGATTCTGCACGCGCAGCTTGAGCGCGAAGGTCTGCTCCATCAGGTTCATGTCGACCAGCCGCACATCTGCCAGCGACACCGAAGGGGGGTCAATCTTGGAAGGCAAGCCCGTGCAGGCATTCAACAGCAGCACGAGCACCCCAACGTTCGTCAGTCGCAAGTGCATCATCTTCCCTCCTGTTAGCCAGCGGCACGTCGAAGGTAGCACGCGGCCAGGTGCGTTCGGCGGCGTAGTCTTACCTCCCGAGCCTTAACTCGTGGTGAACATGGCCTACAGCCGGATCGTTCCGCGCAAGCGCTCTTATCGGCTCCGGAAGTCCGCCCGCCCGATACCGCTGCGCGGACAGCACCCGCCCCTGGCGATCTTCGTCACCCCTGACAACCAACCCTTAAGGCAATCACGTTCCACGCCCTGTGTGATGATTACGAGAGCTTTTCTCCCTGCTCGCCTTAGATGCCCATTTTAGGCAGCGTGTCACGGCGCTGACGCCCTTGGGCAAAGCTTAGCCCGTTTCGTGGTCTCCAGTGCGCCAGCCAGTGTCTCGCGAAGCACCAGGCGCACGGCCACGCACTCACTAATACTCTGATTTATAATTATTTGTTCATCGACGTGCGAGTGTGCAGGCATGCCCAGCAAACGGGATGACAACTCTCATCTGGACCTTCGATGCGCCGGCAATTTGGCGCTAAATTCGCTCAATGCTCGACCTCCGGGAGCGAGGCGGTAGAGCCTCGCGAGGGCTCCTGAACGCTGGGCGAAGACGGAGAAATGCCAACCTTGTGTTAAGCTTTAATCCGTAGTACCTGAAAAGCCACAATAAATTGAGCGTCCCAACGAGACTTTTCGGCACCGCCGCGGTGTGTGCGTGCCTGTTCGGCTGCGCCACCGCGCCACCGCCTCCGTCACCTTCGGCCGTATCGGTGTCTCTGCCGCCGGTGTCGCACACTTCGCCGACCGTACGCCCGTCCGCGTTGGAGCCGGTTATTACGCCTGATCGCCCCGACGGCCTGCACTATGCGCTGAGCCTGACCGGTATGCCGTACCGGTTTGGAGGGAGTTCACCCCGGGAGGGGTTCGACTGTAGCGGGTTCGTGCAGCACGTCTTTGCCAGGCTTGGCGTTATCCTTCCGCACAACGCCAACGCCATGGCCAGCCAGTTGCCTCGCCTCGCGACCCCTGAACGACGCCCCGGGGATCTCGTGTTCTTCAACACTAACGGCAGGCCGCACTCGCACGTTGGGATCTATCTGGGTGGGGACCGTTTCATTCACGCGACCAGCCGCGCGGGCAGGACCGTCAAGGTCTCGAGCCTGCGCGAGCCTTACTGGCAGCGACGTCTCGACGGCCTGAGGCGGCCAGCTCTCACCATCGGCAGCAATCCGATGTCGCCGTTGCTGGCGCAACGGAACTAGCACCCCAAGGTACTTGCGCCGGCAGCGGCGTGGCGTGACAGCGCCGCCGTTAGAGTCAGAAAAACAAAAAAAGCCGGACCTGTGGGGGGCAGGTCCGGCGATACGCCAGAGTTCAGACTCTGGCGCTTTGAGGAGGAAATCAGCGGCCTGTCCCCTTCTCGTTGGGTGCCAGAATTCACCGCTGCCGGCTTGCGCCGCGCTCTTCAACCTTTTCGTATAAAGCCTAACAGCGAGCATTCCCTTCCACTGTGAAGTGCATCGCGATTTCATGGCCAGGATCAGCCGCCAGGCATCACTTCCCGTCACTGCGACTGACCAGCGTCCCCGCCTGTCGTTCGGGAAGCTTCGGGTAAACTGTTTCGCCCATGCGGACCAATGACAGCACGGCACGAGCAACCACACCCTTCGAGCAACGCCTGTTGGCCGAAGTGATCAGACGGGATGAGGAGAAAACCGGCGCGGTCACTGCGGACCCTGCGGTCGAACTGGCCGCAATCAGCGCCGGAGGGGACTTCGAGGCGCGCGTGCTTGCGCGCGCCGACGCCGTGGCCGGCCGCATCGGTCTGCATCGGACACTCGCGCGCGTCCGGCGCACCGTCGGCACCAGCGTCGCGATACTGCTGCTCGGCGGCGTGCTGCTGGGCGCAGGCGCGGCGAAGGCGACACTGACGCCGGATGCCGCCGGGCTGGTGAACTTCTACTGGGTGCTGCTGGCGCTGCTGGGCGTGCACATCCTGGCGCTGCTGCTCTGGCTCATCGCCATCGCCCTGAGCCCACGGCTGGCGCCGGCAACGCCGTTGCGCCCGCTGCTCCGCACCCTGCTCCATATGCTTGCCTTTCCGCCCGGCCGCGGTTCGGCCAGTGCCGGCGCGCTGGATACGTGGACCGGCATACACACCGGCGGTGCCATGGGCCGCTGGGCGATCAGCTCACTCAGCCACGGCTTCTGGCTGGCCGCGCTCGCCGGCATGCTCGGCACCGTACTGCTGCTCCTGAGCGCAAGGCAGTTCGACTTCGTCTGGGAGACGACCATCCTCCCTGAACGCACGTTCGTCGCCGTCACCGAACAGCTCTCCGTGCTGCCTCGCCGCCTGGGCCTTCCCACGCCGACGCAGGTGCAGATCACGGCGAGTCGTCGCGCCGCCGCCGAGCGTCCCCCTGCTGAGGCGCGCGGTGTCTGGTCGGGATTGTTGATAGGGAGCCTCGTTGCCTATGGGCTTGCGCCGCGTGCCGCCCTGCTGCTCCTTGCAGTGTTGCTGTACCGGCGGGCACGCAAAGGCTTCCGGCTCGATCTCAACCATCCCGGTTACGCGCGGCTGCGGCCCCTGCTCATGCCCGCCAGCCGTCGCATCGGCATCGTCGATCCCAACGCTGTGGGTGAGCAGGCATTGCGCCCGGGCGCCATGATGCGGCGACTGCCGGTCGGCAGCCAGCTTGCTGTCCTTGGTCTGGAGATTGAACCACCGGGGACCGGATGGCCACCTCCGCTCGCTTCGAAGCCGCGGGATCTCGGTATTGCGACCGACCGCGCTTCCCAGGAAGCGGCGCTCAAGACCCTGGCGGCGCTGCAACGCTCGCCCATGTCACTGCTGCTCATCGCTTCGCTCGCCGCCTCGCCCGATCGCGGCCTGGCGCGGCTGTTGCGGGAGATACGCGCCGTTCATCACGGCCCGCTCGCGCTGCTGCTCACGCAGTCGGGCAAGGCCAGCGAGCGGCTCGGCCAGCACGCGTTCACCGAGCGCGCCGCCGACTGGCGTCAGCTTGCGCTCAACGCCGGCATCGACGCCGCTTCGGTTGGCACACTGGATCTCGATGACGTGGCCGCCGTGCGTGACTGCCTTGCCGCCCGCGATCCTGATGGCAGTGCAGAACCGCGGGCATGAGCGAGAGCGTCGTCAGGATCGCGGTCGTCGGTCACACCAATACCGGCAAGACCTCACTGCTGCGCACACTCACCCGCAACGTCGACTTTGGCGACATCTCCGCCCGACCCGGCACGACCCGGTACGTCGAGGGCACGGTGCTGCTGATCGGCGGCAAGGCACGTATCGAGCTCTACGACACGCCGGGCATGGAGGATTCCGTCACGCTTCTGTCACTGCTAGGTGACAGTGACGGCAGCGGCGAGGACATCGATCGCGTGCGCGCCTTCCTCGACAGCGCCGCTGCATACGGCGACCTCGAGCAGGAAGCCAAAGTCCTGCGTCAGACATCGGCGAGCGACATCCTCCTCTACGTCATCGACGCCCGCGAGCCCATGTTGGGCAGGCATCGCGATGAGCTCACCATCCTCGGCTACTGCGCGCGCCCGCTCGTGCCGGTGCTCAATTTCACCGCCGGAGGCGACTCGCGTGAGACCGAATGGCGCGCGCACCTCGCACGCATCGGCCTGCACGCCGTTGTCGCCTTCGACACGGTGCTCTTCGACCGCCAGGACGAGCGGCGCCTGTTCGAGGCGATGCAAGCGCTGCTGGCGTCTCAATATCAACTGTTCGAAACGCTGATCGCGGAGCGGGAGGCGTCCTGGGATGCGATCAGGCATGCAACGACGGCGGCGCTCGCCGACGTGCTCATCGACGCGGCCGCTGCGACCGTTCGTCTGCGCGCAAACGACAGCGAGGCGCTGCGCGCCCAAGGCGAGATCCTCCGTAACCGTGTGCGCGAGCGGGAGGAGGTGCATGTCAGGCACGTGCTAGAGGTGTTCGCCTTTCGCGGCAGCGATCTGGTGGCCTTGGACCTTCCAATCCGCGACGGCCGCTGGCAGATGGACTTGTTTGCGCCGGAAGCCCTGCGCGACTTCGGACTCACGGCGGGCGGTGGGGCCATGAAGGGAGCAGCGATCGGTCTCGGCATCGACGTCTTCACCGGGGGCCTAAGCCTCGGCATGGCCGCCACGCTTGGCGCCACACTCGGCGCGCTGTGGACCACCTTCGATCGCTTCGGACGGCGCATGCTCGACAGGCTGCGACAGCGCGTCGAACTTCGTATCAACGACAATACGCTGCGGATATTGGCGGCGCGTGAGCTTGATCTCATCCGCGTGCTGATGCGACGCGGCCACGCCAGCCTCGCGACCATTGAAGTTCAGCAGACCGACACCCTTGTGCCGTGGCAGGGTCGCCCGCTGCCACTGGTGCTGCGGCGCGCCCGCTACCGCTGCGACTGGTCAACCCTGAACGGCGGCACGCAACGCGATGTGGCAGACGATCCCGATCGCCGTGCTGCCCTGCATGGCCTGCAAACAGAGTTGCTGCGACACCTGGAGCGCTCGTAGGTCGGCTCGGCCCTTGTTATTATTGGGGTGCGACCTTACATACTCTTGCGCACTTCATCTTGTCACCCCTTCAGGGAGGGAGAACCATGCGATCGCGCGTCCTGATGCTCACCGTGCTCGTGATGCTCCTCGGCGGTTGCGGTTACAACACGCTGCAGTCACAGGACGAACAGGTGAAGGCTGCCTGGTCGGAAGTTGTGAACCAGTATCAGCGGCGCGCCGATCTGATCCCGAACCTTGTGAACACTGTCAAGGGCTATGCCGTCCACGAACGGGAAGTGCTCACTCGGGTGACTGAGGCGCGCGCGAAGGTCGGCAGCATTCAGGCCACGCCCGAGCTCATCAACGATGAGCGGGCGTTCACCAACTTCCAGGCGGCGCAGGGTGAACTTTCCAGCGCGTTGTCGCGGTTGCTCGCAGTGGTCGAAAACTACCCCGAATTGAAGGCAAACGATCTCTTCCGCGACCTTCAGGCGCAACTGGAGGGCACCGAAAACCGGATCGCTGTCGCGCGCAAGCGCTACGTGGAATCGGTGCAGGACTACAACACCACGGTGCGGCAGTTTCCGAGCAATCTGACGGCGATGGTCTTCGGTCACAAGGTCAAGCCCAACTTCACCGTGGAGAACGAGAAGGCGATCTCGGTCGCTCCGACGGTCGACTTCGGAATCTCGCCGCCGGCGACACTTCCGGAACCCGCACCGACCACGCAGTGAAATGCCAAAAGCTCGCGCCGGCACTGCTCGGCGCCACGCTCCTCCTCTTGGCATCGGGGGCGGCGGCAGAGATCGCAGTGCCGCCCTTCACCGCGCGCGTCATCGACCAGACCAATACGCTGCGCGGCGACCAGCGCCAGTCGCTCGAGCAGAAGCTCGCCGGGTTCGAAGCCCGCAGGGGCAGTCAGATCGCGGTGCTGCTCGTCCCGACGACGCAACCTGAAACGATCGAGCAGTACGCCCTCCGCGTCGCGGAGCAATGGCGGCCCGGTCGCCAGGGCATCGATGACGGTGTCCTGCTGCTCGTGGCAAAGGAAGATCGGGCTCTGCGCATCGAAGTCGGCTACGGGCTGGAAGGCGCGCTCACCGACGCCGGCGCTTCGCGCATTATCCGCGAGGTGATCGTGCCTTTGTTCAAGAACGGCGATCTCTACGCCGGCATCGAGGCGGGCGTAGATCGCGTCATCCGGGTCATCGAAGGCGAACCGCTGCCAGCTCCGCAGCCGCAACGCTATGAGAATGAGGGCCGCCTGGAGACGCTGCTGCCCCTCATCCTGGTGGTGACACTGGTAGCGGGAGGCATTTTCCGGACGCTGTTCGGCCGCCTCGGTGGCGCCACCGCCACCGGCGGCCTCATCGCTTTGCTGACTTGGTTGCTCATCACGGTGCTCGGACTGGCGCTCGCTGCCGGCGCGATCGCCTTCCTGTTCACCCTCCTGTCCGGGAACCTAGGCGGCCGCCGTGGCTGGAGCAGTCGCGGCCGCTACAGCGGCTGGGGCGGCGGCTGGCACTCGGGCGGCTCGAGCGGCAGCCTCGGGGGCGGATTCTCCGGTGGCAGTGGTGGCAGCTTCGGCGGCGGCGGTGCCTCGGGCAGATGGTAATGCTGGCGCGCTTGCTCCGACATCTGCTATTCCCGCGCTGGCGCGTGCGGCGGTCATTTCCACCGCCCACGCTCGCGGCGATCGAGCAAGCCATCCGGCGCTCGGAGACCGATCACTGCGGCGAGATCCGCTTCGCGATCGAGGCCGCGCTGGAGCCGATGCAGGTGTGGCGCAACCAAAGCTGCCGGGAGCGGGCGATCGAGGTCTTCTCTCATCTCCACGTCTGGGACACGGCGCGCAACAACGGCGTGCTCATCTACGTGCTCCTGGCCGACCGGGACGTCGAGATCGTAGCCGACCGCGGCCTCAATGCGCACCTGGCCACCGAGGCGTGGCGGACGATCTGCGAGATCATGGAGAGTGCGTTCCGCGCTGGCGACTTCGCAGGCGGATCACTGGCCGGCATCGAATCGGTCGGTCGCCTCCTTGCACAGTACTTCCCGACAACCCGCGACAATTCAAACGAACTGCCGGATGAGCCGTACGTCCGCTGAAACAGCGCTTGCTGGTGTTCGAACGCCTATCTATCGATCCTTGCGTAATCGGTGAATAACTGTCGCGCCGGTGGCCGTCGGCACCAAATCCCCGAATAATAAGCGTTCCAAGCCCCTCATCACCTTAGCGGGCGATCGAACCCCCTGCAGCTACCGCCGCACGACACCTCCCTGTACGACTCGCTACCGTGGCGTGTTCGCCCATCCGTGCTGCGCGCACCACGGAGGCGCACCGCAGCCGCCCGGGTCGCCCGGCAATGTGTCGGGTTCGAATCACTTAGTTAGTCCTGGCAAGACTCACTGTTGTGAGACGGGGACAACATAACAGCCTATCTGGGAGGGAAGAAATGGTCGCGCTGTGCGGCGTAGTACTCCAGGCAGTATTGCACAGCTTCCACCACCGCGCGTGAGGTAACGGTGGCGCCGCTGACGGCGTCGAAGTCGCCCCCGTCTCCCTTCAGCGCCCACCGCCGGGCGACCGGGTCGCCGAGCGAGCGCGACGCGAAGCGTTGCAGCCAAGATGATGCGCCGGAGGTTACGCGATCGCCAAACCCGCGCGTCTCCCGGTGGGCCAGCGCCCGCACACCAGTCACCACACCATCGTAACGGACGCCGACGAGCAGACGCATGGAGCCGCCATAACCAGTGGTTGCGACAATCATGAAGACGCCGACTGGGTCATCGCCACGGCGTGTCGGAAACACCTTCTCTACTGCCACTGGCATTGTACCCGCGGCAGGCATGATCAACATCGCGCGTAGCGGATCATTGTCGTAGGGCGGCATGGGTACCTCGCGCAGCGAGCGCCGCGTGTCTTCATTCCGCGCCAGCGCGCTGCGCTCCTGTGTCAACCGGTCGACGCTCAATACCAACACGCCCGCCAGTACCGTAACGATCAGCAGGGCGATCGCTATAGCTCGTGTGGGCATCGAAGATCAGCGGCGCTGCTCACCCAGTACGCGCGGGCGGGTATAGCGATCGATAAGCGGCGCGGCGGCATTCATGATCAGCACCGCGAAAGCGACCCCGTCGGGGTAGACGCCGAAGATACGGATGATGCTGACCAGCATGCCGGTCGCCAGTCCGAACACCAAGCGGCCGGTCGGAGCGACCGGCGAGGATACCGGATCAGTGGCGATGAAGAACGCGCCAATCATCGTCGCGCCGCTGAAGAGGTGGAACAGTGGCGGGGCGTAGTGATCGGCATCGCGCAGGTGGAACGCCAGGGTGAGAAAAAAGAGACCGCCGAGAAAGCCGGCCGGGATCTGCCAGCGGATCACGCCTGCGATCCAAAGCCACAATCCCCCCAGCAGATATGCGGCGTTGATCCACTCGCTGCCATGGCCGCCGAGGTGGCCCAATGCGGGTGCCATTGCCAACTCGGAAAGCATTTTCATGCCTTGCAGTTCGCTGCGCACATATTCCAGCGCCGTCGCGCCGGCGACTGCATCGATGCTCTCATCGGCCACCCCGAAGATATGGGCCCAAGCTGGCGCCAGCGACTTCCAACCCAACGGCCACTGCGTCATGTCGTACGGGAAACACACGAGCAGCAGCGCATAGCCGGCCATGGCAGGATTGAAGACGTTATAGCCGAGACCGCCGTACGCGTGCTTGGCAACAACCACAGCGAAGGTCATTCCGACCACCGTCAACCACCATGGCGCAAGTGGTGGCATCGCCATCGCGAACAACGCCGCCGTCACGCAGACGCTGCCATCGGCGAGATAAAGGCGCAATGCCTGCCGCCGCACGGCGAGCATCAAGGCCTCGCTGGCGAAGCCGGCGATGACCGCGAGCGCGAGTTGCACGAGTACGCCGACCCCGAACACCCATGTCTGCACCGCGATGCCGGGCGCAAGCGCGATCAACACCTGACGCATCATCAACGCGACGCGCTCGGGTCCGTGCAGATGCGGCGAACTGATGACTTCGACGGGAATATCCTTCGTCACTATTCCGGCTTCGCTTCGGGATCTGGTGGCGATGGCCCGCCCGGACTGCTGCGCAGCGTCCGCCGTCTGGTGCGCCCGCGCGCCACCGCCGCAGCGACCTCGGCCCGCAACGCATTTGTTGCCGAGCTCTTGTCCGCTTGTGGCTGTTCGCGTTGCGGCCGCACAACTTGATCCACGGCATCCCCCATGCGCTCGGTCTCCGCGCGCGATAGACGTTGCCGCCGTGCCTGGAAACGTTCCCGCAGCTCCGCCGCCGTATGGTCGGCACGCTCCAGCGATTCGATCTCCGACTTGGCGTAACGGTAATAGTGGACCAGAGGCAGCCGGCTCGGGCACACATAGGCACACACACCGCATTCGATGCAGTCGAACAGGCGCCAGTCCTGCGCGCTGTCCCAGTCGCGGGCCCGCGCAAATTCGTACAATGCCTGGGGTTGCAACCCGACCGGACAACGCTCCACGCACTCGCCGCAGCGGATGCAGGGCATCACCGGCGCGGACGCAGCCACCTCCGTCATCGCCAGCACGCAGTTAGTAGTCTTGCCGACCGGTACGCGCTCGTCATGCACGGCTGTGCCCATCATCGGACCCCCGATGACCAGGCGCGCGTTGGACGGCGCACCACCGCAGGCGTCTATGAGGTGCGAAACCGGCGTGCCCAGCCGCGCCCACATGTTGGCTGCCTCGGCCACGCCGCCCGCAACGGTGACCATCCGGGAGGTTAGCGGATGGCCTGCTGCGACGGCGTCGTAAACGGCGAAAGTGGTGGCAACGTTCTGCATGATGAAGCCGGCCTGGATGGGCAGGCCGCGAGTTGGCACCTCGATCCCCGTCAGCGCCACGATGAGCTGCTTCTCGGCGCCCGCCGGATAGATCGCCGGCACCCGTGCAAGCGTGATGTCAGCGTCGAGAAACGGCAGCAGGGCATCGCCGGCCTCGCTCATGTCCTCTTCGATGGCGATGATACAAGCCTGCGCCTGCACGGCGCGTTTGAGGATGCGCGCCCCTGCAACCACCTGTGCCGGACGCTCACGAATTACGCAATCATCACAACTAACGTACGGCTCGCATTCCACGCCGTTGATGATGAGCACGGCCACGGCCTGACTCATGCCTTCGCGGATCTTGACGTGGCTCGGAAAGCCAGCGCCGCCCATGCCGATGATGCCGGCCTCGACGATGCGCGCCTGCAGGACCGCGGGCGCCTCTGATTCGTAATCAAGGGCCGGCCAGCGATCGACGGCGCGATCCTCGCCATCCGGCTCGATCACGATGCAGGTGTCTGGCATGCCGGAGGCGTGCGCTACAGGCTGCGAGCTGATTTCGACGACCGTCCCGGAGGTCGCGGCGTGCACGGCTTGACTTACATAGGAAGGCGGCGTGGCGATGCACTCGCCTTTCAGCACGCGCTGCCCTACCCTCACGGCAGGCGTCGCCGGCAGCCCGATATGCGCCCGCAGCGGATAGACGAGACGCGGCGGCAGCGGCAACTCGCGGCTCGGCTTGCCGGCGACATGCTCCTTGTGGCGCGACAACCGCACGCCGCCGCGGAACGGCCACGCCATCCGGTTCACGCCGGCGCCGGTTCCGGGCGCGGCCATTTCCACTCCCCGATCGCCGTGGGCAGCGGCACGGTTGCAATGCAATCGACCGGACAGGGCGGAATGCAAAGTTCGCAGCCGGTGCACGCCGCTGCAATGACGGTGTGCATCTGCTTGGGCGCTCCGATGATGGCGTCCACCGGGCAGGCCTGGATGCACTTCACGCACCCGATGCATAACGACTCATCAATAATGACGACCTGCGGCGGGGCCGTGGCGCCGAAAGCAGGGTCGAGCGGCAACACTTCCTCTCCGAGCAGTTCGGCGAGCGCCCGGATCGTCGCCTCCCCGCCGGGCGGACACTGATTGATGAGCGCCTCGCCGCGCGCGATCGCCTCGGCGTACGGCAGGCAGCCCGCGTAACCACAGCGCCCGCATTGTGTCTGTGGGAGCAGCGCGTCGATGCGCTCCACCATGCCCACTGTGCTGCGACACGCTCCACTCGCGGCGAGCAGTCGACCGCCGCTGAACGCCAGTGCCGCGAGCGCCGCGATGGCGAGCCACACCGTCATGCTAAGCCATCCCCTGGAGTCCCATCAGCGCGAGCGACAACAGTCCCAGTGTCACCAGCACCGCGGCCGCACCGCGCATCGGTGCGGGCAACGGTGTCATCGACAGACGCTCTCGCAAGCTGCCCACGATCAACAGCACTGCGCCATAACCCCCTGCCGTGCCGAGGCTGTAGGCGAAGACCTCGGGGAGGCTGCTGACGCGCGTCGTGGCGAGCAGCACCGCGCCCAGCACCAGACAATTCACGCCGAGCAGCGGCAGGAACACACCGAAATTGGCATGCAGGGTCGGGTGTGCGAGACGCAGCCACCGCTCCAGCACGCCTGTGGACAGCGACAGCAGCAGCACCCAAAGCAGCAGGCTCAGCGCTTCTGCCGCCAGGGGTCGCAGCAACCACGTCTGAAGTGCGTAGCCCGCCCCGCAGAATACCGGCAACGCGATAAGCGTTGCGGCTGCCATCCCCGACGCTACCTCGTGTTTGCGGGACAAAGCCAGTAACGGACAGATGCCGAGCAACGCGTCGAGCGCGAGATTGCTGCTAATCGCCGCGGCTACGGCCGTGGAAAAGAGAGCGCTCATAGTGTCAATCATGTTACCGCAAACCAACGACGCGACCATGGCAAGCGACAGCGGTCTACTGAGGGACTCTACGACATGGAAGCTGAGGAGACGCCAGTCGACACCGCCACACTGCTGAACGGGCTACTGCAAATCCGGCCGGCAATGGGCGATGGAGGGCAAAGACCAGGTCGTTGAAATACTCTTTTCGGCAGCCTGGTAGGCGCCACAAGGGACGTAACGCATCCATCTTTCAAGCGCTACAAGTGCTTGAAAAAAGGAGTCGCGCAGAAACCACGCCTTTTGTCCGGCGTAGCTGAAAAAGGCCTGGATGGACTCTTTCAACGTCGCGTTGGATGAGTTATCGCCAGGCTGCCTGCTCAGAGGTCACACCACTGCCGCGCGTAGTCGTCGAATCCGTAGCGTTTGAGCAGACGCAACCTCCCGTCGGCCTCACGCAAGTACACCGATGGCAGGTTGTGCCCGTTGAAACGGTGTGCCTTGGCCAGACTGTAGGCGCCGACGTGGACGAAGGTCACGCGCGACCCGATCGCCAGCGGTTTACTGAAGGCGTATTCGCCAAACAGATCGCCGGCGAGACAGGTCCCGCCGGCAAGCCAGTAGCGGTGGGACCCCTCCGCCACGGCTTCGAGCAGCCGTGGCCGGCGCCGATACTCGAAGACTTCGGGCAAATGATTGACGGAGGTATCGAGCACGGCGACGGTCCCGCCCTCGCTGTCGAAGATATCGACGACACCGGCAGTGAGCGAACCCGCCTCATCGACCACCGCCTTGCCCGGTTCGAAGAACACCTCTACCCCGAAGCGGGTCTTGATCTCGCGCACACGGCAGATGAGCGAGTCCGCGTCCCCGGCATCCGCCATGTAACCGCCGCCGACATTCAGCCACCGCAGCCGCTCGAACAGCGGTCCCAGTCTGCCCTCCAGCCTGTCCAGCGTTTGCGCCAGCGGCTGGAAGCTCCGCGACTCGCAATGACTGTGAAAGTGCAGACCCGACAGCGCGCTGAGATCGACACGGCGATCGCCAAGCACCGCCGCGAGAGTGTCGAGCGGCACGCCGAGCTTGGAGTGCGGCCGGCAGGGATTGTAGCGCTCGTCCTGTACAAAGGTCTGTTGCGGGTTCACGCGCAATCCGCGCTGCACGGACATCGGCAGCAGTCGCCCCAGGCGCTGCCACTGGCTCAGTGAATTGAAGCTCACATAGTCACAGGTAGCGGCAATCAGGGGCAGATCGGTCGGCTCCAGACCGGGGCTGGTAAGATGCACCGAGCCCTTGTCAGCGAGCACCATACGCGCTATTCTGCTTTCAAACCATGAACTTACAGAGAATCCATCAACATGTTTGGCAATTAGGGAAAGCAGCGGACTGAGCGGGCAGGCCTTTATGGAGAACAGCACTCGCAAACCGGCGCTACATGCCAACTCGTCGAGCTGCTGCAGGGCAAGGCTGATGGTCGCCCCGTCAAAGACAAAGGCGGGGGTGTTAACATCCTCCGCAAAGGGGGCCTGCTCGGAAGCAATCCGGGTCCGCCTGTCAGTCGTGATCACGGCCCGCCCCCCTGCCGCAGGTGACGCTGCGCGGACGGGGTGCCGACGACCCGTCCGCTGCGGGGCGCGCGAGCACTACGCCACACCGGCGACACCTCGCGGGGCAGTGCAGGTCGGGCGAAGACACCACGATGACATGAGACAGAGCGGATGCGTGAACTACCCGTCACCATAGATCTGCTGCGCAGGATACCCATTTTCGCGGGCCTTAGCGACGAACAGGTGCGACGCATGATCACCTCCCCCGCGAATCGCGTGGTCGACTTCGGACCCATGGAGGACATTATTCGCGAGGGCGAGGCTGCCGATTGCATGTACGTCATCCTCGACGGCATGGTCGACGTGCGCATCAGGGCGGTCGCCGGACGCGAGATCACTATCGCCACACTCAAGGCCGGGGAGTACTTCGGCGAGCAGGCACTGCTGCCGGGGGCGAGCGGCCGTCGCAACGCCAGCGTTCGCTCGCTGCAGCGGGCCAAGCTCTACCGCATCGCCAAGGAGGACGTCGTCCTCGGCTACGGCTATCAGGGCAACGTCCAGCAGGTCGACGAAGAGAATCTGCTGCTCGATGAACTCGACCTCAGCCGCATGACCGACGAGGAGCGCATCAAGCGCACGTTGCGCAGCAACCGGCTCTTCCGCTCGCTCTCGGATGGCGATCTGATGGCCGTCCGCCAGTGGGCGCGAGTCGTGCGCTTCGATGCCGGCGCCGTGGTGATCCGCGAAGCGGAGCCCGGCGATAGCATGTACGTAGTGCTGGAGGGAACGGTTGAGGTCTTCATTGTCGACGATGACGGCAAAGTGGTCGTGCTCGCCACCCTCACGCGCGGCCAGTACTTCGGGGAAGTGGCGATGCTGCTCCAGGGGGCGCAGCGTCACAACGCCAATGTCCGCGCTGCCACCGCGGTTGCGCTGATCGAGGTGAGCAAGGAGTTCTTTCGCCAGCTGCTGCGACGGGACGAGAAACTGATGCTGGCACTGCAGACCATCGGCGATGCGCAGCGCAAGAAGATCACGGAAATCCTCGGTCACCCGCCTTCCTGGTGACCGCCGCCAGCATCGCTTTCTCTCGCCCGCTCACATGGAGCGTCACCGGTAATGCACGCCCTGGAGATCCGCCGGCTGGAGAAGGTCTACCGTAACGGCGTGGTCGCCTTGAGGGGCATCGACCTCACGGTAGATGAGGGCGATTTCTTCGCCCTGCTCGGCCCCAACGGGGCCGGCAAGTCCACCACCATTGGCATCGTCAGCTCGCTGGTCAACAAGACGGCCGGCACGGTGCTGGTCTATGGCGTGGACATGGACACGCACCTCGAGGAGGCGAAGTCCTACATCGGGCTTGTGCCGCAGGAGATCAACTTCTCGCAGTTCGAGACCGTGCTCGACATCGTCGTCAATCATGCGGGCTTCTATGGCGTGCGCCGACCGCTGGCAATGGACCGCGCGGAAAAGTACCTGAAAAAGCTCGGGCTGTGGGAGAAGCGCAATGATCGATCGCGGACCCTCTCGGGCGGCTTGAAGCGCCGGCTCATGATCGCGCGCGCGCTGCTGCACGAGCCAAGACTGCTGATCCTCGATGAACCCACGGCAGGCGTGGATATAGAGCTGCGCCGTTCGCTGTGGGAGTTCCTCAGGGAGATCAACGCCGCTGGCACCACCATCATCCTCACGACGCATTACCTTGAGGAAGCCGAAAGCCTCTGCCGCAACATTGCCATCATCGACAAAGGTGAAATTATTGAAAATACCGCGATGAAAAGCCTGCTTGCCAAGCTCAACGTCGAAACCTTCATCTTCGACCTGCGGCGACCGCTGCCTGAGCTACCCGCCCTGGAGCGCTTCACGCTGCGGCATGTCGACGAGACGACGCTATCGGTCGAGGTCGCCAAGAGCCAGAGCATTAACGATCTCTTTGCCCAGTTGTCCGCCCGCGGCATCGAGGTGACGAGCATGCGCAACAAGGCGAACCGTCTCGAGGAGCTGTTCGTAAGGCTGCTCGAAGAGGGCGGCAACGCTGTGGCGGAAGGAACATGAGCCGCTACAGCTACACCATCGCCTTCACGACGCTCGTGACAAAGGAGGTCACCCGCTTCATGCGCATCTGGGTGCAGACCGTCCTGCCGCCGGCGATTACGATGACGCTCTACTTCGTCATCTTCGGTCACCTGATCGGGCCGCGGATCGGCGCAATGGGCGGCTTCGACTACATCCAGTACATCGCCCCCGGCCTCATCATGATGTCGGTGATCACCAATGCCTACGCCAACGTCGTCTCCTCGTTTTTCGGCGCCAAGTTCCAGAAGCACATCGAGGAAATGCTGGTCGCGCCAGTCCCTAACTGGCTCATCCTTGCCGGCTACATCTGCGGCGGCGTGGCGCGGGGTCTCATCGTCGGTGTCGTGGTGACTGCCGTGGCGCTTTTCTTCACTGATCTGCACCTGCACTCCTGGGCGGTGACGGCAGTCGTCGTGCTGCTTACCTCAGTCCTGTTCTCGCTCGGCGGTCTTATCAACGGGATCTTCGCCAAGAGCTTCGATGACATCTCTATCATTCCGACGTTCGTTCTCACCCCGCTCACGTATCTCGGCGGCATCTTCTACTCCATCGATCTGCTGCCGAAATTCTGGCAGGGCGTGTCGCTGGCAAACCCGATCCTCTACATGGTCAACGCCTTCCGCTACGGCGTCCTCGGCGTCTCCGACATCAACGTTACCCTCGCCCTGCTGGTGCTTGCCGCCTGCAGCGCCGCGCTGTTCGCGCTGAGCCTCACCCTGATGAACCGCGGCGTCGGCATCCGCACCTAACCGGGGCGCCTAGAATTGTCATGGACCGGTCCGCAGTGCTGCCGCCACGGCCAGCGAAGCGGTGCCATCACGCCATGTCCGTTGCTTTGCCGTTCCCGGTCGCGACGCCGTGCCGCCATCGGCCGACACTCGCGGTCCTCCTCTGCCTCCTGCCGGAGGAGTAGTGAACATCGTACCCAATCGGTTACATTCGCGCTTGCCGGAGGCGTTCACAGGCCGGTTGGATCTCCGTTACGAAACCGACTCCAATGAGCGTGCCGGTGTTTTATACTGGGCACGCCGATCATCGGCAATCTGCCGTAAATGTGGACGGGTCTGCGCGGGACCCAGACGCGTCAGTCGCCGGTATAGACACAGCCGGCGGTGCAGGTTTCGCGCACCTCGACCTTGCTCAAACCGGGCAGCACCGGCTTCAGCCTCCCCCATGCCCAGCGCGCCAGGTTCTCGCTGGTCGGGTTTTCCAGTCCGGGGATCTCGTTTAGATAGCGATGGTCCAGCACGTCGAAGAGCGGTTGGAACGCCGCGCTAATGTCCGCGAAATCCGCCACCCAGCCGAGTTGCGGATCGAGGTCGCCACGCACGTACACCCCGACGCGGAAGGAGTGCCCGTGCAGGCGCCAGCATTTGTGCCCCTCGGGCAGATGCGGCAACCGGTGCGCCGCTTCGATCACGAACTCCTTGAATATCTCCATTGCCGGTCTTAGGTCCACCCTGCTTCGCTCTAGGCGCCGCGCGGTAACGGAGCCGCCGCAGGCCGCGTCTAAATCGCCTCGCGCGCGTCCGCCCTTTTCCTCCCGCGGCCCCGGCGTGCTGCGACTTCGGCGTCGCGAAACGACTCGTAGATTCGCAGCGCCCTCCGCCACACCGGTCCGGGCACGCCCGCACCCACCGGTTTGCCGTCGAGGTGCGCGACCGGAACGATCTCGCGGGTGGAGCTGGTCAGCCAGATCTCCTCCGCGGCGCGCACCTCGGTCTCCGTGACGGCCGTTTCGGCGCAGGGGATCTGATGTCGGTGAAGCAGTTCGACGATGAGATCGCGTGTCACGCCCGGCAACAGGTTCTCGCTGTGCGGCGGCGTCCTGACCAAACCGTCACTCACCACGAAGACGTTGCTCGCCGCGCCCTCGGTCAGCAGACCATCGCGGATCAGAATGGCCTCATAGGCGCCCTCATCACGAGCCGCCAGCCGCATGAGGACGTTGGGCAGCAGCGCGATGCTCTTGATCTGACACCATTTCCAGCGGATGTCCTCGCAGAGCAGCGCGGATACCGGCTCCTGGTTCTGGTGCGTCACCGCGTTGCACATCGCGAACACGGTCTGCGGCACCGGTGCGCTCGGCACGTGATCACGGTAGCCCGCGCCGCGCGTGACCTGCAGGTAGACCGACTGGTTGCCGCCGCCGTTGCGCTCGATCAGCGCATCGAGGATCGACTCCCACTGCGCATGCGTGAACGGATTGCCCATACGCACCGCCCGGAGACTGTTGTCCAGCCGTTTCAGATGCTGCTCCAGGCGAAACAGAAAGCCCGAGAAACTGGGGACGACTTCGTAGACGCCATCCCCAAATATGAAGCCGCGATCGAGCACGGATATCCTGGCGTGCTCAAGCGGAAGGTACTCGCCATTCAGGTAAACGATCGACATCGTCGGATTCCGGCTGTCATGCCCGGCGCGATTGGGCGCCGCACGGCTGGATGCGCCTCATTCAAACCACAACCGCACCGTGTCGACGGTGCGCCCGACCAGCCCGCCGGCCGCAACGGTCTGCAACGCGACCACGGGTTGCTCCGCGATGACCCCACCGTCCAGGCTTACCTGCAGCTGGCCGTGCACGTCGCCCACCTGGATCGGCGCAATCAGTTTCCCGTCCAGCTGGATAACGCTCTTCAGGTGGCGCGCCAGACCGCGTGGATAGGTAACGTAAAGATCTTCCTGCACGCCGAGAGCAACAGAGTCCCCCTCCCCCTTCCACACCCGCGTGTTCTTGATCGGTTGCGCGGCTGTGAACAGTTTGCGCGTTTCATGGAACTGGAAGCCGTAGTTGAGCAGTGCCTGCGCGGCGTCCGCGCGGGCGGCCTCACTCTCGGTGCCGAGCACGATCGCGATGAGACGCATGCCGTCGCGCAGCGCCGAGGCGGCGAGGCAATATCCCGCCGCCTCGTGGTAGCCGGTCTTGATCCCGTCCACGCTGGGATCGCGCCACAGCAGCTTGTTGCGATTCGGTTGGGTGATGTTGCCGTGAGTGAACTCCTTGATGGAGAACCACTGGTAGATGTCCGGATGATCGCGAATGAGCGCCACCGCAAGACGGGCAAGGTCGCGCGCCGTGGTGTAGTGGTTGAGGTCCGGCAGCCCCGTACTGTTCGTGAAGTGCGTGCCCGCCATCCGCAGGCGGACGGCATTCTGGTTCATCATCGAGGCGAACGCTCCCTCAGCCCCCCCCACATACTCAGCGAGCGCGACACTCGCATCGTTGCCCGACTGGATGATGTCGCCCTTCATCAGCTCCTCGAGTGTCACCCGCGAGCCGCCCTCGACGAACATGCGCGAGCCGATCATGCTGCGCGCCTTCGGGCTGATGGGAACCAGGTCTGTCAGCTTAACGCGGCCCTCCTTCAGCAATGTCGCGACCGAATAGATGGTCATCATCTTGGTCAGGCTCGCCGGCTCGGTGCGCGCATCCGCGTTGCTCTCGGCAAGGACGCGGCCGCTGTGGAAATCTACGAGCATCCACGCCCGCGCCTTCAGCGCTGGCGGCGCCGGTACGATGACGGTGGGCGCAGCGCCGGGTTCTGGCGGCACGATCGCGGCTGGCGCATCCGCGAGCGGTGTCGACGCCGCCGCCGGGGGGGTTGCCATATCGGATCCGGCAGTCCTCAAGTCGGTGTCACTCACCGCAAAGACCGGCAGGGCCGGCCAAGCTGCGAGCAGGAACAAAGCGTGGTGCTTCTTCATTAGCCTCAATCACACGATACGAAACGAATGAATATTGTAGCTCAGGGCCTGGTCAGTCGAGCACGATGCGATGGTCAACGACGCCGATGCGATGGAGGGACCGGACGATCTGGTCGGAAGTCTCCACGCTTGTCAGTGGTCCGATCTGCACCCGGTAGACGGCCAGCCCACTGCTCTCGGCTGGACTCACACGCACACTGGCCGCGACCCGCTGCAAGCGTTCGCGCAGACGCTCAGCATTTGCGCGATCGAGGAACGCGCCCACCTGCACAAAGAAGGGCAACGCGACCTCCGGCGTCGCGGCCACACGTGCGGCCGAGGCCGGGCCCGGCCGGCCGTACGGGTGCGCCGGATCAATGACACGCACCTCCACGAGACCGGTTCCGTTCGCCCAGATGCCGAGCTTGCGCGCGGCCACGTAGGACAGGTCTACGATGCGATTATCCTTGAACGGCCCGCGGTCGTTGACCTTCAGCACCGCGCGCCTCCCATTCTGCAGATTGACGACCTCGACGTAGCACGGAATCGGCAGGGTGCGGTGCGCGGCGGTCATGCGGTACATGTCGTAGGTCTCACCGCTGGAGGTACGGCGGCCATGAAACTCCCCTCCGTACCAGGAAGCGATGCCGCGCTCGACGTAACCCCGCGCCTCGTTCAGTACGTCGTAACGCTGTCCGTTGACGAAATAGAAGGGAGGGTTACCGTATTTGGACAAAGGCTCCGGGCGAGGTTGCGCATCCGGCACCCTGTCGATGTCCACGGGAGGACGCGGCGGCGGCGCCGCGCGCCCGGGGAGGCGGCCGCAAGCGGCCATGACCGCCGCCATAAGCAGCGCGAGGCACACGCGCAGCATGCGGGCATGGCGAAGATCGTCGTCGCCGGGCGCCGTCATGGCATCGCGGCCTGGAGCTCCGAGTAGCCGGTACGGATCGCCTCGGCCAGTTGATGGACTGCCATCGCATACAGCGGACTGTGGTTGTAGCGGGTGATTACGTAGAAATTGTTGCAGCCGAGCCAGTACTCCCTCGCGCCCTGCGATTCGAGTTCGATCACGGCAATCTTCGTCCCGGGCGCAAGCGCCGCCTGTGGTCTCACCCCGGCCTGCTCCACCTGCATCACATCCAGCGTCGGCTGGATATCCGCAGCGAGCAGCCGCTGGTAGCCGTCACCGGCGACCGCTGCCGGCACGGCAACCGGCGCGTCACGATTCCAGCCGTGGCGCTGCAAATAATTACCCACACTGCCGATCGCGTCGGCGGGATTACTCCAGATGTCGGTCGCCCCGTCCGCGTCGAAGTCCACGGCATAGGCGCGAAAGCTGCTGGGCATGAACTGCGGCAGCCCCATCGCGCCCGCATAGGAGCCGGTCAGGCTCAGCGGGTCCACTCCCTGATCCCGAGTCAACAGCAGGAAGTGCTCCAGCTCGCTCAGGAAGAACGGCGCCCGCTTCGGATAGTTGAATGCCAGCGTGGCAAGAGCATCGATCACGCGGTGCCGCCCCGGATTGCGACCGTAGAAGGTCTCCACACCGAGGATGGCCACGATAATCGCCGGGTCAACGCCGTAGGCACCCCACGCATCCTTAAGTCTCATGGCGTTGTCGCGCCAGAAACCGATCCCCGCACTTATCCGCTCGGGGTTGAGAAAGATGGGACGGTATTGGTACCACGGCTTGGCTTCGGCCGGTTTTTCGATGGCCTCGAGTATCGCGGGCTCGAGCCTGGCAAGAGCGAACAGGCGCCGCAGCGCGGAGTCCTGAAAGCCGTGCTCCTGCACCATGCTGCGGATGAACCCCCGGAGGTTCGCACCATCGAATCCGTCAGCGTCGCCCGGGGTCGCGGACGCACACGGCATGGAGACGAAGCAGGCGAGAAAGAATCCGGGCAGGCGTGCTGGCATTAAACGGAAAGACGTCTGCGATGAGTGTGAATAGACATAAGAATACCGAATCCCGCCATCAGAGTCACGACGGAGGTGCCGCCATAGGAGATGAGCGGCAACGGAACGCCGACCACCGGCAGCTGACCAATGACCATGCCCATGTTCACGAACACGTAGATGAAGAGCGTCAGCGCCAGACTGCCGGCGAGGAGTCGCCCAAATATCTCCTGGGCCGAGGCGGCAATCGTCAACACACGCAGTATGACAAACAGGTACACCACGACGAGGGCAACGGCACCGACAAAGCCGAACTCCTCGCACAACACGGCGAAGATGAAGTCGGTGTGCCGTTCGGGAAGAAACTCCAGTCGCGACTGCGTCCCGTGCAGCCAGCCCTTGCCGAACAGTCCGCCTGATCCAACCGCGATGACCGACTGGATGATGTGATAACCGGCGCCAAGCGGATCGCTTTCCGGGTCGAGCAAGGTCAGGATGCGCTGGCGCTGGTAGTCGTGCAATAGAGTCCACAAGGGTATGAGGGAGGCGAGCGCGGGGAGCGCCAGCCAGATGAAGTAACGCCAGCGTATGCCGGCGAGAAAGATCACGAACGCGCCCGCCGACGCCACCAGCACTGCCGTTCCCAGATCCGGCTGCTCGGCGATCAACGCTGCGGGGATCACGATCAGTAGACCTGCCACGACGATGCGGTAAAACTTTGGCGGCAGTGGACCGGCTGCGAGCAGGCGTGCACAGATCAGAGGCACGGCGAGCTTCATGATCTCGGCGGGCTGGAAGCGGATGAAACCGAGATCCAGCCAGCGATGCGCGCCACGCCCGGTGCCAACAAAATAGAGCGCGATCAGCAGCAGCATGCCTGCAAGGTAAAGCAGCGGCGCGATCCGCGAGAAGAAGGCCGGCGGCAGCTGCGCCACGATCACCATGGCCGCGAAGCCGACCAGCATGTGTATGCCCTGACGCAACACGACGGCGCGTTCGCCGCCCCCGGCGCTGAAGAGCACGACCAAGCCGCCGGCGCAGAGCAGCAGCGTCCCCAGCACCAGCCAGGGATCGACGTGCAACCGCTGCCAGGTGTCCCGCGCCTCATCCATTGCTGTTGCCGTACGCCACTCTCGCCTGCCGCAACAGGTAGTGATCGAGAATGCGGCGTGCTACGGGCGCCGCCGCCTTGCTGCCGCTCGCCCCGTTCTCTACGACCACCGCCACTGCGATAGCCGCACGATCGAGCGGCGCGAACGCGATGAACAGAGCATGATCGCGCAGGCGCTCCTCGATGTCCTCGTTCTCGACCTCCTCGCCCTGACTGAGACCGAAGAGCTGCGAGGTCCCGGTCTTGCCGGCGTACAGGTACGGGGCGCCTTCCGCGGAACGCCGTGCCGTGCCGCGCGGTCCCTGCACGACGCGGTGCATAGCCTCGATGACTATCTGCCAGTACGAACGGTCGATGATGCTCACCGTCTCCTCGAGCTCAGGCCGCACGCGTTCAGTCTTGCCACCGCGGGTCCGCCCGGCACTAGTCACCACGTGTGGGCGCGCGCTGACGCCGCGGGTGGCCATCACCCCCGCGGCGTGCGCCAACTGCAGGGGCGTTGCGGTGTGATAGCCCTGGCCGATGCCTGCGATCACTGTCTCTCCAGGAAACCATACCACGCCGCGGTTGGCGCGCTTCCATTGCCGCGACGGATTCACCCCGGCCGCCTCTCGCGGCAGATCGATGCCGGTGCGCCGGCCGAGACCGAACGCGTCTAGGAAGCCATGCATGCGATCGACGCCGAGATCGAGGGCGAGCTGATAGAAATACACGTCGCAGGACTGCTCGATTGCATCGCTGACGTTCATGCGTCCGTGACCCCACTTTTGCCAGCAGCGATACTGGTGCGGGTCATTGCGTAACGTAAACGAGCCGGGGCACCACGTGCCGTCGGCGGGTTTGCGCAGCCCGTAATGCAGACCGGCCAACGCCAGCAATGGTTTCAGCGTGGAACCGGGCGGATACGCCGCCTGCAGGGCACGGTTGAAGAGCGGGTGGTCCGGAGAGTCGCGCAGCTCCGTATAAAGGGCGGCGCTGATGCCGTTAACAAAGGGGTTGGGATCGTAGCTGGGGGTGCTGACCAGCGCCAGCACTTCGCCGGTGTTCGGGTCGATGGCGACGGCGGCGGCGCGCCGATTACCGAGAGCCGCGGTGACCTCCGCCTGCAAACCGGTATCCACGGAAAGCCGCAGGTTGGTCCCGGGCTGTGCCGGTGTGTGATCGAGGACGCGAAGCGTGCGGCCCTGCGAGTTGACCTCCACCTGCTCGTAGCCGACCCGCCCGTGCAGCAGCGATTCGTAGGATTGCTCCACACCGACTTTGCCGATGTGGGTCGTGGCGCTGTAGTTAACCGGGTCAATGATCTTCAGATCATTCTCGTCGATACGGCCAACGTAGCCGACGACGTGGGCCATCGAGGCGCCAAGGGGATAGTGCCGACTCAACGTGGCGGCGATATCCACGCCCGGGAACCGGTGACGATCCACGGCAAACCGCGCGACTTCCTCTTCGGTGAGGTTGAAACGCAGGGGCGTGCTCTCGAAGCGACGCTTGCGGCTTATCAGTTTGCGGAAACGCTCCAGATCGGCGGGCGTGAGGTCTATCAGCCGTACGATCTCTGCCAGCGTCGCCTCCATGTCGTCGACCCGCTCCGGCACGACCTGCAGGCGAAACGAGGGACGGTTTTCAGCGAGCAGCACGCCGTCTCGACTGAAGATCCGACCGCGCGTCGGAGCAAGGGGGTTGACCTTGACGCGGTTGTCCTGCGAGAGCGTGATGTAGTGTTCGTGGCGGGCGACCTGCAGGTAAAGCAGCCGTGTGACGATGAGGGCGAACAGCAGTACGACGACGGTCGCGGACACGAGGATGCGTTGTGAGGTGATGCGTGCCTCGAGACGGTGATCCCGGAACGTCAGCGAGTCGGGCATTAATGGAGTCGCGTCAGTTGAATTGGGCGCGCCGCCGCACGTCACGGAGGATGATGAACAGCCATGGCCAGAGCACCATGCTGCTCATTGCCGCGAACCAGTGCGCCACTGGGTCCGGGCTATGGCCCAACCAGGTGCGCATGAGGAAGATCAATGCGAGGTACAGGAGTATCAACAGGCCGACAATCAGCGCCTGCTGTCCGAGCGGGAAGACCCGGATGCGCTGGTGATTGATGACGGTAAGGAAGGCGACGACGCTCATACCGAGCGCATTCTGTCCGAGGGGGGCGCTGAGCAGCGCGTCGAGCAGCAACCCCATACACCAGGCCACGCCGACACCCACGACCTCCGGCAGCGCCAGACACCAGTAAATAAGTACCATCGCCACCCATGCCGGCCGCCAGGCAACCGCCCACGCCGGCAGCGGCATGGCGCTGAGTATCAGTGCAACGAGAAAGGTCGCGGCGATCACACCGCCGCGACTCACCGCACTTCGCATCAGCCGATCTCTAGCCGTGTGCCCGAGTATGCCCGGAGCGCTCGCAAGAGGCACGTCGACGACAGCGGCGCCAGGACTTTACTCAGCAGCCGGTGCGCGGGACGGGGCCAGCCCGGCAACCGCCGCCGGCTGCTCCTGGGGCCACAGCAGCAGCACCTGCTGGGAGCGGGCCAGCTTGGCGCTAGGCGCCACCGTGACCGCGGCGAAAGCGCCGCCCGTGTTTCGATTGACACTGATGACCTCGCCTGCAGGGTAGCCGGCCGGAAAGCGGCCTCCGAGGCCGGAAGAAATGAGCAGATCACCGATCCGGATGTCGGCGTTGTTGGGCACGAAGTTGAGCTGCAGCACATCGTCCGCGCCACCACCGACAGCGATGGCACGCACACCGTTGCGGTTGACCTGCACCGGAAGAGCGTGACTGGGATTCGTAATGAGCATCGCGGTGCTGGTGAATGGCCCCACATGGGTAATCTGCCCCGTGACACCATCGGCATCAACGACAGGCTGGCCGAGAAACACGCCGTGCTGGCTGCCCTTGTTGAGGATGATCTGACGCGACGCCGGTTCGGTCCCGACGCCGAGCACGTCCGCCACCAGCGCCCGCTCGCCCACCTCCTTGGAGGACTCGAGGAGTTCGCGCAGGCGCATGTTCTCGCTTTCCAGCGCCGCGAACTTCTGCAGCCGTGTCTTCAGCAGCAGATTCTGCGCGCGCAGACGTTCATTCTCGCCCATCAGCTCCTGCCGGGTCGCGACTGTTTCCACCGCTAAGCGACCGCCAATGACCGGCAGGTTGACGATGTACTGAATGGGGTACACCACCACCGAGAGCGCAGCCCGGATCGCCTCGCCCTGGCGGGAGTGATGGTCAACAACCATCAGCAGGCAGGCAAGCAACACCCAAGCCCCGAAGCGGGCCAGAATGGAAGAACGCCTGAGAAACAGCGGTTTGATGACTATATCCCCCAAAATGAGAATAAGTATGGTCTAAAACAGGCACTTACTCCAGCACGAGAATGCTCGGGCCATGTTCCTCGATCATCTCCAGCACGCGCCCACCACCCCGCGCCACGCACGTCAGTGGGTCATCCGCGATGATGACCGGCAATCCTGTTTCTTCCATCAGGAGCCTGTCGATGTCGCGCAGCAGAGCCCCGCCCCCCGTAAGCACCATGCCCCGCTCGGCTACGTCCGAGGCCAGCTCCGGCGGAGTCTTCTCCAGCGCGGTCTTGACCGCGCGCACGACCGCGGACAGCGGGTCCTGGAGCGCCTCAAGGATCTCGTTGCTGTTCAGCGTAAAGGTACGCGGCAGGCCCTCGGCCAGATTGCGACCCTTGATCTCGATTTCGCGCACCTCATTGCCCGGGTAGGCGCAGCCGATCTCATGCTTGATGCGCTCGGCGGTGGCCTCCCCGATGAGGCTGCCGTAGTTGCGACGGACATAGCTGACGATAGCCTCGTCGCACTTGTCACCGCCGGTGCGCACGGAATCCGAGTAGACGATGCCGTTTAACGAGATGACGGCAACCTCGGTGGTGCCGCCGCCGATGTCGAGCACCATGGAGCCGCGCGGGTCGGACACCGGCATGCCGGCGCCGATGGCCGCGGCCATGGGCTCCTCGAGGAGATAGACCTGACGGGCGCCGGCGCCCAGCGCCGACTCCTTGATGGCGCGGCGCTCAACCTGGGTCGAGCCGCAGGGCACGCACACGAGAACGCGCGGGCTGGGCTTAAACAGCCGCTCGCCATGCACCTTGTGGATGAAGTGCTGGAGCATTTTCTCGGTGACATCGAAGTCAGCGATGACGCCGTCCTTGAGCGGCCGGATAGCCTGGATGTGCTCTGGCGTGCGACCGAGCATGCGCTTCGCTTCGGTGCCGACGGCCGCCATGCTGCGCTGGCCCGGCGAATTGAGTCCCTTGCGAATCGCGACTACGGAGGGTTCGTTGAGGACGATGCCCTTGCCACGGACATAGATGAGGGTATTGGCCGTACCTAAATCAATGGAGAGATCGTTGGAGAAGAGGCCTCTGAGTTTCTTGAGCATGTTGTTGTCGTTACGCGCACGATGCCGGGCAGGCATACCCGGCGCTGAATGTTGGGGTCCGTGAGGACAAATCGGATCTGAGCGGCTTCTTGCCGGCCCGTCCAATTGCTGTAAATCTTGAGGCTAACCTGCTAAAAAGTGGCAAAAATCGCACCCCGTTGAGGGGCGCACTTTAGCAGCCGACACGCTATCCGGCAAGCGATAATTGTGCTATTTTTCGCCGGGTTTTACTGCCGCGTGACGGGATGTCTCCGCCGTGGCGGACGACCGCCGCAGCGGGATCAGCGAGAAGCCGCGGCACAGGATCGCAGGACCTGATCTTTCCCACCTGCACCAACCGCATCACATAGACCCACAGCCCATGTCACTCAGCAGACAGGACGTAGAGAAGATCGCGCATCTCGCGCGCCTGGCAGTCACGGAGGAGGAGATCCCAGGGTTCGCGCAGCAGCTGTCCAGCATCCTGGAGTTCGTGGCCCAGATGAACGCCGCTAACACCGCACAGGTCGAACCTATGGCGCATCCCTACGACCTGCCCACCCGCACGCGCGAAGACGAGATTACAGAACACAACGAGCGCGAAGTCATGCAGTCCGTTGCTCCGGCTGTGGAGGCCGGTCTGTATCTCGTTCCAAAAGTGATCGAGTGACGCTCTGACGCGCCACGAACCCACGAACCGACAACAGAAAGTCGATGAACGACGTGCACCGGATGACCGTTGCGCAACTCGCCGCCAGTCTGAAGCAGGGAGACTTCTCAAGCGCGGAGTTGACCCGTGCGTTCCTTGCCCGCATCGAACAGCTTGACGAGCAACTGAACAGCTTCGTCACGGTGACAGCCGAGCAAGCACTGCAACAGGCGGAGGCTGCTGACGCACGCCGCGAACGCGGCGAGGACGGCGTTCTCTGCGGCATCCCATATGCGCACAAGGACATCTTCTGCACCCGTGGCGTGCGCACCTCGTGCGGCTCGCGCATGCTGGAAAGCTTCATTGCGCCTTACGATGCGACGGTGACCAGCCGGCTTCATGAGGCGGGCCTCGTCATGCTCGGCAAAACCAACATGGACGAGTTCGCCATGGGCTCCTCCAACGAGACGAGCCACTACGGACCGGTACGCAATCCGTGGGCGCTTGATCGCGTGCCAGGCGGATCCTCCGGCGGCAGCGCGGCGGCGGTCGCGGCTCGCATCGCCCCGTTTGCGACCGGCACCGATACCGGCGGCTCGATCCGCCAGCCGGCGGCGCTCTGCGGCATCACCGGCATCAAGCCGACCTACGGCGCGGTGTCGCGCTTCGGCATGATCGCCTTCGCCTCCAGTCTGGATCAGGGCGGCCCGATGACGCAGAGCGCAGAGGACGCGGCGCTGGTCCTCAACGTCATGGCCGGCTTTGATCCGCGCGACTCCACCTCAGTGGAAAGACCACGCGAAAACTACACGCGCTTGCTCAATGAGCCACTCACCGGTTTGCGGGTAGGCATGCCGGGGGAGTTCTTCGGCGCGGGACTCGACCCCGCCGTTGGGCAGGTGGTTGAAGCCGCGGCGAGGCAGATCGAGAAGCTGGGCGCACAGTTGAAGGAGGTGAGCCTGCCGAACAGCAGTCTTTCGATCCCCGCCTACTATGTTGTCGCGCCAGCGGAGTGTTCGTCCAATCTCAGCCGTTACGATGGCGTGCGCTTCGGTTACCGTTGCAAGGACCCGAAGGATCTCATGGATCTTTTCTGCCGGTCGCGCGGCGAGGGCTTCGGCGCCGAGGTCAAGCGGCGCATCATGATCGGAACCTATGCCCTTTCCGCGGGCTACTACGATGCCTACTATCTCAAGGCGCTCAAGGTCCGCCGGCTCATACGCAACGACTTCGATCGCGCCTTTGAGGAGGTAGACGTCATCATCGGACCGACGTCACCGACCACGGCATTCAAGCTGGGCGAAAAGACGGGCGATCCAGTCACCATGTACCTCTCCGACATCTACACGATCGCGGTGAATCTCGCCGGCCTGCCTGGGATGTCTATACCGGCCGGTTTCGTGGAGAATCTGCCGGTGGGACTGCAAATTGTTGGCAAGCACTTCGATGAGGCACGCATGCTCAACGTGGCGCACCAGTATCAGCTAGTCACCGATTGGCACGCGCGCTTTGCAGAAACATTCGCCTGACACACGACAGCGAATATGGAATGGGAACCGGTCATCGGGCTTGAGATCCACGCCCAGCTGCTTACCCGCAGCAAGATCTTTTCGGGCGCGGCAACGGCCTTTGGTGCTGAACCGAATACGCAGGCCTGCATCATCGATCTCGGCTTGCCGGGCGTTCTGCCGGTGCTCAACAGGGAGGCGGTGCGCATGGCCATCGCCTTCGGGCTGGCCATCAATGCCGAGATAGCGCGACGTTCTATCTTTGCCCGCAAGAATTATTTTTACCCTGATTTGCCCAAGGGCTACCAGATCAGCCAATATGAGACGCCCATCGTCGGCAGGGGTCGCGTACGCATCCAGCTCGATGATGGCGCCGTCAAAGAGATTGGCATCACGCGGGCCCATCTCGAGGAGGACGCCGGCAAATCGCTGCACGAGGACTTCCACGGCTTGAGCGGCATCGATCTCAACCGTGCCGGTACGCCGTTGCTGGAGATCGTCTCCGAACCGGATCTGCGCTCCGCGAAGGAGGCGGTGACCTATATGAAGGCCATCCACACGCTGGTGCGCTACTTACAAATCTGCGACGGCAACATGCAGGAGGGCTCGTTCCGCTGCGACGCCAATGTCTCGGTGCGGCCGAGGGGCGACGGCCGCCTTGGCACCCGCTGCGAGATCAAAAACATCAACTCCTTCCGTTTTGTCGAGCGCGCCATCAACTACGAGATCGAGCGCCAGATCGACGTGATCGAGGGCGGCGGGAGGATTGTCCAGGAGACGCGTCTGTATGATCCGGACAGGAACGAAACGCGCTCAATGCGCAGCAAGGAGGAGGCGAACGACTACCGTTACTTCCCCGATCCGGATCTGCTGCCCATCGTCGTCGAGCACTCTTTGCTGGAGTCAGTGCGCGGCTCGCTGCCGGAACTCCCTGATGCCAAACGCGAGCGCTTCATGAAGATCTATGGTCTATCCGCCTACGACGCGAGCGTGCTCACCGCCGGGCGCGAACTCGCGGATTTCTATGAGGCGACAGTGAAGACCGCCAACGGCGAGGCCAAGCTCGCCGCCAACTGGGTGATGGGCGACCTGCTCGGTTTTCTGAACAAGGACGGCAGGGACATTATCGCAAGCCCGGTCACACCGCAGATGCTTGGGACGTTGGTGAACCGGATCACCGACAAGACCATTTCAGGCACCATTGCCAAGAAGGTGTTTGAACTGATGTGGGCAGGCGAAGGCGATGCCGACAGCATCATTGAGAAACAGGGACTAAAGCAGGTGACGGACGCCGGTGCAATTGAGGCAGCCATCGCACAGGTGATGGCAGAGAATCCCAAGCAGCTTGCGGACTATCGTGCGGGCAAGGACAAGCTGTTCGGCTTCTTTTTCGGCCAGGTGATGAAGAAGACGCAGGGTAAGGCCAGTCCCAAACAGGTCAATTCCCTGCTCAAGAGCAAGCTGAGCGCTTGAGGATTTCGATGGGAACGTGCACTCCTCGTGGCATTGCCCTGGGAAGACGCTGCTGCCATCATTCAGATGCGACCACCATGATGTCGCAGCCTGCTACTCGCCACACTGCTCGCGGGCTGATCGCGGCGATAACCGCATTCGGTGCATGGGTTGTGCCTTCCGTAAGCGCCGACATGCCAGCGCTGAACTCCCCCGCAGAGCTCGTCGACGCGTTCTATGACTCGCACTTTGTCCGCGACATGGGTTTCTCGCAAGAAAGCGTTGCGCGCAAACGGCCATGGCTGGCGCCAGACCTCTAGACGTTGTTACTGGCGGAGTTTCGTAAGCCGCCCTCTTCGGAGGAGGCGTCCGTGATCAATGGCGATCCCTTCACCGATACGCGAGAGTATCTTTCGGATCATCGGCGTAGAGAACAGCGGTGACACCGCAACGGCCGTCGTTCGCTTCCCGCTGCAACGCAGCGACCCAGGCATCGTCAAGGTCGCCATGGTCCGGCTCGAGATAGGCTGGCGTATCGCAGACTTCGTATATGAGGACGGCGCTACCTTGCGGCAACTCCTCAGCTCCGACTAAACCATCGAGGCCCGTACAGCGAGACGTACGAGGAGTTCCGCATTATCCGCGAGGCGCACGCCCTCGACATCCCGCTGATAGGTCATTGCCTCGGTGGCCAGTTGATAGCCAAGGCGATGGGTGGACGGGTTACACAAAACCCGGTGCGTGAGATCGGCTGGCACCTTTGCAGCGTGCACGCAACGCCGCGGCCCAGAAGTGGTTTGGCGATACACCCGATTCGCTCGTCGCCCTGCAGTGGCATACGGAGACATTCACCCTGCCGCAGGAAGCTGTCCCGTTGCTCTCCAGCGCCCATTGCGCCAAGCAGGCCTTCGTCCTCGGCGGAAGCCTCGCCTTGCAGGCACACATCGAGGTCACCGAGGAAGTCGTCACCAGATGGTTGGCGAGGTTTGGCCATGAAATCGCTCCGACTTCAGGGAGCGTCCAGAGTCCCGAGGCGGTGCTTCGCGGAATGAGGGAACATCTACCAGCCAGCCTCGATCTCGCCGAACGCATCTACTCACGATGGATGAAGCAGCTCTGACCCTTGAGCGCCAATGGCGGCTCCACCACCACATAGACATCACGGTCAGCGACACGCAGCGATCGACGGCATTCTATGACGGCGTCCTGCCGTTATTGGGACTCCGCCGCATCGCCGACTGCGTCGACCGACCACTGTCGGCCGGCGTGCGGGTCGAGGTGGCCGGCCTGACTCGCTGCGGCCTCACGACCGCTACGGCCCCTGGTCTGCACCATCTCGCCTTTGGCGCGCGAGGCGTTGAACGATCTGTTCAAGGTGCGCGATCCACGCCCGCCAGGCCTCGGCTTGCAACTCATGCACGTACTCACTCTGCGCATAGGCGGGACGCTCGACGTACACGCCGGGATCCGGCGCAATTCATACTCGCGTTCTCAGGTTGATCAAGCGTGCGCAGTGCCGGCGTCCGTTTGCGTGCGCTTGGCGCGCGCTATGCCGGACGCTTCTCGACAAATTTCAGTTGGTCGCCGATGCGCAGCGATAACGTGACATCGGCACGCCCCCGATTAGCCGCGATCTCCAGCAACCCATTGGAATTCTCATACCAGAACGCCTCCGCCTGTGCGACCTCGGCGAACGTGTGCGCGTGTCGCAGCCTGCGACCGCGAAGCTCGACCGTCGTCGTGTCTATCGCCACCTTTGCCGCCCGCACGCCAGTCATGGCGTTCCCGTAGTGGTCGACATAAATCACCTCCGGCAAATCATCAGGCCACTCCGGGAAACGCAGTGGTTGCGAGGGACTGAGACCGCTCCGATCGCCACTCGCGAGTCGTGCAGCCACGGGCGCGTAGAGGTCGCGACCGTGGAAGCTCGCGGAAAGATGCGGCGGTCGCCACTCGATCCGGAACGTCTGCGAGTCTGGCGCCCGGCGACGCACAATCTCGAACAGGCCGTTGTCGGGACCGACGTACCAGCAATCCGTGCGGTTCACAGCCACGGGCGCGTGCCTGCCGCTTCCGACCCCCGGATCCACAATGCATAGAAAGACCGTGCCGGCCGCGTAGCCGGCCGTGTAGGCGTCGAGCAGATAGGACGTTGCCCGGGGATTGCATGTGGGCGCATCCGCGAGGAGGTTGATGACCGGCACTGATGGTGCCTGCTCCAGGAACACGCGCTGCAACTGACCGACATAAGGGCCCTCGAGACCAAAGTCCGTGATGAGAACGATCATTGAGGAAGTCTACCGAGCCTTGGCAGAAGTGGCGAACTGTTTTTCGCCCGCCGCACGCTGCGCGGCTGTCCACTGCCCAGTCGCTCCGGGGAGAGCGTGGGGTGAGGGGGAGTTTGAGAATGCGGCGGTCTTCTTGCCAGTAATTTGAGGCCTGGCAAGGCAGCAGACAGAAAAGCCGGGACGAGCCCGGGCTTTTGTAAGGCGACTACTGTTCTTTCTACTTTTGTTATTGTACCGCTGATTCTGCCCCCCCGGCAGTGGCGGGAGGAGCAGGTCGGTCCACCAGCTCCACCAACGCCAGGGGCGCCTTGTCACCATTGCGAAACCCGCTTTTCAGAATACGGAGGTAACCGCCCGGCCGTTTCGCATAGCGCGGCCCCAGTTCCTTGAAGAGCTTGGTCACCATCTCGCGATCGCGCAGGCGATCAAAGGCCAGCCGCCGCCGTGCGACGCTGTCCTTCTTGGCGAGCGTGATAAGCGGCTCCGCGGTCCGTCGCAGCTCCTTCGCCTTTGGGACAGTTGTCGTGATGAGTTCATGGCGGAACAACGACTGCGCAAGGCTCCGGAGCGTCGCCTTGCGGTGCGCCGAGTTCCGGCTCAACTGGCGTCCAGTGTTGCGATGACGCATGGCTTATTCCTCCTGCGATCCTGACAAGGGATGCTACAACTCTAGTCCCTGCTCTGAAGCTGCGGCGGCGGCCAGCTCTCGAGCCGCATGCCGAGCGACAGCCCGCGGGAGGCGAGTACCTCCTTGATTTCGGTCAACGACTTCTTGCCCAGATTGGGCGTCTTCAGCAGTTCCACTTCGGTGCGCTGAATGAGGTCGCCGATGTAGTGGATGCTTTCAGCCTTGAGGCAGTTGGCCGAGCGCACGGTCAGCTCCAAATCGTCGATCGGCCGCAGCAGGATCGGGTCGATGTCCGGCGCGCCTACCCTGGCCGGTTCAGGCTGCTCGGCGCCGGAGAGATCCACGAACACCGCGAGCTGATCCTGCAGGATGTGGGCGGCGTCGCGCACGGCGGTCTCCGGGTCGATGGCGCCGTTCGTCTCCACCGTCAGGATGAGCTTGTCGAGATCGATGCGCTGTTCCACGCGTGCGTTCTGGACCTCGTAGGCAACGCGGCGGATGGGGCTGAAGCTGGCGTCGAGCTTGAGCCGCCCAATGGTCTGGGTTTCCTCGGAAACCTCCCGCGTCGTGGTCGGCTGATAGCCGCGCCCGCGCGCTACTTTCAACGTCATGTTGAGTTCCCCGCCCTCGGTCAGGGTGGCGATATGGTGATCCGGGTTGACGATCTCAACGTCGTGGTCGAGGGCGATGTCCCCCCCGGTAACCTTGCCGGGACCCTTTTTGTTCAGTGTCAGCGTGGCTTCCTTCTTGGCGTGCATGCGGATGGCCAGGTTCTTGAGGTTGAGAAGAACGTCGATCACATCCTCCTGTATGCCGGCGACCGTCGTGTACTCGTGGAGCACACCCTCAATCTCGACCTCGACTACCGCGCAGCCGGGCAGCGATGACAGCAGCACGCGACGCAGCGCGTTGCCGAGTGTGTGACCGAAGCCCCGGTCGAGCGGCTCGAGGGTGATCTTGGCGCAACGTGGATTGACGGCGTCCACGTTGACCAGCCTGGGCTTTAACAGGTCGATAGCGGTTGCGGGCATCGAGATGTTCTCCAGTCTTAAGGCCAGTGCAGGTGTTACTTCGAATACAGCGCCACGACGAGCGCCTCGTTGATATCCGGGGGCAGGTCAACGCGCTCGGGGATGGTCTTGAACACGCCTTCCAGCTTGGAGGAGTCCACATCCACCCACTCCGGCAGGCCTAATTGCTCGGCCACGGCCATGGCGTCCTGGATGCGTTGCTGCTTCTTCGCACGCTCGCGGATGGCGATGACGTCGCTGGGCTTCACGGCGTAGGACGGGATATTGACCGTTGTGCCGTTGACGGAGACCGCCTTGTGGCGCACGAGCTGCCGCGCCTCGGCGCGGGTGGAGCCGAACCCCATGCGGTAAACCACGTTGTCCAGCCGGCACTCGAGCAGCTTGAGCAGATTCTCGCCGGTCGCGCCCCTGCCGCGCGCAGCCTCCGCGTAGTAGTTGCGGAACTGCCGCTCCAGAATGCCGTACATGTAGCGCAGCTTCTGCTTCTCGCGCAATTGCAGGGCGTAGTCCGACGCGCGGCGCTGGCGCTTATCGCCGTGCTGACCCGGCGGCTTGTCAAGCTGGCACTTGCCTTCGATCGAACGACCCCGCCCCTTCAGACCGAGGTCCATGCCTTGGGCACGGCTTTTCTTACAGGTAGGACCGATATACCTCGCCATAATCTGCTCCCGGTGTCGTACTCCTAGACGCGACGTTTCTTCGGCGGCCGACAGCCATTGTGCGGGATGGGCGTCACATCGGTAATGTTGGTGATCTTGAAGCCGGCCGCGTGCAAACTCCGCACTGCCGACTCGCGGCCAGGGCCCGGCCCCCTCACGAATACCTCGAGATTCTGAACGCCGTACTCCTTCATCGCCGCAGTGACCTTCTCGGCGGCCACCTGGGCGGCGAACGGGGTGCTCTTGCGCGAACCGCGGAATCCACTGCCACCCGAGGTGGCCCAGCACAGCGTGTTGCCCTGGCGGTCGGTGATGGTAATGATGGTGTTGTTGAACGACGCATGCACGTGGACAACGCCGTCGACGACGTTTCTCTTGACGCGCTTGCGTGCCCGAACCGTTGTGGTGGTCTCTGCCATAGCGTTTCGACTCTAGTCCTTACTTCTTAATGGCCTTGCGCGGCCCCTTGCGGGTGCGGGCGTTGGTCCGTGTGCGCTGGCCGCGCACCGGGAGTCCCCGGCGGTGTCGCAATCCCCGATAGCACCCCAGATCCATGAGCCGCTTGATGTTCATCGAGGTTTCGCGGCGCAGGTCACCCTCCACGGTGTACTTCGCCACCGCAGTGCGGATCTTGTCGAGTTGGTCCTCCGTCAGGTCCTTGACCTTGGCGGCAGGTTTCACGCCAGCCGCCTCGCAGATATCGCGGGCCCGGGTTGGCCCGATCCCGTAGATGTACCGGAGCGCGATCTCGGCATGCTTGCCTACCGGTATGTTTACGCCTGCTACACGCGCCATAGTAATATCTCCTCGCCCCAGGAATGTCCGCTTCGCGCAAGGCTGCGCAGCCTACGCTTATGCTCCCGTCGCAATCAACACTCAGCCCTGCCGCTGCTTGTGCTTGGGGTTGGTGCAGATAACCCGCACCACCCGCTTGCGGCGGACGATGCGGCAGTTGCGACAAACGACTTTCACGGATGTCCTGACCTTCATAATCCGTCTCCGCGCCGAACCTGCTAGCGTCGGCCGAGGCCCTTGAGGTTCGCCTTCTTGAGCAGCCCCTCGTACTGATGCGACATCAGGTGCGCCTGCACCTGCGCCATGAAATCCATCACCACCACAACGATGATGAGCAGTGAGGTGCCGCCGAAGTAAAACGGCACGTGGAACTTCCAGATGAGGATCTCCGGCAGCAGGCAGACCAGCGTGATGTAGATGGCGCCCGCCAGCGTGAGTCGCGTCATTACACCGTCTATGTAACGGCCCGTGTGCTCGCCGGGCCGGATGCCGGGGACGAAGGCGCCGGACTTCTTCAAGTTTTCCGCAGTCTCCTTCGGATTGAAGACAATCGCCGTATAGAAGAAGCAGAAGAAGACGATCGCAAGCGAATACATGAGAATGTACAGCGGCTGACCCGGCGACAGCGTGTTGGCGATGCGGCTCAGCCATTCCATACCTTCGGTCGTACCGAACCAGCTTCCCAGCGTGGAGGGGAAGAGGATGAGGCTGGAGGCGAAGATCGGTGGGATCACGCCGGACATATTAAGCTTGAGCGGCAGGTGGCTGGCCTGGCCGGCATACATCCGCCGCCCCATCTGCCGCTTGGCGTAGTTGACAGTGATGCGCCGCTGCCCGCGCTCGATGAACACCACCACTCCGGTGACGATGACGACGACGGCCAGAACCAGGATGACGAACAGGAAATTCAGCTCGCCGGTCCGCGCCAACTCGAGCGTGCTGCCGACGGCGCGCGGCAGTCCTGCCACGATGCCGGCGAAGATGATAATGGAAATCCCGTTGCCGATCCCGCGCTCGGTGATCTGCTCGCCCAGCCACATGAGAAACATCGTTCCTGTGACCAGGCTAGTTATCGCGGTCAGCTTGAAGGCGATGCCCGGGTTGAGTACCAGGCTCTGCGCACCGGAGTGCTGGCCTTCGAGAGCGATCGCCACGCCGAGGGCCTGGAAGATCGCCAGGATCACGGTCCCCATGCGGGAGTATTGGGTCAGTCTGCGCCGACCGCTCTCGCCCTCCTTTTTGAGCTGCTCCCATGGCGGATAGATAAAGCTCAGTAACTGGACGATGATGGATGAGGAGATATAGGGCATGATGCCGAGGGCACACACTGAAAACCGCTCCAGCGCGCCGCCCGAGAACATGTTAAACATGTCGAGGATCGTGCCCCGCTGCTCTTCAAACAACTGCGCGAGCGCGGCGGGGTTGATCCCGGGCACCGGAACGTGCGTGCAGATGCGGAAGACGACGAGCGCTCCCAGCAGGAACAGCAGGCGCTCGCGCAACTCGGTCAGCTTGCCGAGGCTGCCGATGCTCAAACCGGTACTGGTCGCGGTAGCGGACATCTGGCGCCTCAGGCCTCGACCTTGCCGCCCGCCTTCTCAATGGCGGCGCGCGCGCCCTTGGTGACGATCAGACCCTTCACGGTAACCGCCTTCTCCAGCTTGCCAGCCAGCATCACGCGCGCCCGTTTGATGCCCGGGCCGATAACGCCGGCCGCCTTGAGGGCCTTCAGATCGATCGGCGAGGCGTCGACGCGGGCGAGCTTGTCCAGCCGGACCTCAGCCGTCTCGGCCGCCGTGAGGGACTTGAAACCAAACTTGGGCAGTCGGCGCTGTAGAGCCATCTGGCCGCCTTCGAAACCGGCCCGGTGGTATCCACCGGCGCGTGCATGCTGGCCTTTGTGCCCAAGACCGGCGGTCTTGCCCAGACCCGAGCCGAGCCCGCGGCCTACGCGCGCAGGCTTGGTCCGGGCGCCGGGTGCGGGTTTGATGGTATTCAGGCGCATGCGCTACCCCTCCACAGAAACCAGATAGGACACTTTCCTGATCATGCCGCGAGTCGCTGGAGTATCCGCCAGCTCAACGGTGTGACCGATCCGTCGCAGCCCGAGGCCCGCCACGCACGCCTTGTGGGTGGCGAGCCGCCCGTTGGTGCTCTTGCGAAGCGTCACCCTTATCGTGCCCTTCTTCTTCGTCGCCTTCTTCGTCGCCATGTCGCTACTAGCCCGTGAGCTCTTCGACCGTCTTGCCGCGCTTGCCGGCGAAATAGTCCGGATCCTGCATGCTGCGCAAGCCCGCGATCGTGGCGCGCACGACATTGATCGGATTGGAGTTGCCGATACACTTGGCGAGCACGTCCTGCACGCCGAGCACCTCGAACACTGCGCGCATGGGGCCGCCGGCGATGATGCCGGTGCCTTCGGAGGCGGGTTGCATGTACACCTTGGCGGCGCCATGTCTGCCGGTCACGGCATAGGGGATCGTGCGCCCGTTCAGCGCCACTGTCCGCAGGTCGCGCCGGGCCGCCTCCATTGCCTTGGAGATGGCGGCCGGCACCTCGCGCGCCTTGCCGCGACCGAAGCCGACCCGGCCTTCTCCGTCGCCGACCACGGTGAGCGCGGCGAAGCCGAAAATGCGCCCGCCCTTCACCACTTTGGCCACGCGGTTGACTGCCACCAGTTTTTCGCGCAGGCCCTCGGTATTATCCGGGATGTTTGTAGCGCCCATACCACGCTCCTAGAACTCGAGACCTGATTCGCGCGCCGCGTCAGCGAGCGCCTTAACGCGGCCGTGAAACTTGAACCCCGAGCGGTCGAACGCCACCCGGGTGATGCCGGCCGCCTTGGCCCGTTGCGCAATGAGCTTGCCCACCGCAACGGCTGCCTCGACATTGCCGCTGTTCTTGACACTGCTGCGCAGATCCTTCTCCAATGTCGAGGCGCTCGCCACGACGTGAAAATCGGGCGCGGCGAACACCTGCGCAGAGATGTGCCGGGGCGTGCGGTGCACCGAAAGCCGGGGCACACCCAGTTCTCTGATCTTGGCCCGTCCCCGCTGCGCGCGACGCTGCCGACCTTCTTTTTTGTTAATTGCCATGAACGTCCTTCAGGAAACGCAAACTAGGTCTTTTTCGCTTCCTTGCGCACGATTACTTCCTCGGCGTACTTCACGCCCTTGCCCTTATACGGTTCCGGCGGGCGGTACGCGCGAATCTTCGCCGCCACTTCCCCCACCTGCTGTTTGTTGGCACCCTTGACGATGATCTCGGTCTGGCTCGGCGTCTCGATGGCGATGCCGTCGGGAATGTGAAAGTTGACCGGATGGGAGAAGCCCAGCGTCAGGTTCAGGACCTTGCCCTGCACCTGCGCACGGTAACCCACGCCGTTTATCTCAAGCTTGCGCTGAAACCCGCTAGACACCCCTGTGACCACGTTGTTGAGCAGGGCGCGGGTGGTACCAGCGAGCGTTCGCGTGCGCGTGCTCGCATCGGCCATGCTGACCTGCATGGTGTCCCCCTGCAGCGCCACCTTGACCCGCGGCGGCACGCGATGGGTCAGAACGCCCTTGGCGCCCTTCACTGCGACCTCGGCGCCGTTGATCTTCACCTCGACCCCCTTGGGGATCTTGATTGGCTTTTTCGCTACCCGCGACATCGTAGTTCACCCGCTGCGATCAGGACACGTACCCGACGAGCTCACCGCCGATCCCTTGGGCGCGCGCCGCGCGGTCCGTCATCAGACCCTTCGAGGTCGACACGATGGCGATGCCCAGACCGCCCGTCACCTTCGGTACGTTGTCCTTCGCGAGGTAGACGCGGAGCCCCGGACGGCTCACCCGCTTCAGCAGCTCGATCACAGGCCTGCCCTCGAAATACTTAAGCTCAATTGTCAGTTGGAGCTTGCCCTCGACGTTGGCGACCTCGTAGTCGCTCAGGTAACCTTCCTCCTTGAGAAGTTTCGCGATGGCGACCTTGCGCGTGGAGGAGGGCATGGTCACCTTCTGCTTGCGCGCCGCATGGGCGTTGCGGATGCGCGTGAACATGTCGGCGATGGGATCTTGCAAACTCATATGCAGTGCATCCGTCAGCGGTGCCTCAAGTGTTTAAGCCGTCTCCGTTCCCTACCAGCTCGCCTTGACCAGCCCCGGCACGTCACCGCGCATGGCTGCCTTGCGCAGCTTGCTGCGTGAGAGTCCAAACTTGCGATAGACGCCACGCGTGCGGCCGGTGATCCGGCAGCGGTTGCGCACGCGTGACGGGCTCGAATCGCGGGGCATCCTCTGCAGGAGCAACTGGGCCTGCAAGCGCTCCTCCTCGCTCAGCATCCTGTCTTTGCTTCGCGTACGCAGGTCATCGCGTCTGGCCTTGTATTTTCTGGTGAGGCGGATGCGCTTCTGTTCGCGGTTCTTCATCGACAACTTGGCCATGGCGGTATCCGTCCGTTTACTGACTGCGCAGTGGCAGGTTGAAGGCGCCGAGCAACCCCCGACCATGCTCGTCGTTGCGCGCGTTGGTGCTGATGCAGATGTCCAGTCCGCGGATCGCGTCGATCTTATCGAAATCGATCTCCGGGAAGATGATCTGCTCCTTGACGCCGAGGGTGTAGTTGCCGCGGCCGTCGAAGGCGCGCGGGCTTAAACCCCGGAAGTCGCGGATGCGAGGGATGGCGACGCTGATAAGCCGATCGAGAAACTCGTACATCCGTTCCCGGCGCAGCGTCACCTTTACGCCCACCGGCCAGTTCTCGCGCACCTTGAAGTTGGCGATCGACTTGCGGGCCTTGGTCACCACCGGCTTCTGGCCGGCGATTAAAGTGAGGTTCTCAACGGCGTGGTCAATGATCTTCTTGTCAGCCACCGCCTCACCCACACCCATGTTGAGCGTTATCTTCGTGATCCGGGGCACCTGCACAGCACTCTTGAAGCCAAATCGCTCCATCAGATCCGGCACGACCTTTTCCCGATAGTACTGCTGTAATCTGACCATGACCTGTTTCTCAGACATCTAGCACTTCACCGCTCGACTTGAAGTAACGCACCTTGCGGCCGTCCTCCAGGGTCTTGAAACCGACGCGATCCGCCTTGCCGGTAGCGGCGTTGTACACGGCGACGTTGGAGACATCGATCGGCGCCTCCTTCTCGACGATGCCGCCCGCCCGCCCCTGCTGCGGATTGGGGCGGGTGTGCCGCTTGACAAGATTGACGCCTTCGACGATCACGCGATGCTCGTCGAGCACGCGCAGGACCTTGCCCCGCCGGCTCTTGTTGCGGCCGACCAGCACGACCACCTCATCGCCCTTTCGTATCTTCTTCATCTTACGACATCCTGCCTACAGCACTTCCGGTGCAAGCGAAACGATGCGCATGAACTGCTCGCTGCGCAGTTCGCGGGTAACCGGTCCGAAGATGCGCGTACCGATCGGCTGCATCTGCTTGTCGAGCAGGACCGCCGCGTTGCCGTCGAAGCGGATGATGGAGCCATCCGGCCGGCGTACACCCTTTTTGGTGCGCACCACCACAGCATCGAATACTTCACCCTTCTTTACCTTGCTGTGAGGGATCGCCTCCTTGACGGACACCTTGATGATGTCACCGATGTTCGCGTAGCGGGCCTTCGAGCCCTTCATCACCTTGATGCACATCAGGCGGCGCGCGCCGCTGTTGTCGGCCGCATCCAGCACGGTGGTCATCTGTATCATTGGAATTTTCCCTGGAGCTTCTTATCCGCCTACGCCCCGCGCTCAGGTCGAGGCCGCCCGCTCGATGACCTTGGCGAGCCGCCAGCTCTTGCGCCTGGAGATGGGCCGGCACTCCTCGATCGCCACCACATCGCCTTCTTTGCACTCCCCGGCTTCATCGTGCGCCAGGTATTTGCTTGAGCGGCGCACGTACTTCTTGTATAGGGGGTGCGCGACAATACGCTCGACCCGCACCGCGATGGTCTTGTCCATCTTGGTGCTGATCACCTCACCGATTACCACGCGCCGGTTGCTGTTAGAGCTCATCTCAGGCTGCCCCTAATTCTGCGCTTTTGAGCAGGGTCTTGATCCGGGCGATGCTGCGCCGGAGTTCGCGGATCCGGCTGGGACGCGCCGCCTGGCCGGTCCCCTGCTGCATGCGCAGGCTGAACTGCTCACGCCGCAGATCCAGGAGCAGCTCGTTGAGTTCTTTCGCGGTCTTCTTACGCAGCTCTGCCGTCCGCATCACAGCACCGTCCTGCATGTAAACGTCGTTCTCACCGGCAGCTTGGCCGCGGCAAGCCGAAACACCTCGCGCGCCTCGGCCTCGGTCAGACCCTCAAGCTCATACAGCACGCGGCCCGGCTGGATCTGCGCCACCCAGTACTCGACGTTGCCCTTGCCGTTGCCCATGCGCACCTCCAGGGGCTTCTGGGTGATGGGCTTGTCCGGGAAGATGCGGATCCAAACCTTGCCGCCACGCTTCATCTGGCGGGTGATGACACGCCGGGCCGCTTCGATCTGGCGCGCGGTGATCCGTCCGGTGCTTGTTGCCTTTAGCCCGAATTCACCGAAGCTCACCCGCGCACCGGTCTGTGCCAGTCCGCGATTGCGCATCTTGTGCTGCTTTCTGTATTTGGTCTGCTTGGGTTGAAGCACGACAATTCCCTCTCAGCTCACTCCTCGACCGCTGCCGGTATTTCGGTCTTTTCCGCCTTCTCGGACTCCGCGGCGTCGGCGCCCTCGAGGATCTCGCCCTTGAAGATCCACACCTTGACGCCAATGACGCCGTAGGTCGTCTTGGCCTCGGCGAAGCCATAGTCGATGTCGGCCCGCAATGTGTGCAGCGGCACGCGGCCTTCGCGATACCACTCCGTGCGCGCGATCTCAGCGCCGTTCAGGCGGCCGGCCACCGTGATCTTGATGCCCTGGGCGCCGAGGCGCAGCGCGTTCTGCACCGCACGCTTCATGGCGCGGCGGAACATGATTCGCTTCTCCAGCTGATGGGCGACGCTTTCGGCTACGAGATGGGCATCCAGCTCCGGCTTGCGTATCTCCTCGACGTTGATCATTACCGGCACGCCCATCATGACCGCCAGCCTTTTGCGCAGCACCTCGATGTCCTCTCCCTTCTTGCCGATGACGATACCAGGGCGTGCCGTATGGACCACGATACGGGCGTTGTGCGCGGGCCGCTCGATGAGGATGTGGCTCACCGACGCATGGGCGAGCTGCTTGCGCAGGAACTCACGGACTTTGAGATCGGTGTTCAGATAGTCCGCGTAGTGCCTGCTGTCGGCATACCACTTCGAGGTCCAGTCTTTGACGATGCCCAGCCGAATTCCGATTGGATGTACTTTCTGACCCATGACCCTCGCCCCGCCTTGGCTTAGTTGTCCGACACCGTCACGGTGACGTGACTGGTGCGTTTGAGGATGCGATCGGCCCGCCCGCGCGCACGGCTGCGGATGCGTTTCATAGAGGGCCCCTGATCCACGTGGATCGTGCTCACCTTCAGCTCGTCAATGTCCGCGCCGTCGTTGTGCTCCGCGTTGGCGATCGCCGATTCGAGCGCCTTGCGGATGATGCCGGCCGCCTTCTTGGTGCTGAAGTTCAAAACGTTCATGGCTCGCTCCACCGGCAGACCGCGGATCTGATCTGCCACCAGGCGCAGCTTCTGCGCCGAGATGCGCGCGTAGCGGTACCGTGCCGTCGTCGCCATGCTGTCCCGCCCTAAACCTTGACCTTCTTGTCGGCAGAGTGGCCGCGGAAGAGCCGCGTCGCTGCGAACTCGCCGAGCTTGTGCCCCACCATGTTCTCGGTGATATATACCGGGATGTGCTGCTTGCCGTTGTGCACCTGGATGGTGAAGCCGACCATGTCCGGGAGCACCACCGAGCGTCGCGACCAGGTCTTGATGGGGCGCTTATCACTGGACGCCCGCGCCTTCTCGACCTTGGCGGCGAGATGGTGGTCAACGAACGGCCCCTTCTTAACTGAACGTGGCACGTTGCACCTCTCGGTTTACCTGTCGTTGCGCCGGCGGATGATCATGCCCGCCGTGCGCTTATTCTTGCGGGTCTTGTAGCCCTTCGTCGGCACGCCGTGCGGCGTGACCGGATGCGGGTTACCCTGACCCGATTTGCCCTCGCCGCCGCCATGCGGGTGATCGACTGGGTTCATCACGACGCCACGGACCGTCGGGCGGATACCGCGCCAGCGCGTGGCGCCAGCCTTGCCCAGCGATCGCAGCGAATGCTCCGCGTTACCGACCTCGCCGATTGTCGCGCGGCAGTCGATCGGCACCCTGCGCGTTTCACCGGAGCGCAGGCGCAAGGTCGCGTACCCTGCTTCGCGCGCGACAAGCTGCACGCCGGCGCCGGCGGCGCGACCGAGCTGCGCGCCCTTCCCCGGTTTCATCTCCACGCAGTGTACAGTGGTGCCCACGGGGATGTTACGCAGCGGCAAGCTGTTGCCGCTCTGGATCGGCGCATCCGCACCGGACATCACCGCATCGCCCGCTTTCAATCCCCTCGGCGCGATGATGTAGCGTCGTTCACCATCCGCGTAAAGCAGGAGCGCGATGTGGGAGGTACGGTTCGGGTCGTATTCCAGGCGCTCTACCCGCGCCGGCACGCGATCCTTGTTGCGCCTGAAGTCGATGAGGCGGTAGTGCTGCTTATGGCCGCCACCGACATGGCGCATGGTCTGGCGCCCGGCATGATTGCGGGCACCACTCCTGTTTTTTCGTTCGATGAGCGCGGGTGCCGGTCCGCCCTTGTGCAGTTCGGGACTGACCAGCTTCACCACGCCGCGGCGACCAGGTGATGTCGGTTTGACTTTGACCAGTGGCATAAAGTTTCCCTTTGAGCATCCTCCCCTTAAGGCGCCGCTCCGAATTCGATGCTGAACCCAGGCTTCAGGCGCACGTACGCCTTGCGCAATCCCTTGCGACGCCCGCGCTTTCCGCGGAACGCCTTCGTCTTGCCGGCCAGGTTGCACATCTGTACCGAGGCCACCTCGACCTTGAACATCAGTTCCACGGCTGCCTTGACTTCCTGCTTGTTTGCCGCAGGTTGCACCGCAAACACGTACTGCCCGCTCTCTGCCACACGTGCCGTCTTCTCCGAGATCAGGGGTGTAACCAGCACGTTAATCAGGTTTTCCGGACTCATGACAGACGAACCTCCAGCTGCTGCACGGCTGCCTTCGTGACAATGACTTTGTCGAAGTTGATGAGGCTCACCGGGTCCACTTCACGGGCCTCCAGCACCTCCACATTGGGAATGTTCCGCGCGGCAAAGTACAGATTACGGTCGAGCTTATCGGTGACGATCAGAGCATCGCAAGCGTTCAATTCGCCGAGTCTGGCGAGCAGCACCTTGGTCTTGTGGGTCTCGACCGCGAAGGTATCCACCGCCGTCAGCCGTTCTTGACGCAGCAGTTCGGAAAGTATCGAGCGCATGGCTTGGCGGTACATCTTGCGATTGACTTTCTGTGCGTAGCTGCGCGGGCGCGCCGCGAAGGCGCGGCCGCCATGCCGCCAGATGGGACTGCGCGTGCTGCCGTGACGGGCTCGGCCCGTTCCCTTCTGCTTCCACGGCTTGGAGTTGCCACCGCTAACCTCGGCGCGCGTCTTCTGTTGCTTGGTCCCGGCGCGGCCCGCCGCCTGGTAGGCAGTCACGACCTGGTGCACCAGAGGCTCGTTGTACACGGCGCCGAACACCTTCTCCGAAACCTTAAGGCTGGCAGCCTTGCCGCCGCTGGAATGCACGCGGATATTCATGACGCTATCTTTTCACCTTGGCGGCCGGCTGAATCAGCACCTTGCCGCCTCGCGCGCCCGGCACCGCGCCCTTGACCAGGATGAGGTTACGCTCCTTGTCGACGCCGACGATCTCCAGGTTCGTCCCCGTGCGCCGCTCGTTGCCGAGCTGGCCGTACATCTTCTTGCCCTTGAACACACGGCCCGGCGTCTGACGCTGACCGGTCGAACCCGGCGTGCGGTGCGACACCGAGTTGCCGTGCGAAGCATCCAGCGAGTGGAAATGGTGGCGCTTGATGGTGCCTGCAAAGCCCTTGCCGATGGTCGTGCCCGCCACGTCCACCTTCTGGCCGGCCGCGAATATCTCCACCGTCAACGGCTGGCCTGGGGCGAGATCCTTGCCTTCCTCCTCACCGAGGCGCAGCTCGAACAACCCTTCGCCGGCCTCCACGCCGGCCTTGGCAAAGATGCCCGCCATCGGCTTGTTGACACGGTCATGCCGGCGCTGGCCGTAGGTCACCTGCACGGCGCGATAACCATCGCCCTCCACTGTCTTCACCTGCGTGATCCGGTTCGGCAACACCTCGATGACGGTCACCGGTACGCACACGCCGCTCTCTTTGAAGAGCGTGGTCATGCCGCATTTTCGACCCACCAGTCCGAGGCTCATTGTGGCGACTCCCAAGGTTCCCGTCAGTTCAACTTGATCTGCACGTCCACACCGGCAGCGAGTTCCAGCTTCATCAACGCATCCACCGTTTTGTCCGTCGGATTGACGATATCGAGCAGGCGCTTATGGGTGCGGATCTCGTACTGGTCGCGCGCGTCCTTGTCCACGTGCGGCGAGGTCAGCACTGTGTAGCGCTCGACCTTCGTGGGCAGCGGGATCGGGCCCTTGACCTGGGCGCCGGTGCGCTTCGCCGTCTCGACGATCTCGCGCGTCGACTGATCAATCAGCCGGTGGTCGAACGCCTTCAGCCGGATGCGGATGACTTGCTGATTCATAAGCTTTCGCCGTAACTGGTAATTCGTGATTCGTGATTCTTGATGGGTGTAGATTTCGCTCTGGCGAGTTACCAGTCACGAGTCACCATTCATTCAATAATCTGCGCCACCACACCGGCGCCCACCGTGCGCCCACCCTCGCGGATGGCA